>JABLXU010000057.1 GCA_013177805.1 Candidatus Omnitrophota bacterium
CGGGTTGGATGAGGCGGGCTTTAGACCAGGCGGCGCCGTTATCGGTGGAAGTGCGCATGACGATCGCCAGCGGCCCCCAGGTGGCGGCCGCCGAGAGGCCATGGAAATGATACAGCGTCCGCCAGCCGTCAAACCACAGCGCGGGGGCGTGATCGTTGCGGTCGGGCGCGTCCCAGAAAGGCGAGGCGGGCTCCCATTCCTCCGCCCCGTAGCGCAAGCGGCTGGCGGCCATGGCCACTTCGCGGCCCCGCTCGGTCACGGTCGTGTACCAAATGGCCAACAGGTCGCCGTTGGGGCAATCGGTGATGGCGGGATCGTGATTGTGTTCCGAGAAGAGAGGCCCCTCCGAGCCGGCAGGGATTTTCACATAGGGGCGCGGACCGTGGTAATACGGTTTATTGGGATCCGGCCCTTTTTTCAGATCCGCCGGAATCTCTTGCTTCACGTTCACCTGGTAAGGAGCGGGCGGCATGGGAGGCAGAGGCTCGGTGTCCGGGTGTTCGCCGATGGCCACCCGGAAACCGATGTACCAGCTTTTATCCTCGGGAATCGTGCCCATCCGGTTGGCCGAACGCAAGTAAAAGGCCACCGTGCCGTGGCTGCCCCCGCGCGTGACCTTGAACTCGCCCTCCGCCCGGCCCACGGGATCCGTCTGATCCCCGGCCGCGTAGGGACCGTAGGTGTCCAGGCACCATTCTTCGACGTTGCCGTGCATGTCGAACAGTCCCCAGGGATTGGGCGGCGTCTGGCCCACGTGTAGCGGGACCACTTCGGCGCGGTTGCGGCTGGTGACGCAGGGATACCAGCTGTTGTCGGGATTCTTCAAAAATCCATCCGGAAGCGAATCGCCCGTGGAGAAGAGGGTTTGGGTCCCCGCCCGGCAGGCGTATTCCCATTCGGCCTCGGTGGGCAGCCGGTAAGGCAACCCCTCTTTTTGGGAAAGCCAATCACAAAACGCCTGGGCCTCATGCCAACTGACGAAAACCACCGCCTCGTCGTTGTCGATCGAAAAGCCTTTTTTACCCCGCAGGTGCATGTGCAAGGGATCGAACAGTTCGTATTCGCGGTTGGTGACTTCGTGCGCGCCTAGGTAGAACGGCCGGCTGATCGTCACCCGGTGGGCGGGTTGTTCGTCGTAATCGCCGGTCCGGGGCAGCCAGATCTTCCGCCCTCCGTGTTCCTTGGCCGCGAGAATCTCTTCCGGCAGCGCCTCGCCGCCCGAGCCCATGGTGAACGTTCCCGGCTCGATACGGACAAACATCATGCCCAGCGAATTCGTGAAGGTCTTCCCTTCCGGCATCCCGTCACCGAAGGCCAACGCTGCCGCAAGCATTCCCATCCATCCCGTGAGGCCAATCATCCGGTACCCGCGCATCGTCTCATCCTTTTCCGTGTGAATTGAATGTTCCGGATCGTAGCATGGATCCGCGCCAAGGTATATATGGGAGAGGGGATCCGCCTGAATTGAATCCCTGAGGTGCTATAGGCGGTTTCTTGAAAGGGCTGGGGGAACCGCTTTGCCCAAATGCGAAACGTTCTCCGTGCTTGATCCGCGGCATGGCTCCGAATGGGAACGCGAAACGATTTCCTCTCTTTGGGAGAGGATTGGGCGAGGGGAACCTTGAAGCGGGGGCGAAATTTGTCCTTTCGCCGTAGCCGGATAAATTAGTACATTATTTTCAAAATTAGCTTTACATTGGCGGCCATCTGTGGTGTAATGGAATTCGTAGTTGATTATAATTTTTTTTAATAGATTTATTTGTAAACTCATGGGATCCGAGGGATTCATACCAAAAAGGCAGGTGGCCCTTCCATGACTCGCACCGTTCGAACCTTCATTCCGCGTGATGTCATTTTGGTTTTGGCCGTTTTTCTGTATTCCTTTTCCGCCGGCTCTGCTGCCGGGACGAATTATTATGTGGATTCACAAGACGGCAGCGACTAGAACAGCGGAACATCGGAGAACGATCCCTGGAAAACCTTGGCGAATGTAAGTTACCCGGAATATCGGACTCCGCCTGTCACCTTCCAGCCCGGCGACCGTATTTTATTCAAGCGGGGATGTACCTGGACGGGTTGCGTGTTGGTGAAGCATTCCGGCATGACCGGCAATCCCATTGTCTACTCGGCTTATGGGGAGGAGGATGACGCGCCGGTCCTCACCAATCCGGGGACCAACTATCAAAGGACCGTGGATGTTTTGGACGGCGCGGGCTACATCCTGATCGAAAACCTGATACTGCAAGACACGCACGAAGCCGGCGTGTTTGTGCGGGCCGCGGCGCATGATGTCACCGTCCGGAATTGTGAAATGACTCGCGTGGGTATCGGAGTTTATTTAGTGGGCTCCAACAATCTCGTGGAATATTGTAATTTCCACGATCTCACGATGGTTCTCAATACAAAGAAGAGAGCAGGGGATGACTATGGCGCGGTGGGAGTCAACATCAACAACAGCGACAACGAGGTGCGGTATTGCACGTTCCGGGACTGTGTCGCCAAAAGCTTTGATTACGGCACGGACGGAGGAGCGGTGGAGATCTACGCTTGGCTCACGGATTCCGGAGGGAACAATATCAATGTGGATAACATTAATATTCATCACAATTACGCGATGCGAACCAACGGTTTCACGGAAATCGGCGGGGTTTCGAAAACGCCCGCTTTCCGCGTCACCAATGTGAAAATTTATCAAAATATTTGGGAAGATACTGCCTACGACTTGTCGATGATGATCCACTATGGCGGATCTTTTGGCGTGGATATCGAAAATATCCAGGTTGATAACAACACCATCGTGCAACATAACGACGGTGTTCGGCCCATCATCTGGGGGCTGATTGGATTTTCCACGGGGGCCAATCCATTGCCCCGCCAATTTTCGATGCGAAACAACATTATTTTCTCTGAATGGATCCAGCAAATCGTCCGTAACGGCGCAAATATTGGAAGTGAGCATAATATCATCTTCAGCACCCAGCCGGCCACGACCTTGGGTTTCACGGCTCATGAAACCGATCTCGTTTGGATCAATCCCTTACTGATAAAATCAGGCAGTTGGGGTGCGTTAGACAAAACTACAAATAATTTCCGCTTGCAGGCCGGAAGCCCGGCCATCGACAGCGGCGCGGACTTGGGCTACAAGGTAGATCTCGACGATATATCCATCCCCCAAGGCGCCACCCCGGACCGGGGTGCGTATGAGTTTGTGGCGGGACCGCCACTCCTGGATACAGTTCCGCCTGAGATACTAGGCTCAGGGCCCTCCGGCCTAATCCCTCTGGACGCCAATGGCGAGGTAACGATGTGGGTTGAAACGGATGAGCCAACGCGATGTTGGTACTCGGTTGATGAGGTAACCTGGCTGCCTTTGCCGCCGGAAGGCTATGTGGAATATCATGAAGTCAATTTGTCCGGACTGATCGATGGCCAAAATTATATTTACTATTTCCGCGCGCGGGACGAGGCAGGCAATTATTCGGATGTCATAACGATCACGTTCTCCATAGCGCAAGGTGATGATACGATTCCACCCGTGCTTACTATTATCAGCCCAGAGGAGAATGCTATTTTCCCTGCCGGAATCAGTGTGGTTAATTTCCATTGTACAACAAATGAACCGGCGGTTTGTGCCTATTGGGATGGTGATTCTTGGGAATTCTTCACGACAGAGAATGGGTACAATCACTATGTGGTAATCAGCGGACACATGGATGGGGAGAGTTATACTTATTCTGTTTATGCCATGGATCAAGACGATAATACAAGCGAAGCCGTTATTCAATTTACTATCCTTGAATCCGTGGCCGACCAGATGGCGCATTATACATTTGAACATCTCACCCAGGATGGACAGATTATCGATGTTTCCAGCAATGGCAATTTCGGCACACCGAATAGCGATGCGGATCTCGTGTCCGGCGGCATAGACGGATTCGCCCTGGCGTTGGACGGAGACGGTGATTGGATTGAGATTCCCGACAGCGCCAGCCTGGACATCCCCAGCGCCATTACCCTGGAAGCCTGGGTGTATCCCCGCAGCAACAATGGGATTATCATTCAAAAAAGCAACGCTTATTCTTTAAGTTTGGTGAACGGCTATCCCCAATTATCGCTCTACCTTTTCAAGAGACTGCAAACGGTTGCCGCGGATACGTCATTGGTGTTCGGACAATGGAATCAAATTGCCGGGACATATGATTCCGCAACGAAAGTCATGTGGATTTATGTCAATGCGTCATCCACCGCCAAGACGCTCCCCAAATTGCCGAGATATACGATTGACACCAATTCCAATCCCGTTTATATAGGCGTGGATTTCCATGGCTTCCTCGATGAGGTCCGCGTTTTCAACCGGGCGCTGTCGGACGCGGAAATCGAGGCACGGTTTGAATGATTTGCGTATGGCCCAGGGTAGAAATCCAGGGCTCGATCATTTGGTGGGCTCCGCTGCGCTTTGAGCCCACCCTGAAACGTTTCAGGCCCCCCTCACTCCGGCCCACTCCCCGGGGGAGAGGGAGTTGGCTAGCGGTCAGCACCATATCCTGCACCTCAACAATAATTTAAATTGTAACTGTTTACCCGTCTGCAGAGGGTTTTGCGTTAAGAGTGGCAGTTTGCCATCCTGGAGGGGGATTTACAGGCATACCACAAGGGTATCAATGGGCTTGTGCCCCCGGTGTTGCAGGGTGCGGAGGATGCTCCTCAACCCTGCTTGCGTCCCCGCGCCCTACTCGCTGCGGTTGCCGTGAATTATTTTGTGGATCAGGTACTCTTAGCTAAGACAAAGTGCCATATGGTGTTCTTCCCGGCGGCCGATGGGATTGGGCTGGGAGCGCCGGTGGCCGGGAGGGTTCTTTTTCCGGCCGGCTTTCTTGTTCCGGCAGTGGGCGTTGGGTTGGTTCAGGGGCGGGATGGCGCCCGAAGGGGTAGGGGCGCGGTTTTGGAAAGCGCCCAGCGGTGGCCTGGAGATGCGGCTCGCCGAAAACCGGGAGAACCGTTTAGTTTTCTCTCCAATAGTATCGCTTTGGTATCGCGGCTTTTTTACAAGGGGGTGAAATGGTGACGTAAGTCTTGTGAAATCAAGTCCGCGCCGGAGAGGACTCGAACCTCCAACCGCCTGATCCGAAGTCTGACGTTGTATAGTCTCCCGTTTCCCATCACTTCCCAAAATCCCCGTTTTTTCAAGGGAATTTCAAAATCCACGTTCTTCCGTTTCCTCCCGTTTCCTATATAATATGCTAGCACCCTGCTAGCACCATTTCAAGTCAGGCGTTCAAAAAAGAAGGGAGATGGCCATGAAACTTACAAAGACCGTATGCGACAAGGCGGTTTACAAGGGGAAGGGGAAAAAGGGATTCTACGCACTATGGGATGGGCAGTTACGCGGCTTTGGATTGCGGATCACGCCCAGCGGGACCAAAAGCTTCATTGTTTTTTACCGGACTGGCGGCAAGCAAAGAATCATAACCATCGGGCGGTTCGGCGTTCTCACCGTGGATCAGGCCCGCAAGCGGGCGCAAGAAATCCTTGTTGAAGCGAACCAGGGTGGCGATCCGGCGGAGGAAAAGAAGAAGGCCCATAAATCAACCTTCGCGGGACTGGCGGATGACTATCTGCAAAACCATTCCCGGATTCATAAAAAAAGTTGGCGGGAAGATCAAAGACGGCTGAATGCTTACTTGCTACCTGCCTTCGGCGCGCGAAGGATTGTTGATATTTCCCGCGCGGAAGTTGTCAATTTTCATCGGAAATTGGGTAAAGAAAAACCCTATGAGGCAAACCGCGTTATTTCCCTTCTATCGGCCTTGTTCGAGTATGCCCGGAAAAATGAATACATCGCCTGGGATTGCGTAAATCCGGCCAGGTTGATTACGAAATTCCGTGAACGTTCCCGCGCGGTTTTCATGAAAAAAGAAGACCTGCCGAAGTTATTCGCGGTACTGGACCGGGAAGCGAATCCTTACTTTAAAGCATTCATCAAACTAACTCTGTACACGGCGGCGCGAAAGACCGAATTGTTGACCTCGAAATGGGGAGACGTGGATTGGGATCAAAAGGTTCTGCGGCTGAAGGATTCCAAGAATGGCCAGCCCTACGAAATCCGGCTGTCCGAATCCGCGCTTGCGATACTCAGGGAATTACCCCGGCAGGCGGGAAACGATTATATCTTTCCATCCGAAACCGAACTTGGCAAAAGACTGTGGAATGTTGACAAGCCCTGGCGGCGAGTCCGCGCGGCGGCTGGACTGGATCACGTCAACGTCCACGACCTGCGAAGAACATCGGCAAGTTGGCTGGCGCAAGCCGGAGTCCCGTTGCAACATATCAGCGGCGCGCTGAATCACAAGGACCGGAAGACCACTGAAGTTTACGCGCGACTGTGTGATGATCCAATCCGCGACACCGTCAACCGGCTGGATGAAATCATAGGTGAAAACATCGTTCTCTTTACCGAAATTCGAGAGAAAAAAACCGATACCGCCTAACCATCCCACCGCCAAAAACAACCGCCGCATTTGCCCCAGGTTGAACGTTCTTCCCGCCACCCTATACAAACCATGGCCCGGAAAACAAAGCTTCTTATTCCCGCCCACAAATATTTTTTCTTCCCGCCATTGTAAGCAAACGTAACAACCGGAAGGCAGTTTTCGTACTTTTTTATAATTTGTTTCTAAGATTACACAAAGTGTTACATCTTGGCGGGAATGATGAAAAATGACGGGACAAAAACACGCTTGACTTGTCTGTAATGCGCTACCATAATTCCACATAACCGCTTGTTCCATAAAAAAAGGATTGAAAGCGGCTTTGTAACTCTCGTTTTTTCAGGGAACGCATCCCCTCCACGATGCGGTACGCGAAGATGGCGCGAACATAACCATCACCCGCCAATTTCCTGAAATGAAGGCCCGCGCTCCCATTGCGCAAACCTAACGAGAGGATAGTTATGTCAATTCAGACTGCCCAAATTGATGAATCCGTCATTGTCCAGTACAGCGAAAAACAGGCGGCCCGACTTCTTGGTTTGTCCTACAAAACTTTGCAGAAATACCGCATCACCGGCGGCGGCCCGAAGTATGTTTTCGTTTCTGCACGGTGCATCCGGTACCGGCTGATCGATCTGCTGGCCTGGCAGGAAAGCCGGTTGCGGACGTCAACCAGCGATCCCGGCCCCGATGTGAGCAACCCCCCGTCCAACAGCAAGGCCCGGCGCGTGAAGTGACTCGCGCTTTTTTTTAGTCGTGGAAATTACACTCCCTATTACTTCACAGGCAAGAAAACGCCCGACCCAGGCAGGCAGTAAGGCCCAGGCGGGCGGGGAGAAAGTTAAGTCATGAATAGTTTACATCCAAACAAGTCAACCATCAAGCGGTTCACAAAATCTTCACCCTGCCCCATTTGCAGAGGGTATGAGCAGGCCCCGCGCGGCAGTAAACAACGTTGTTATGGATTTATATCCGGGGATGGGAAGTACGCGCATTGCACGCGGGAGGAACACGCTCACGGCTTGCCTCTGAGTCCCAACTCGAAAACCTACGCCCACCGAATGGAAGGCCCCTGCAACTGCGGCGCGGAACACGGCCCCGCGCGGTATGAATCCTCTCCGGCCCGGAATGGCAACGGCAACAAGAGGGATGTGGTTGCCCGTTATAACTACCTGGATAAAAATGAAGAATTGCTCCTCCAGGTATGCCGAACCGATCCCAAGGGCTTCTTTCAACAACGGCCCGACGGCGCGGGAAACTGGATTTCCTCCCTGGATGAGGGAGAGTATTTCCAATCGAAAAACGGCAAGTGGTATCCCACAAAAAAAGCGGAAGAGAAGGGATGGACGATCCCGCCGGATGCCCCGCGAAAGCACTTCCCGGCGGCCCGGCGCGTCCTTTATCACCTCCCCGAATTGCTATCTGATCCTAAAGAACCTGTTTTTATCGTCGAGGGGGAGAAGGACGTTGAACGCCTTGAGCTGATCGAACTTGTGGCAACCTGCAACCCCGAAGGCGCGGGCAAGTGGCGCTTTGTGGCGGAGCAGGCGCGCGAAATTCTGGCAGGCAGGCTCATCGTCATCCTGCCCGACAACGACACTCCCGGACGGGATCACGCCCTGGACGTAGCGCGCTCTCTGTACGGCGCAGCGGCCTCGATCAAAGTTGTGGCCCTGCCCGGCCTGCCGGAAAAAGGGGATGTAGCGGACTGGATCGAGGCGCGGCTGCTCGATGGCATGAGTTTACCCGACATCAAAGCCGCGCTGCTCGACATCGTCAACGCGGCGCAGGCATGGCAACCACCGGCAGACGTGGCCCCCACCGGCGCGGCGGACACGGCCCAGGCAACCGAACCACCGCTCCCCCTTGTGCGAGTAATCGAACCGGCCAAGCCGTTCCCCGTGGATGCGCTTGGCCCCATATTGGGACCGGCGGCGAAGGTTATCCAGCGGGCGACCAAGGCCCCCATGGCCATGTGCGGAAATTCCGTATTGGCGGCGGCGACTCTGGCGGTTCAACCGTATGCGGACATCGAAATCGACGGGCGCGTTTTTCCTCTCTCCAATTTTTTCCTCACCGTTGGAACAACCGGCGAACGGAAGACTGCCGTTGACGACCTGGCCCTATTTCCTCACAAGGAAATCCAGGATACCCGGACAGACGAATACAAGCGCGAGAAGAAACTATTCGAGAAGGAAATGGAAATCTACAAAAAAGCGAAGGATAAAGCCCTGTCACAAAAAAACAAGGAAAGGGATGCAATGAGGGAAGCCCTGGCGCAACTTGGCGACCCCCCAACCCCCCCGCGCAGCCCCCTGCTTCTTCTCGATGATCCAACAATTGAAGGCCTGCTCAAGCACTATCACGACTTGGGATGTTCTTCCCTGGGGATTTTCTCCGGCGAAGGCGCGCGCTTCCTGGGCGGATATGGGATGAATCCCGAAAATATGCTCAGAACGGCTGGCGGACTATCCGACCTCTGGGGAGGAAAACCACTGAACCGAATCCGCGCTGGTGATGGGACCATTGTTGTTCGCGGCAGGCGTTTATCCATCCACCTGATGGCACAACCTAACGTGGCGGCTCTTCTCTTGGATAACCTGGCCCTCGAAGAGCAAGGCCTACTCCCGCGCTTCCTCTTTGTGTGGCCGGAATCGACCTGTGGAACGCGGATGTATGAAGCATTCAATGCTCACAACGTCCCGGAGTTTCAACAATATCGCCAAAGAATCAAGGAAATCCTCGATGCCCCCCTTCCCTTCCGGGAAGATTCAGAATCTGAGTTACGGCCCAGGCGAATCCGCTTGAGTGCCGATGCCAAGGAAGCCTTCATTCGATTCCATGACGGCGTTGAGGAGCAGATAAAAGAAGGCGAGGAGCTTCATCCGATTAAAGGGATAGCCTGCAAGGCGGCGGAACACGCAGCCCGGCTGGCTGCCGTCATAGAGTTAACCAACAACCTGGACGCGGAGAGTGTTAGATTCGATTCGATGGCCCAGGGAATCATCCTGATGCAGCATTACCTCTCTGAAGCCTTGCGAATCAAGACCTCTGCCATTTCTGACGCAAAAATCCTGAAGGCCCAGGCCCTACTCGATTGGCTCCACAAGAACGGCAAGAAAATCATCACGTTGGCGGAAGCTTATCAACGCGGCCCGAATCAAATCCGGGACAAGAAAACGGCCATGGATGCGTTTGGCATTCTCGAAGATCACAACTGGATTATCCCTCTTCCCGGCGGCGCGGAATATGACGGGATGAAGAGGAAAGTTGCTTGGGAGGTACGATCATGAGATTCCACTTTGACCCCTACGAGATTTTCAAAAAAACGCCACCCCCCCCTGCTAAAGTTGCTAAACCTGCTAAACCTGGGGATGAACAGGGGGGGGAAACCGGGAACTTTAGCAACTTTAGCAACTTTAGCAGGCCTATCCCCGGTTTTTTAGAAAATTCAGACCCCTCCCCGGCCTTGCCTTCACCGGCGGAAGACACTCCACCGGCCCCCGTGGAACCCACCGCCCAGGACGATGACTGGCATTCCGCCGTTCCGAAGGACACTATGCGGCGGTACATCGAGAAGGAACAATCCACCTGGACGGATGAACGGCGGCAGGCGCAAGCGGACGAAATCCAGCGGATCGAGGAATACCGGCGGCAACGCGGCCCCCGGCCGTCCGGCCCCCCGGCGAAACTCGACCGAAGCGAAGTTTTCGCGGCAATCGGCGCGGTTATGGAACGATTGGGGAAAATCTGGCCATCCGGCCTGGATACCGATCCCCAATGGCAAGACAAAATCAATGCGGCGGCGCAGACAGACCGGGAAACCTTCCTTGCCGCAATCCGGGAATGGGAATCGTCCGAAACCCGGCGCGTGGAAGCCTACATGTCCACCATCAGGCGTGCTGTGGCATCCTGGCCCGATGAATACCGCAAGCGGTTTAATTTGATGGTGAAGGGATTCATGAACCAGGACCGCAGCCTTGGGATCACGGTTCGCGGCCTGAACCTCAACGCGGCCCAAGAAAAGGCATACCGCGACTTGTTGCCTTTTATTCCGGCTGATGCCGACGCCGATTCACCGGCCCCGGCTCATGCGGACGATTTTCCGTTTCACGACATGCATCCGGCGACGCGGGAAATTCTGCTTCGCCATTGGCGTACGTGGGACGCGGCCTGGAGGAAATGCTTCGTCCAGACTATCAAGGATGTGATGAAGCGTACGGGATACAGCGAAGGCAACGCGGCGGCCTTCGTCCTGCAAACGGCCGGCCCTGTGGCCCCCGCGCAAAAACCGGCCCTAACGGAAGCAGAAAAAGCCGAATTGCACAAACGGATGTGGCCGACGCCTCCCGGCAAACAGGAACCGAAATCCGCCGTTCCCGGCCCGGACATCGCGAAACTGGTTTCCAATTGGCCCAAGGCGTTAAGGCTCGAATTCGCGGGACGGGTTGGAAAATACTCCAATGAAATGCCTATAAATCAAGCAATGTCCCGTGCTTACAATGAATTGAAACCCGACGTGGAGAAAAATATGCCATGAAAAGACCGAAGCTCAAGCCTGGTAACGATTCGTTGATGGAACTCCCGTTCCTTAAACCCGAAGCCGTTCCCGAATTCGATGAATTTTTCACCGGCCTGGACGATGTGGATGACTTGTTGCGGGAAGTGGCCAGCCTCCCCGGCCCTGATGACTTGGTGGCAAGCACACCATCCATCGCGGCGGACCGCGCTACCCTGATCGGCCTCGATGACGCTGAGCAGGCCGTATCGCGTATGCTTGGTATGTACGCCACCCGGAAACCGCCCCGGCGTTGCCATCGGCCACGGCGAAGGAGGGCAAAGCCATGAAGAAACAACCAGACGTTGTCACCCGAAGCACGAAGCCTAACGGTAGGCCCATAGGCTCGACAAAACTCAACCAGCGGATTCAGGATACCATCGTCACCGCGGTCCGTCACGGGAACTATCTCGAGACGGCGGCGGCCCTAGCGGGAATCCATAGAGATACGCTCTACACGTGGATTCGCAAAGGCGTAACCGCGAAGACAGAGGATAAATTCAAGGCTTTTTCCGACATGCTATCGCGCGCGATGGCTCAGAGCGAAACGGAAGCGGTGGCCGCTATCAACGAAGCGGGGATGGGGCATCCCGTTACTCGATACCGGACAGCCAAGAAACCCCTCATTGAGAATGGCAGGCCGGTTCTCGATGATGACGGCAAGCCGGTTTACATCGAGGAAATCATCGAGGAATCCACAGTCGAGACCGATTGGCGCGCTCTCGCCTGGTTACTCGAACGCCGCTTCCCCCGGCGTTGGGGACGGCGCAACTACCTGGAAGCATCCGTGACGGAAAAGCCTGTGGATGAGATGTCCGAAGCAGAGATTGACACAGAACTTTGCGAAATCCTTGAAAGGTGTAACAAAAGTTAAAAGAAAACCGCCCGTCATGGCAAACATCCACGGCGGGCGGGATTCAGGATGAAAACGATGCTCTACGAAATAACGCTGGCTTTGATTGTCCTGCTCGCGGCTTGGCAGGCGAAAAACCACCGGCTTTAACCGGCGGCCTGCTGCTCTTCTTCAACTGGCTCAAATGTTCCATCCCAGGCCCAAAGAAATTCACCGCAACCGTTGTGGGTATCCGTCCTCACGGCGCAACCGCGAACCAACCCTACCCCCGGCTGATCCCACTCAACAACGCGATACTCATCAGACAAAACTTCCACCACCGGCGCGAAGGCGCGGACTCCCGGCGTGAACTCGACGAGAATCTTTTCCTCGACGTGGCGGCCAGCGGCGGCCTGCTCAGCCCGTGGCCGGATCGGCTTGGGGAAGCGGCCCGCAGGCAGGGAATCCCGGTTCCATTGTTCGGCCTGGAAATCAATCTCCCACTGGAGGAATGCCTTCCAATCCTCCCGATGGGCCCAACGGCGGTTCAGTTCTGCCCGCCACGGCGGCGCTCCGTTCAGCATGGCGGACAGTTCCCTCCACGACTCACCGCCCGGCTGGCCCGTCAGCCTAGCCTCAAAGACGGCCAGCATATCCCGGATGCTCTCCTCCCGCACTGCGCTTGATTCTTGGTTCATGGCTTTACCCCTTCCTTGATTGGAATGACCGCCCGGCCGGGCGGTTGATTGACCCGCGCGGATGGAAGGGAATGGGATACCGGGAAAAGAGGCATTTTTCGTTCGACTGCTAGCATATTGCTAGCACCTGAGATTTTATAAGGCGGAAAATGGTGACGTAAGTCTTATGAAATCAAGCCCGCGCCGGAGAGGACTCGAACCTCCAACCGCCTGATCCGAAGTCAGGTGCTCTATCCATTGAGCTACCGGCGCATACACCATTTTTTTAACTTGCTTTCCTATAAAACGGGCTTCAGGGGAATTTCTCGGATAACCGGAACTCAATCCCATTTGATTGTGGTCAATTCCCGCATCCCGTCAATCCCTTTGTTTCTCTCCTTTCATCAGCCACAATTTTATTTTGGCTTGGGTTTGAAAAACACCTAAAAACGATGATCAGTCGATTGGCACAAACCATGAAAATAATACATTCCTGGAAAACCATTTTGAGCCGCTGGATTTCCCGCGTGGATCCGGGGAGGATTTTATTCCTTCTGGTTGGTTTCCCTGTTGGGATTTGCCTCCCCGTGGATATGGGGCGTTGCTTGGAGAATGCTTCCTGGGTTCGTCCCCCGTTGCCGATGATTCGCGCGGTTTATGGCTTTTCATCCCAAGCCCAGCCATTCGCCGGCATGAAACCCGAGGCGATTCCCGAATGGTTGCGGCGGCACGGGATCAACGCGGTCTTTGTTTCACTCCGTGAAGAAGACTCAATGCTTTCTCTCTTGCGGCAAGCGGAGATTTTTTGCTTCGAAGAATTGCCCGTTTTTGCCGGCCGGGCACTTTACCGGTCCCATCCCGAATGGCGGCCCATCACCCCGGCAGGGGGAGAGTTGCCGCCCGATGGTTGGTATCACGGGCTTAGCCCCTGTCATCCGGATCTGCGGCAGAAGCGGCTCGAGGATTTCCGGAAGCGTCTGAAAAATCCCCACATTCAGGGAATTTGGCTGGATTTCATCCGCTATGCGGCGCGGTGGGAGAAACCCAAGCCCAGGCTGGTGGACAATTGCTTCAGTTCTTATGCATTACGGCAGTTCGAACAATTCGCGGGCATCTTATTGCCGGGATCCACCCTTCCAGAAAAGGCCCGGTTTATCCAAACTCAGTGGCCCGGCCGCTGGGTGGATTTCAAGGTTGAAACCATCCGCTCCTGGGTCGAGGAAGCACAACAAATACGTGACCGGGAACGTCCCGACGTTTGGCTTGGGTTGTTCGGAATTCCCTGGACGGAAGTGGATTTTGACGGCGCGATCCGGAAAATCCTGGGGCAGGATATCGGCGTGCTGGCGGCGCATGTTGATATCTTCTCGCCCATGGTGTATCACAAATTATGCGGGCGTCCACCGGCATGGGTTGCGGAAATCACCAGTGCGTTCCGGCGGCAGACCCAGAAGCCGGTTTGGCCCATTGTGCAGGCCGTAAGCGATCCCGCACCGTTATCGGCGGAGGAATTTGAGGAGGCCGCCTGGCATGGGGCAAAGGCATCTGCGAGTGGATTGATCTTGTTCACCGCCGCGCATATTCAAAAGGAAAACCGATGGGACCAGGTGACGAATATTTTTGAGAAGATCCAACGGGAGATCGAATCCTTCCTTCCGATGGCGCAATGACTCAATCAGAAAACTAATGGACTTCACCACCCACTGGGCGTATCACTTTTTCAATAGTCCCGATTACCTTGCGTTATACCAGGACATGACGACTCCCTGGCGGACCGGGATGGAATTGGATTTTTGCGAAAAGGTGTTGCGGTGGAGAAAAGATCATCTCATCCTGGATGCGCCTTGCGGGGCGGGACGTCATGGCTGGGAGCTGGCCCGGCGCGGTTACACCGTGGTGGGGCTCGATTTTTCTTCCTACCTGTTGACCCAGGCTCAAGGAATCCGCGAACCGGCCGATGCGCCTCCCCGCTGGGTGCGCGGCTTGATGCAACGACTGCCGTTCCGGGACGGTTCGTTCGATTTCGTCATTTGTTTGTTCAGCAGCTTTGGATATGGGGATACGGAAGAGGAGAATCTGCATATCGTCAAGGAATACGCCCGGGTGTTGCGGCCGGGCGGGAAAGTGTTGATCGATGTGATGAACCGCCATTTCGTGCTGTCTGGATTAAATCAGGTTCATCGATCAGTCCACGGGAATATAACGGTGAGTGAATACCGAACGTTGACGGACAATCAACGGCGGTTGCACAACCGGATCACGGTTCACTTTCCCGATGGCACCACCCATGTGTACGATTACCGGCCCTGGATGTTCAACGGGTGGGAATTATCGCATCTGGTCAACCAAGCCAATTTGCGGGTGGATGGCCTCTACGGCAACTTTCAGGCTGAACCATATCATCGAAAAAGTGAACGGGCCATGCTGGTGGCCGTCAAGCCTGCCTGATTCCGATGAGGTCCTCTTTCCCCGCGAGAAAAGCGTAAGGCATAATCCACCTAAGCAAAGTCATCGCGACCGGGGCTTCATATACCAACGCACCAGGCCAATCAGCCAACGGGTGAGCAGGTAGCGGGACATGAACACCGAGACCTTGTTGCTCCACCCGTGCACCACAAAGGGCTTTTTCCCCAGGGCGCGCAGAGCGGTGCGGGCAACCGCGCGGGGATCGGCCTTGGGCATGGAAATACGCCGCTGCGATTGGGCCACTTGAAAGAATTCTGTGTCCGTGGTTCCGGGAAGCAATGCCAGCACATCAATGCCATACGCCTTCCATTCACCATGCAGCGAATTGGAAAACGAAAACTCAAACGATTTTCCGGCCGCGTAGGTGGCCATGTAGGGGGAAGGGAACTGGCTGAGCACACTGGAAACGAAGATAATCCCGCCCCGCCGGCGTTGTTTCATCCCCGGAACCAAGCGATGCGTCAATTCCACGGGAACGCGGCAGGCCAAGTCCACCATGGTCAGCTCGTTTTCCAAGTCCAGGGTGTCGAATTCCCCCTGGCTGCCGAAGCCGGCGTTGTTGATCAACAGGCCGATGTCCCATCCGGATTTCTGGATTTCCTCGCAGACCCGGCGTACCGCGCCGGACGCGGTTAAATCCTGCACGATCGGCATCACGGAAATACCGAAGCGGGCTTCAAGATCGTTTTTGATTTGTTCCAGCCGTCCGCCGCGCCTGGCTACCAGCACCAAGTCGAAATCCCGCGCGGCGAGTTCTTCGGCGAACGCCCGGCCGATCCCCGACGACGCCCCGGTGACCAAGGCCGCGGGACCATATTTGCGCTTCAGGGTATTCATAAAGATTCATCCGGTAAATGCATATCCATTGTTCAGGCTCATCCGGTCCGTGCGTACTTTTTCTTTTTGGTTTGCTATGCCATTCCAGCAAACCGTTTGGAGAGAATGACCCCTACGTCCCTTTCTCTGGTCCGGCGGATTGCATGGGTAAAAGCCCTTTCGCCCTGCCGGTCTTCTCTGGAGTTGGTTGGAGTCTTTCCCTCATGGGAGTTCTCTTCAGGGGACGGCCTTGCAGCAGCCCTGGGTTTTAACCCTGGGCCTATAACTTTCCTATCCTGAACATCTTGTCCATCCTGACCATCCTGATTCAGACAATACCCTCCACAAATCCTCCCTCTTCCCCTGGAATAGACCGGGGTGAGGGGAGTGAAACGCCGAGAGTGAATTGATTCAATTACATTTTTTGGATCCGATACGTCTGAATAGCCTTCCCACGGATAGATACAGGGAGAATCCCGTTCTCCGATTGGCCTTCTTCACCTGGGATCGGACGCTCCACCAAATCGCATCGTTGCCACTTGAAAGCGGAGAATAAGCCGCAATGAAATGCGGTGTTGGAATCAACGCCATCCAGCTCCCGGAAACGGATGATCAATCCCTGGCCATCTTCCGCCTGCTTGATGATCTGGACCAATACGTTGGCAGATTCCACGCTGAACAAAGATTTCTCCTTGTCCGCCAGCGCCGGCTTTTCAGAAGTCTCCGTTATGGGGAGCGGCATCACGCACAACGGCGAGCTGACTTGATCCGCGAACCGGGACGCCCTGCTCGGCTTGAATGGACTGTCATGATACACCAGCGAGTAACGGAACACCGCCGGGCCACCCTGGCTCGCCTTGTAGTTCGTGAACCAATAGTTGTTCATGGCATATGAAAACACATGCGTGTTCGTGAGTGGCAGATGTTCCAGCCAGGGCTGTTCGGCATGCATGCCACAGAATTCCAGCAGCGGCGCGTCATGTGCCACGAGGGTGACACCCCATTCGTCGTTGGAAGCATCGATCCAGCGGCGGACCGTGTAATAATTGCGGTTGGCTCCGGGGATCTGGTCCTTCTCCGGCCGCATGGATGCCAGCGGGATCTCCATAGTGAAACCACCGCCGGCAACCAGGAACGGAAAAGCGAAACGCACCGCTTCCTTGTCCCGGATGTCGCTTTTGTCCATGGTATTGATAAACTCGATGCGGTTCTGATCGGGATGGAGTTGGATCTCCTGCCGCAGCCACTCCACGCCCGGTGCCTTCACCTGCGCAATGAGAGAGCCGTAGGCCCCAGTTTCAGACACCGCGGATGACCAAATCACCTGGTCCGCGCTCCGGCTGTCCTTCCCATTCGGCCCAAGCACGTGGAGGTATTGATTCAAGCCATAAGGACTCGCCGCGTCCACCAATTCCCGGTTAAGCGGCAGATACATGATGGATTGGACTGCCCCGGTTTTTAAGTCTGTTTTGATCTCCCAGGGCCCCCCCCGCAGGAGGCCTTCCGCCGCGCTGGCTTCCACCTTGGCAGGAGCCGGGGCATACGATTCGGGCAGGAATTGATATACCTTGTATCCAAAGGCGGGAATCTCGTTCGCCCGGAAAACATAGCCCTGCTCGTTCTTATACACGGGTGATTTATTACCTGCGGCATCCACGGCCACCCACTGTTCCGCCAGGGAGAGCGCGTCTGTCTGTTTCTGGTACGGCAGCACGGCCCAATCCGACCGCGGCCATTGCGAGAGGTTCCAAACCGCATAGGCGAAGGTTTGGTCATTTTGAATCTGCCGGGACAGTGCTTTCAGGCCTTCGTCCTTCATCTGCGACGCGCGCCACAAGGCATTTTCCGCGAAACTCCGTTTGACCCGCCATTGGTCTTGCGCGAAGGGAGAATCGGGCTGGGAGATGCTGTTGTGCGCCCCCCAGGTATGCTCGCTGTAGAGCATCGCGAAATCGTAGCCAGTCTCCAAATCTCTTTGCGGATAGGGGCATTCACTGCCCAAAATCTTCGCGAACGTCCAGGCTATTTCCGCGTCCTGCAGGCGCAGGGTAGCTTGGCGGTTCATGGCCGTTTCCCGTGCCGAAGAGGCCGCGCCGTCCTCCCAATAGGGCGTATAATCGCCTTGGTAGGATGGAATCTTGTCCGCGTACCGGCTTACCAAATCCTCGAACGGCGCCGGGGTTCCCGCCATAATCAAACGGGGAACCTGGTACTGGGAATTCCATTCTTGGACCACTTCCGAAAGATGAGCCGGGGGAGGCGTGTTATCGGAAAAATACGAGCGGAACTGGGCCACGTCGTAGGGATACTCGGGATCCGCTTCGAATGAAGCCAGCGCGGAGAGGAAATCATCGAAGCCGCGCTCCGATTGCATCAGGTTGAAGATGCTGGCATAGCCATATCCCGTGTTCCAAACCAGCACCCGGCTTTGGCCGTCCGGGCCGATCCAATAGTAAGGCCGTGGCCCCAGTGCCTTGGTGGCGAAGCCGATGCGGGCGTCGAAATTTGGCCCGAGTTGGAAATATTTCACGCCCGCGTCCGCCAGTACCGGCACCGTGCCCCAGGTGTACCCGGGCACGTCGGTGATCATGGCCGAAATCACGGGCGGCAAGTGATGCTTCTCCGCCAAATGGGTGGCGTAATAGACGCTGCGGACGATTTCCTCGTCTCCGCATAAGGCGGTAAGCAGGTTGCAATAAAGGGCATCCAGCGAGAACACGCCGCGCCGCAAATAACCGAGCAGGGTCTCCCGGTCCGCTTCCGGCTCTTCGGCGAGATAATGTTTGATGACCCATGTCACCTCGGGATTCCACCGGTAGTGCGCGTCGTGCATATAGCCCCTTTTCAGCGACTGCTCATACAAGTCCATGGCTTGCTTAAAAAATTTCTTATGATCGTCCAGTACAATTGCTTGCAGATTAGTGTAACCGATGTCCACGTGCGATCCGGGAAGCAGATACACGCGCCAATTCCGGCAAGGCGCGATAGAAAAGCGCTTTTCGAAGGACTTTCCTTGCAGGGTCACGCGCCAGAGTACCTCCTGGCTTTTATCGCTTCGGGGGAGGGGTATCGAGATCCGTCGTTCTTTCATCGCGCCAGTGGAGAACAACGTTTGCCCAGATTTTTGAAGATCCACAACGGCAATCGATTCCACCATGGCGGGATCACCCACCGCCGTGGCTTTTACCTGGAGCACGCGGTTGCCTGCCTGATCCACCAAGGGCGGCGCGCTGAACCGCAATACATGGTCCAGGTATTCCTCCTCTTCGAAATTCCCGGGCAGTACCACCCGCACGCCTTGAGGAACCAGGCCATTCGCGTCCTTGATCATCAGGCCGAATCCCCAAAATCCGCTGTCCTGGCTGACTTTCACCAACAAGGGCTGGCGGCCTTTTTTGAGAGTGACTGCCACTTCGGTCCGCTTGTCGAACAGGCCGTGGGCCGCCGTATCGGTCAATACGGCCTCTCCGTCTAACCATACTTTGGCGGCGTCGTCCCGGCCGATCTGCAACACCACCGGGAGTTCCTCCTGGCTCTCCACCACGCAATAAAGGTAAGCCGTGACCTGGTCCATACCCTCGAACCGCTGACTGAGTGCGACTTGCGGGTTTTCCTCGAACACCGGTGTCCAGGAGAATGTTTTCCCGCTGACACGGACTTCCTGCCCCCGCGTGGGAGCCAACTGCGCTTCTCCCTCCAACAAATCCTGGTCCAATCCCGCCAAAGCGCCGGTTCCCGCGGGATTTGGAATTGGAGCCAACATCAGCCAGCTGCCCACGCTTCCCTCTCCGGAAAGGGAGAACAGGCCTTCGGGCAACGCGGCGTAAGCCCCGCTGGCGGCGCACAAAAAAACCGTGAATCCAACCGCTTCCATGGTTCGTTTCATCATCGTCTCCTGTTGGCTCTGATTCGATCTGGAAGGCTTTGCCACACCCCTGCTTCAATGAGTGAAAAAGAGAGTTGAGGAGTCCAGAGCTGCTTACCATCTATTAGATAGGATAAGCGTATAGCGTGTAAACCCCCCCATGGCCTTCTATCGCCGGTTCCAACCCCAGCCTATTGTTAGGAATTTACGCGCCATGGGTGGTTCCGTGAAATTCCAGGCGGAACTGGTTACCCGGCTGCAGGAGGGCCGAGAAGGGTGGCAGGTTCCCATCACAGCGGACGGGGATGGTAACGCAATCAGATTCTCCCTCAAGAAGAGGGCCAGGGATGAAGGGGGCCCTCCCAGAACGAAATGCCTCCTTTCTCTACAATCAGGTGAACAGATGCGAACCTGGAATATGATGATTTATAAATACCTGAATCCGTGAACTAAGATTCCCTAAAAAATCACGGCGGAACTTACATTGCGAAAAATGATCGTGGTGAACCGGGTTTTGTCTATGGTGGCATTATTTCCAGAGTACCGGCCTCGGATTTCGGTCGAATTTCCTGCGGAATTCTCGACGGATTTCTCCACCTATTGGCTTTTCGCACAAACCTCTCCTGCCCCCAGGGGACTGGGAAGAATGCAGCGGGCCTTTTTGGACTGCCTTTCCCCTCCTCCGGGGGGGAGCCGGTGGCCGCGGCGAAGCGGAGATAGACCCGCCGACTGACCCGATACCACGGATTGCCTTTCCCAAACGCCAAGCCCGCCCGCCGCGCGTGCTGTCCAGGCGGAGCCGCAACGTGGCTTCGGAGGGCACCTGGTCCAGGTGCAAGGCGGCGCGGAAAAAGGGATCGGCGCGAAAGGCTTCGATGGCGGCAAAATCCGGCTGGCCCAAACCCAGCAATCCGATCCACGCCAGGCCGCTGGGACTGGTGAGGGATTCATTGCCTTGTTTGATGTCAAAAAGCATCGGAAAACGGTTCAGTGCCGGGGTGGCTTGTAAGGTGATTGTATTGTACTATATAAGTCATTATTTATCAAGATGTTGAGAGAGATTTTGTCTAATTTTAGTTCCCGGAAGCCAGTCGAATTCATATTCCCCGTTTCTTCACGGTTATGATTTTTTCTGGACAGCACGCAAGGGAACCATAAGAGGTAATTTGTGTGAATCGAAAAGGGTGATAAAATAGAATCCGGTAATGGAGTTTACCTGTTCCCTATCCATGGGAGCGAACCGCCATTCGGATGATGACTCCTACCGATACCCAATTCGAATCGGTACGAGTCATGCAGACCACAATTTCAGAGGAATGCCGTTTATTAGAAGCCGCATCCCCACTGCCATCCTTCCATTTCCATAGCATCCTGTTCGAACGGGCGGAAGACGAAACCAGCGAAGAATCTACTGAACCTCCGGAATTTTTTTATGATTTGAATCTCGATCAAATCGTGGACGCCATTACCGCTGGCCGGAGTGAATATAACCTCAAACCATTCTTTTACAAACGCCCGAGGAATCTTACGTGCATCCTGTATCGCCAACAGATTATGCGAGACCTGGAAAAGCAATCCATTCACGCGAGCATCAAATCATTCTCAAACCAGATGCGCTCCGTGCGGCTGCATCTTAACGCAAGTGAGAAAATCCATTACGAATACGGGAGAAAAGCCTGGTTTTTAGACGCCGTGGAGTTGTACTGCGAAGCCGTTTTGGAATTGGGGCGAAGCCTCAATCGGGATGAACCTTCCGCACGGGGCCTGCGGGCCTTTCAGGAATATTTAACGCAGTACACTGAATCCGAAGGTTTCAAAGCGCTTGTTCAGGAAACCAAAGCGGTGAAATCCAAACTGTCAGCCATTTGTAACTGTTTACCCGTCTGCAAAGGATTTTATGGGGAAGGGTGGCAGTTTGCCATCCCGGAGGCGGATTGGCAGGCATTCCACGAGCGTATCGATGGCCTGATACACCCGGTGTTGCAAAGTGCGGAGTATGCTCATCAACACCCATTGTGTCCCTGTGCCGCGGCCGCTGCGGTTGCCTTGCATCACCTTTCGCCAGATCGCCGCCGGCTAGGGGCCTTGATCCGCTTCCACGGCCATGATCTGGCTGGCAGATTGGAATTTTTCAACTAGAAATGGGTGCTACGGATTATGCTGCGGGTTATAAATTACATCCCCAAGCGGCGTTGGCATTCGTCCAGGATGTCCCGGGTGCGGCTCGCGCCAACGCGGGTTACGCCCAGGGCGCGCACTTCGAGCAACCTGTCGAGATCGCGCACGCCGCCCGCGGCTTTCACCTGCACATGCGCCGGCGAATGCGTGCGCATGAGTTTCAAATCCTCGATGGTGGCCCCGCCGCTGCCATAGCCCGTGCTGGTCTTCACCCAGTCCACGCCGATCGCGCCGCAGATGGCACACAGTTGGATTTTCTGGTGGTCGTTTAAATAGCAGTTTTCGAAGATGACCTTGATTTTCTGCCCCTGGGCATGGATCAGGCTCGTGAGTGCTTCGATCTCCCCGGCGACGTAGTTCCAATCGCCGCTGAGCGCCTTGCTGATGTTGATGACCATGTCCAGTTCTTCGCCGCCGTCCGCGAGCGCCTGTTCCGCCTCGGCCCGTTTGACCGCGGTGGTGTGGCCGCCGTGAGGAAAACCAATGGTGGTGCTCGCCTTGACCGTGCTGCCCGCCAGGATGCCGGAGCACCGCTTCAGGTAGTAGGGCAGGATGCAGACGCTGGCGGTGTTGTACCGCAGCGCCAGTTGGCAGCCTTCCTCCAAATCCCGTTCTGTCAGTGTCGGGTTGAGGAGGGAATGATCGATCATCTTGGCGATATCGGTGTAGGTGTAGTTCATGAGGATCCCTTTTTGGGGGAGTGGAGGATATCGAGATGCTCCGGATCAGCCTGCAAGATTTTACTCTCCGCCGGCGGTATTGGCTTGGGCTTCTCCGCCGTAGCGGCAGATGTCTCCCAAACTGATCAGGCCGTTGGAGGAAGCATACAACGACAGGTTTCCCACCGCGGCCGCGCCGATTTTATAACGCAAGGGAGTCCACACACCGCCGGTGTCGAGCCGGTCGGGGCCGAAGCTGGTCATCCCGTAGCCTTTGAACAGAGGATAGGTGTTGAAATAGCCGCGGGCGGAGCTGTCATTGCGGGCCCAGAAGCCGTTGTAATTCACATACACATAATATTGCTTGTTGGTTACGCCGTTGGCCACCCATTCCCCTTCCCCGAAGGGATCCAGTTGTCCCACCGACGATAGGTACGCGACCGGCGTTGTCAGGGAAAAGAGGCTGCCCGTGGTGTAGCCTCCCTGGTTATTGGGATAACTGCCCCAGGGGTATTCGTTGTAGTCGATTTGGTAGGCTTCCATGGCGACCGAGAAGGCGTAGAGATCCGACCGGACACGGCCGATTTTGGCGCGGATCTGGGCGTTTAAGAAGTTGGGTACCGCGATCGCCGCCAGAATGCCGATGATCGCGACCACGATCAACAATTCAATCAACGTGAAAGCACGGTGAATGCGTGCGCGGGTCATGATTTTTTAGCCTAACGTACTCCATCCATTGAATCAATCGGAATCCGGCGGGTTTCTCTGGATTTTTCCCAGGCTTCCCCATATTCATCCTTGATCTTTTCGCAAACGGGGAGAAAATTAAAGGAGGATGAAAACAAAGTGATGGAAACAATTGTCCCGCGAGGATTGGGTTGTGCCTTATGGCGCTGGTTTCTTATGAGATACCGGACAGGGGGAAAGACAAACCAGGCAAAGAAAGTCAACCTTTTGGGACGCAGCCAAGCAAACGACTCCGATGTCTCCGGGAAAATCCCTCCTGAAGGCGGTGTTTGTCAACCTCCGCCCGAAGAAAACCGTGGTTCCGTACGGCCGCTGACGGACGCGGAACTGGATCTGCCCCCGATTGGGGATCCAAGCGTGTGGCCGATAGAAGAGCGACGCCGGCAGCGGTTGAAAGAAATGATTCAAAATTTCACCTATGAGTCGCCCGAGAAAACCGCAAGCGTCATTAAGGATTGGTTACGTGAAGGTTGACGTGATACCCCACTCATTCAGGAGGGACGGCCGCTTTTCTACCGGCCGAATTTTGACCCCAACGCCTCAATCCCTCCTTAATTCTCTTTTAGGCCTAAATCATACTATTGATCCGGTTTGCCTTCCGGGTCACGGGACGATTCAGAGAAAAAACGGTTCTTCCCAATCAGAAAAAAAATGGATAGACATTCCATATATCTTGTGCGAGAATAATTCCAACACACAAGATGTAGTATCGGTTGTCGAATTACCTAATTTTTTCCCTTGATCCTACCTTGGAAAGAGCACGAGAGAAATCATGTCCGAACCCATCCGGGAAGCCTGCGGCGTGTTCGCGATCGCGGGGAACGAAGAAGCCTCGCATTTGACCTACTTGGGATTGTATGCCCTGCAACACCGGGGCCAGGAGAGCGCGGGAATCGTCACCGCGGAAGGAGAACATCCCCACGCGCATCTGGGGATGGGCCTGGTGGCGGATGTCTTCAGTGAAGAGGTGTTGAACCAACTGAAAGGCGACCGGGCCATCGGGCACGTGCGGTATTCAACGACCGGATCCAGCAACATCCTCAACGCGCAGCCGATCCTGTGCGAATACCGGCGGGGCTGGGTCGCGGTGGCCCATAACGGCAATCTGATCAACACGTTGGAATTGCGGGGCAAGTTGGAGTCGGAGGGATCGATATTCCGGACAGCCACCGACAGCGAAATCCTGATCCATCTGCTGGCGCGTTCGCCGCAGCTGGATTTTCTCGATGCCCTGGAAGAATGCTTAGCGAAACTGCGTGGGGCGTTTTCGATGGTGATCATGAACGACCAATACACCATCGGTTTGCGTGATCCGCTGGGGATCCGGCCATTGTCCTTGGGCAAGCTGGGCGACGCGTACATCTTTTGTTCGGAAACATCGGCTTTGGATATCATCGGGGCGGAGTATCTCCGGACGGTGGAACCCGGCGAAATGGTGATTATCACCAAAAACCGGATCGAGAGCCGCTTTTACTACAAGCAAGACATCGCGGATATCCGCCGCAAACAGGCGCAGTGCATCTTTGAGTTGGTGTATTTCGCGCGGCCGGACAGCTACGTGTACGGGCGGCTGGTACAGCCGGCGCGGGAGAACCTGGGACGGGTGCTGGCCCGGGAATGTCCCACGGAGGCGGATGTGGTCATCCCGATCCCCGATTCCAGCATTTCCTCGGCGATCGGGTACGCGCTCGAATCGAAGATCCCCTATCAACAAGGAATCATCCGGAGCCATTACATCGGCCGGACCTTCATCGAACCGAGCCAGAGCATCCGGGATTTCGGGTGCAAGATCAAATACAATCCGGTGCGGTCGGTGCTGGAGGGCAAACGGATTATCGTGGTGGACGATTCGATCGTGCGGGGTACGACCATGCGCAAGATCGTCAAGATGATCCGCAAGGCGGGGGCCAAGGAAATCCACCTGCGGATCGCCTCGCCGGTGTGGATGGAGCCTTGCTATTATGGGATCGACACGCCGGAACGGGGGCGGCTCATTGGGGCCACGCACACCTTGGAGGAGATTCAAAAGCACCTGCGCGTTGATTCGCTGCGGTATCTCTCAATCGAGGGATTGTTGCAGGCGGTGGGGGGAACCGAGGAGGAATTTTGCACCGCTTGTTTCAGTGGAAAATATCCGATTCGCTGGAGCGGCCAAGCCCTTGAACCCTTGAGCAAGAAGGAAGTCGAGGCGGAAAAGCTGCTGGTCCATGTCGAAGAAGAACCCGTGGAAAATCCTACCTGATCGCAAGATCCGGCATCCCTCTCTCGGGGGAGAATCAAGCCCCGGTTCGACTCATCTCCTTCCATTCTGGTGTTCCCAATTCTTTTGTTTTCAAATCATTCTGAACGCGGTCAAGGTTTGACCGGTTCGTTGGGGTCCAGGTCAATTTGCACGTTCTCAACATGGATGAGATTTTTCAGACGGTTTTCTTCGGCCTTTTTCTTTTCGGGATCATTGGCTTTTTCATACAGCAGCAGGAGATGGGCGGAGACGGTGGGTTCTTCCGGGAATTGATCCCGCAGGTGTTCCGCGAGTTGGATCGCTTGGGCCAGTTCGTTGGATTGGTAATAGATCAACACTTGGCTCAATAAAAAGCGGATAACGTCCGGCGAGCGTTTGAGGGCCTCGTCCAGGCAAGTTTGGGCTTGGGCGATGTTTTTCCGGCGGGACTCCATGACCCCGCGGAGAAACCAATAGTGAGCGCTATCCTGGCAGGAGGAACGAAGGGCATCCATATATTCTTTAGCGGCGACGGGCGTCTGGTTGCGGATGACCCAGCGGGCAAAGGCCAGTTTGACAGGCAGGGAAATCGCGCCGGATTCTTTCAAGATGGATTGCTTGCGCTGGGTGAAGAGGCGGGCGTCATAATCGGGTTGCGAACGGATAGTGAAGGCTTGTTCGTTGATTTGGATGAATTCGTTCCCCTTTTCGATGGCCTTTTTCGTTTCCGGGCTGAGTTCGGGATTCAAGGTTTTGGGATACACCGCGAAACAAATGCCTTCCAACAATTCCGGTCCGGTATAAAGCGCGGGTTCGGAAGGGGTGATGCCTTCCGCGTAAAAGAGGCCCCGGTCCGGCGCCGCTCCGGTGATCAGGGTGAGGGTGTTCAGCCGCTGGCTGTTGAACATATCGCCCTGGCAGAAGATCACCGGCACATCCTGCCGGAGAAAATCGAGGACCGCGGCCGGATCTCCCGCGAAAGGTTCGAGGCGGTAGCGGGTGCCGATTCGCATCACTTTCAGAAACTCGTGGAAAAACAATCCCCGGCGGGGAGACGTTCCCAACCAGCTGTTGAGGGTTCCGAACGAGATGGCGTCACCCCAGTGGCCGCGGACCTCGGCCATTACAAAGGGTGCACTGTATTGTTCATAGCGGGACATCAGGGAGGAAACATCCACCGTCAACACCGGTTTGGTGGAATCGGGAGCGGAGGGATTTTGCAAATACCGGTGGGCAGTCTTCCCCGCGTACGAATCGGGGAACCGCTTTGCCAGTTCACTGGAATAAGAAACAGCCAATTTGGCATTCCCCGCGCGGAGCGAAAGATCGGCCAGCAACGCCAGCACTTGGCATGGACGGAACTCGGGATCGTTCCGGTAAAGAGCTTGGAGGACCTCGATGGCTTCCCCATATTGCTTGTTACGGCGAAGGATGGCCGCGAGAACGAATTTTTCGTAAGAGGCCGGCCCTTTCCCATCGTTATGCGTGGTGAGGGCGGCGGTGGCGCTTTCCCCGTCATTATGGAGCAGGTAGAGATACACCTTGGTCAGCGAGTCGATCCCCTTGAGCCCTTCGATTTCCCTCCGCCGCTTTTCGCGGTAGGTGTCGATGGTTTTTTTGAGTTCCTCGCTGACCAGGGTGGCGGAACCGCGTGAACCGTCCAACTCCCGGCCTTTTTGTTCCAACTGGCGGGCTTCATCCTGGCGGCCTTGTTTGGCGCGTACCAGGGCGAAGATCTCGTAAAAATCCCGGATGGGTTCGACTTGGGGGGCGAATTGTTCCAAAATCCGGGCGGCCCACTCGAATTCATTGAGAAGCAAAGCCCATTTGACGCTTTCGGTGATCAGGTAGGGATCGGCGTAAAGCAAAGGTTCCAGACGGGCCAAGTGTTGCCGCGCGCTGTCATATTGTTTTTTTTCCAAGCTGTTGAATATCAGCATATTGAGCGCCTGGGGGTCGTGGGGATCGGCTTTCAGCAGGCCCTCGATGATGTCTTCGGCTTCCTCGAGACTGCCGTTGACAATCAGGATTTTGGCCCGGTCCAAAGCGAGCCAGCGTTCGAGGATGGGCGATCCCATCTTCCCCGCGGCTTGTTCGAAAAACCGCTCCGCCTCGATGAAACGGTTTTCGCGGGCCGCCACGATACCCAAAAAATAGAAGGCGTAGGGACTGATTTTTTGCCGGGATAGGTCCGCGTAAAAAACCGTATACGCGGTGAGCATGTGGCCGGCTTTCAGCGCCAGCACCTGGTAAGCGGGATGGGGCAGTTTTTTCCCCTCTTCCTGCTGGAGGTGGCGGATGATGGCCTGGGCGGTTTCGTGCCGCCGGCCTTGATTGATGGCGGCGGCAAAATCGGTGAAGGGAGGTTGTTGGATCAGTGGATCCGCGTCCCCAGCGACCGGTTCAACCAGAGCATAGATGGAAGCATAAAAATCCAGGCAAAAGCGGTGAGCGTTGCGGGAAGGTTTCATAAGTTCGAAAAACTGAGTGAGAAATGAAGCGGTTTTCACCCGTTTTTCGAATTCGACGGCCGGGGAAAGAGACAATTTCCGCAGTTCGGTAATGTCTTCGAGAGTAAGGGGAATCTCCTTCGCCTTTTCAGGCGCGGCCGTGGCCGGCAGGGAGAAATGAGCCACGGCTCCCAGGAGCAGCCATCCCGCATACCAAAGGAGCAGGGGACGATGTACAACTCGTGTCATTCCATTGAATCCAGGCCTGTCCAGGAAACGAAATGGACGAAATCCATGGAAGGCGGTCAAACCACGGGAAAGCCAAAGTCAGCCAAAACCGCCATCAACTTGTCTTCATTACCGCGGGCCATGGGGACTAGAGGCGGTCGCAGATCCCCGCAATAGGGGAGGCCGCTTTCGGGCGAGCGGCTGAGCCGGTTGACCGCGGTTTTTACTGGTATGGGATTGGTTTCGAGGAATAAGGCTTGGTTAAGGCCGGCCAATTGCCGATGCAGCCTCAAGGCTTCCGCCGTGTCGCCTTTCAGGTAAGCGTGCACCAGGGCGCGGACCGGTTTGGGCGCGATATTCGCCGTCACGGAAATAACTCCCCGGCCGCCCACCGCGAGAATCGGCAGGGTGAGGCCGTCATCCCCCGACCAAACATAAAAATCGGGAGGGGTCAAGCGGGCGATCTCGGAAATTTGCGTGAGGTTGCCGCTGGCTTCCTTGATGCCGACAATATTTTTTTCCTGGGCCAGTTCCACCACGGTTTCGACATTGATGTTGACTCCGGTCCGGCTTTGGATGTTGTAGGGAACCTGGGGAATATCCACTTGGCGGGCGATCGTTTGAAAATGATATAACAAGCCTGCCTGCGTTGGTTTGTTGTAATACGGGGCGATCAAGAGAGCCGCATCCGCCCCGAAATCCTTGGCGGCCTGGGTCAACTCCAGCGCTTCCCGTGTGCTGTTGCTGCCGGTGCCGGCCATCAGCAAAGGAAAGCGCCGGTGGCCCCGGACCGAGCGGATGTACGCGGCGGCATGCCGGATGATCTCCTTGTGTTCCTCGTGTGTGAGCGTGGCGGATTCGCCGGTGGTTCCACACACCAGGATGCATTCCGTTTCGGCGGCCACGTGAAAATCGATGAGTTTTTCCAGGGCCGGAAAATCGACAGCGCCGTCCTTGAACGGGGTAATCAGGGCAACAGCGGATCCTTCAAACATCGGATGGTCCTTTCTAGGGCGCGACATTGCTTCCTGGGTAGAGTAAGCTTATCCTTAAAAAATCACAACCGCCTCTGTCCACCAATCCAAGATTGCAGTACACTGAGCCTGCGGGCAACAAGGGTATTTGGCTTGGCAGGCGAGACCCCTGTGCAATCCGATTTCAGATTTGATCACCGAGCATGGAAGCCCATTTCAATTCTCCGCAACCTCCCCACTCCCCAGCCGATTCCCCCTTGTTCGTGGAATCCCGCATCCTGGTGGTGGATGACGATCCGGCCATTTGTGATATTTTATTCCATTATCTTGCGGATCTCGGAGTCCGATGCCAAGCGTGCCAGGATCCCCGCAGCGCGGCGGAGCGCATCCGCGCCGAGGATTTCGATGTTATTTTATCGGATATTTACATGCCGGGAATGACCGGCCATGATTTGTTGGCAGTCTGCATCGAGCATCGTCCTCTCACGCCCTTCGTATTGATGACCGGCAGCCCGACCCTCGAAAACGCCATCGGCGCCATCCGGTTGGGCGCGTATGACTATATCACCAAGCCCTTCAATCTGGATTTCGTGAGCCTCACCCTCAACCGGGCACTTCATTACCGCCGGTTGGCGTTGCAAAACCGCGCCTATCAGGAAAATCTGGAACAGCAGGTGGAAGAACGCACGCGGGAGCTGAGTGAATTTCTGTTTCACGCGGTGCAGTCGTTGTCCCACGCCTTGGAAGCCCGGGACCCCTACACGCAGGGTCACGCCAACCGCGTGGCGCGTCTGGTGATCCGGGTGGCGAAGGAATTGGGTGTGGACGAGAAAGAATTCACCGCCCTGCGTTTGGCGGCCCAACTGCATGACATCGGGAAGATCGGGGTTCCCGATTCCATCCTGCAAAAAAGGGGAAAACTGACGGATGCCGAGTATGAGGTGATGAAAGATCACGTCAACATTGGCCATAAAATCCTCTCGCCCATTCCTTCGCTCCGGGAAGTGAGCCGCTACGTGCATGAACACCACGAACGGGCGGACGGCCAGGGGTATCCGCGCGGTTTGACCTTAGATCAAATTCATCCGCACAGCCGGATCCTGATGGCGGTGGAAGTCTGCGATGCCCTGGCCACGCAGCGGTGTTACAAGGAGGCGTGGGAAATACCCCGGATCATCGCGTATTTCCAGGAGAACGCCGGCACGATCTTCGATCCGGCGGTGGCCGGGGCGTTGATCAAGGTTCTCGAAACGGAGGGGGATTCGTTTCTCCGGTCGTGGAACGATGGTCTGTAACAAACGCCTCGATCCGCCGCAACGCTTCCCGCAAGGCGTCCAGGGACGTGGCGTACGAGCAACGGATGTAACCTTCCCCGCATTCTCCAAAAGCGGTGCCGGGAACTACGGCGACATTGTATTCGTCGAGGAGCCGCTCCGCGAATTCCTGCGAACTCAGGCCGGTGCTTTGGATGGAAGGGAAGACATAGAACGCCCCCTGGGGAATCATACAGGTCAGGCCCATCCGGTTGAGGTGGTGGCTGATGAAACGCCGCCGCCGGTCGTATTCCAGCCGCATGGATTCCACCTCTTTATGCCCGTTTTTTAAGGCTTCGACGGCCGCATGCTGCGCCATGGTGGGCGGACACATGATGGCGTATTGGTGGATTTTGGTCATGGCGGCGATCAAATCCGGTGGACCGGCCGCGAAACCCAACCGCCAGCCGGTCATCGCCCAAGCCTTGGAAAAGCCATGGAGAAGCACCAAGTGATTCCGGACCGCGGGTAGCGAGGCGAATGAGATTGGATCCCCTTCGTAGGTGAGAGGCAGGTAAATCTCGTCGCTGATTAAAATCAAATCGTTCCGCGTCACGAAATCCGCGATTTCCTCGATTTGATCCCGGCTCAACGCCGCGCCGGTGGGATTGTTGGGATAATTGAGCATCAAGGCCCGGGTACGGGGCGATACGGCGCGGTCCAGATCCTCACGCCGGGGGGCGAAACCGTACTCGGGACGTGTGGCGATCCGCACAGGAATCCCCCCGGCCAGGGTCACCAGGGCAGGATAGGCCACAAAGGAGGGATCGATGACAATCACCTCATCCCCGGGCTCCAACAGAGTCCGGAAAATCAGATCCACGGCCTCGCTGGCTCCCACGGTAATGAGAATCTCTTTGACTGGATCGTACCGGTTTCCGGTAGTAGCTTCGAGATACTGGGCGATCTCCTCCCGCAAGGCCAGCAGGCCGCTGTTGGACGTGTAGCTGGTACGGCCCGATTCCAGCGAATGGATGCCGGCTTCGCAGATATGCCACGGTGTGACGAAATCCGGTTCTCCCACGCCCAGGGAAATGACACCCTGACGGCTGACCACCAGGTCAAAAAAACGGCGAATGCCCGAAGGGGGCAAGTCCGCGACGGTTTGGTTTACGCGGGGCTTGCGGGATTGGGTCTGGGGAAGTGTGGATACTTTCATGATTGGAAAATGGCGTCCTTAGGGGCTGACGGGAATTCGTTCCTGACCGTCGGATTCGACTAGAATGGTCCCTAATTCTTTGTATTTTTTCAGCAAAAAATGCGATGCGGTCGAGCGGACGTTGGGCAACACCGAGAGTTTTTCGATCACAAAATCGGCGATTTCCCGCAGGGACTGGCCTTCGATGACGATCAGCAGGTCGTATCCTCCCGAGACTAAATACACGGACCGGACTTCGGGGAACCGGTAAATCCGTTCGGCGATCTTGTCAAAGCCATGGCCCCGCTCGGGCTGCACGGAGACTTCGATCAAACAAGCGACTTTGTCATCCCTGACCCGTTCGGGATTCACGATGGTTTTGTACCCGAGAATGATTCCCTCGGCTTCCATGGCGGCGATTTCACCCGCCACGAGGTTTTCATCCTCGGAGAGCAAGATGGCGGCTTCCCGAGGCGTCAAACGGGCGTCTTTTTCGAGAACTTCAAGAATTTTCTTGCGGATGGATGAGATCATGATTCGATTCCCGGGCCGCGCTGGTGTCCAGCTTTGCGCGGCGGAGATGGGTAGAATAAAAAAATATCATACGTAGATTACTCGAAATGAACAATCTCTATGAAGAAAAAAAGTCGAATCAACCCTCGAAATGAATGAAATTGCGTTTGCCGTTTTGCCAACCGAAGGAGAGCACCCGGCCGGTTTTTCCCCGCACCGTGTACTCCCTCTGATACGTCTGGTGCAAATGGCCGTGGACGATTACATCGATGCCGGCGGCTATGATGGCTTCGTAGGCGCGGTGGGGGATTGCCAAAGTGGAGGTGGACTTGCCCGCGACAATCACCGTGCTGGCCGCCGAGAGCCGGCGGGCGGCCCGCTGGCGTAGAGGCACCGGCAGATGATCCGCCAGAAAGCGCAACGGGCGGGAACGGATCACCGTCTTGTAGCACTGATAGGCCCAGTCGTTCCAGCACAATTCGTCCCCGTGGCCGATATAAACCGCCCGGCCCCCCAGTTTCGTCACCGTGGGATTGGCCAGCACGTCGATCCAGTCTTGATTCTCGAAATAATGACTGGCTAAAAAATCCCGGTTGCCTTCGAGAAAAAAAACCTCAATGCCCTCCCCGGCCCAACGCCGCAACCGGGCTAAAAAACTGGCGTAGTGTGATTGCAGGAATACGGGATCATTAACCCAATAATGAAAAATGTCACCCAGCAGAAAAACGCGGCGGGTGTTGGACGGAATCTCATTCATGAGTTGTTCAATTTCTTCCACCTCCCCGCCCGGGTGATGAAGATCGCTGAAAAAAACATTCTCGCCGGTTATTTGATTCATAAGCCTAAGGACAAGCGGAACAACGCGGACATTTCCTCTTTACCCAGAAGTAACGCGATCCTATTCCTCTTGGTTGTTAGGAGATGGTAGCCCTCCGGAAGCGTCACGCCAAGCCGGTTGCCGGGAGGATGCGGTTCTTCATGATCCGCTTGTTGGAGTGATTGACAGCCGCTGCCCGTGGACCCGGTCCAGTCCCGTGATCTCCATACTGGAGAATGAACGATTTTCCTCCTA
>JABLXU010000058.1 GCA_013177805.1 Candidatus Omnitrophota bacterium
GGTGGGCCATGCTCCACCGGCCGGTGCCTGGATTTGCCGGTATGGGGGCCCATATTTGGATTTCGTTCAGTCCCGACATGAAGCATTGGGGTGATCACCAGATTCTCATTCCGGCGCGGCAGGGAGGGTGGTGGGACGCCAACAAGATCGGCCTATCCCCCCCGCCGTTGCGTACGGAAAAGGGGTGGCTGGTGCTCTATCACGGCGTGCGCGGCACGGCCAGTGGCTGCATCTACCGGCTGGGGCTGGCGTTGCTGGATTTGGAGGATCCCACCCGGCTGCTGGCCCGGTCCGACGAATGGATTTTCGCGCCGGAAGAAGAATATGAAGTCTTCGGCGACGTGGACAAAGTGGTCTTTCCCTGTGGTTGGGTGGCCGAAGGAGACGAGGTCTGGCTCTACTACGGCGGCGCGGACAAGTGTATCGCTTTGGCCACGGCGCGTGTCCCGGAGATGTTGGATTGGCTCGAGGAACACAAACAAAAAGATCGAAGGGTCTGGAGTTAAGGGGATCGTCTTTGCCGGAATTCTAAATGGCGGAGGCGGAGTTGAGAGTTCCTTTCACCTCCGCCTCCGTATAACGAGGATAGCCGACTATTCCACATGCCATACCCACCCCGCATGCTGAACAACCTTTATGGCGCCTGATTGAAATAATCCCGCCTTTTTTAAAATCCCGGCTAGACAGGGATTTCTTTCGCATGATACATTTTTTTTGTCAATCGCTTCCAGTTGATGAGCATGCTATTTCGATCACTTTTTTGTTTCTATTGCTGTTTTTTGCACAGCATTACAGCCGCATCGCAGGATTTACCGGCAAAATCCAGTTCCGGAGTGGAAACTCGTCCGCGGACAGGTGGTGGTTCGAGGAGGGGTAACACCAAGAAGGGAGGTGAGGGTGCATATCCAGCAGAACATCCGTTGAATGGCTCCCGAAGGGCGAATTGCCTAATGGCGCAAACTGGAGAAGCGAAAACAGTAAGCGTGGATGGTTGAAATTCATGAACAAAAGGCGGATGCCAGGAAGGATGTCAAGATGAAACGACATGTCTGGGGATTTGTATTGTGTGTATTGTGTTGGCCGGCCGTGATCTTTGTTCCCTCGGGATTCACTCAACCGCATTATCACCTGGGTCCGCAATGGGTCACCGGAACCGGGATTTACGTTGTCGTAGAAGAAACGGCTTATTTCGGCAATGATTTACTTGGCAACCGGGTATTGACCGTGGCCAATATTGATGGGACGCAGGATCCTTTGCACGCGTGGGTCAACCAGGATTTCGGGCCCGATTACACGGTGAAATGCGATGTGCGGATGGATACTTGGCTGGATGAGAACGATTTCTCCCGTGGCGGCGTCGCGGCCCGGCTGCAAACCCGGGGCACCAGCGGCAGCGACACCCAGGACCGGGCCATCAATCTGCTTTTTCACCAAAATCTCAGCAACGTGGAATATTTAAATGATTTGGTGGCATGGGCGAATACCGATGACGACACGTACCCGTGGCTGGTGGGTACATGGTACACCTTTGAATTGAGCGTCGCGGTTCAAACCGCCTCGGGCCGGGTTTATCGGCGGGATGCCGGGCCGGAAGGGGGTGACGTCATCACGCTCAAGCCTTGGACGTTCACGGGACGGCCCACGGGATTCGCCGGAATCACGGGGAGCAACGTACAAGGGTACGTGGCGAGTTTTGACAATTTTGAGGTATTTGTGGGTGAAACCTCGGTGTTCTTTGACGATTTTGAAGGCGAGTTGGAACCCGCGCCTCAAACGGTGGGTTTGAGACCGGAGTGGATGTCGGGCGAGGGGGGATACTGGATCGTCAACGGCGGGGTCTTATATGGGATCGGAACCAGCCGGCTGGATCCCAAGAAGATTTGGTTCCATACCGAAATCATGGGCGGGGCGTCGATCAAGGCCGATGTCCGGATGCTCTCCTGGCACAACGATCATGACACCACCCACCCCAATGACTACAGCCGGTCCGGCGTGGCATTGCATATTCAACCTGCGGGCCGGGGCGGCGGGCGGCAGCCGGATCCCGCGCGGGGGCCGGGAGAAGCCCGGGGCCTTAACATGTTGTTTCACGAAAATATCGATACCGTTGAATTTTTGGATGATTTTCAGGCCTGGGCCAATCTCGACGATAACATTATTCCCTGGGATCCCGGGGTGTGGTATACCTTCGAATTCCGTTCGGACGGCACGGTGGTCAGTGGGACCTTCATGCCGAAAGGCAAACCGGAAGAGGCTTTCGAAATGACTCCCTGGGATGCCCGTCCCATTCCGCCAAACCGGCTCAATGGTTTCGCCGGTTTAGCGGCCAGCACGGTACCGGGAGAGATGGCGGCCTATGATAACGTGGAAATCCGCGATGGCGCCGGGAACCTTCTCTTCTCGGATACTTTTGATGAAGTGGTGAATGTAACGGATTGGTCTCTTCATTGACCCCTCGTCGGCCAACGGGGATTGTCCGGCTCCCGTTCCCGGTCCGGAGGGAGGGGATTGGCCCCTTGAAAACACGGCGCGGCGGATGGAACGCCGGTTAGGCAGGATTTATCATATGAACCCAAAATCCTATGGATTTACCTTGATCGAATTGCTGATTGTGGTTGCGATAATCGGCATTCTGGCGGCCATCGCTGTTCCCAACTTCCTGAACGCCCAGGTGAGAGCCAAGATCAGCCGGGTGTATGCCGATCTCCGTTCCCTGGGGAACGCCATTGAAATGTACGCGCTCGACAACAACACCTATCCAGGTGGATCGGGATTTTGGAACGGGACCAAATGGTGGCAAAAACACACCTACCGCTTTCACGTGTTGACCACCCCGATCGCGTATATCACCTCCGTGCCCATCGATCCGTTTCAAACCAGCACTCCGCAGCGGATCCGGGCGGACCTGGGAGATATCTGGGACGGCGGGTACGTGTACGATGATGTCAGCCGTTCCGGCCACACCATGGAAGTGTACGGGAAATCGTACAAGTACACCGTGCGCAGCCCCGGGCCCGCCTTGGACTGGAGTTTGGCGCACGCGTCGTATGTCAATTACTATTCGGTCACCAACGGATTGGTAAGCCGGGGTGTCATTGCCTGGCTGGGACCAGGCGGTACGATTTTTTAGGGGATGATGGATAAGGAGTGTCAGGATTCACTCCGGATCAATGGGATATCCTTGTTCAGCGTAGCGTTGCAACTTGTAGGTCAGGGCGCGGCGGCTGATGCCCAGGGCCTTGGCGGTTTCTGTGCGGTTGTACTGGCAGCGCTGCAAGGTTTCCAAAATGGCGTCCCGTTCGATTTCTTCCATCCGCCGTCCAGTGGGGAAATCGCCGGCGGCGGGATTCCCGATGACTGCTTTCTGAATGCGCTTGGGCAGGTGTTCGGGAATGATCAGTTCTCCCCGCGCCACCAGGACGGCCCGCTCCATCGCGTTCTGCAGTTCCCGGACATTCCCGGGCCAGTCGTATTGCTCCAAGCAGCGGATGAGGGCAGCCGAGAGCCGGGGATTCCCCTGCGAAAACCGTTCGGCAAAACGCTTCGCGAGAGGCACAATGTCCTCACGCCGTTCCCGCAAGGGAGGAATATAAATTTCCATAACATTTAACCGGAAAAAAAGATCTTCCCGAAAATTCCCTTTTTCTACTTCTTCTTCCAGGTTGCGGTTGGTGGAAGCCAGAATGCGCGCGTGGGTGATCCGCGGCATGTTGGAGCCGACGCGTTCGAAAGAACCATCCTGGGTGACCCGCAGCAGTTTCGCCTGTAAAGAAGGCGACATTTCCGCGATCTCATCCAGCAGAATGGTCCCTTTGTCCGCTTCCTCGAAACGTCCGATGCGCTGGCTGAGCGCACCGGTGAAGGCCCCTTTTTCGTGGCCGAACAATTCGCTTTCCAAGAGACTATCGGGAATCGAAGCGCAATTCACCTTGATCAGAGGATAATCGCGGCGGGGACTCCAGGCGTGAATCACATCGGCCAACACTTCCTTCCCCACACCGCTTTCCCCCGTGATCAACACCCGGCTGTCCGTGGGGGCCACCAGGGCGGCTTCGTGGAAGATCTCGCGCATGAGGGGGCTTTGCGCGATGATCCCCTCCGGCAAGGACAACCGGCCGGGAAGCGCCGGGGAGGATACATCTTGGATGCCCAGGGCGTCCAACACCGAATCGAGCAGCTCATCAAGGTCCACCGGTTTTTCTAAGTAATTGATGGCCCCATCCCGCATGGCATGAACCGCGTCGCGCACGTCGGGATAGGCGGTGATCAACAAGATAGGCAGACTGGGCCTCCTTTTGCGGGACTCTTTCAGCAATACCAGCCCGGAGACACCGGGCATTCGCACATCGGTAATCATCAAATGGACATCCTGGGCACCCAGAATCTCCAGGGCCTGTTCACCGGAAGCAGCGACGGTCACCGTGAAGCCCTGCCCGGTCAGAAAGGATTCCAAAAGACTTCGCTGGTTGGGATCATCATCCACGACAAGTATCGTGAATTGGGACCGGTTGTCCTGACGCGCTTGATTCGACATAGACCGCCACTTTTCAAAGGATCCGCATGCCGCCGATGTGGAAAAGCGCTCCGCCGTCCGGCGGGGAAACGTATTCCACCGTCCATCCGTGCGACATCACGATCTGGCGCACCACGGCCAGCCCCAGCCCGGTGCCCTTCGAATGGGTGGTGAAATACGGCTGAAAAATTATATCCCGATTTTCCTCCGGCACACCGGGGCCGTTATCCCGGATATCCAGATATCCTTCGGTAGGAGAAGAGCGGCCGGTGGTAATTTCGACCCGGCCGCCGGGAGGGACGGATTGGATGGCGTTGATCAGCAGATTGAATACCACTTGGCGCAGGAGCGACTCGTCCGCGTCCACGGTCAACTCCGGTCCGCTCAGATGGAATTGAATGGCATTGTCTTCCAAATCAGTCCGCAGTGCGCGTTCAACGTCCTGGATCACCGCGTGCACCGCTACAGGCGCGGGTTTGGGTTCCCGGGGCTTGGAATAGTCGATGAATTCATTCAGTTGCGCGGTGACCCGGTCAACTTCTTCCGTGATCTTGACCGAACGCTCCCGGGTTTCCTCCGGGATGCCGGGCTGTTTGGCGATCATCTGCGCCAGGCCGCGGACAATGTTTAGCGGGTTTCGTGTTTCATGTGCCAGGCCCGCTGCGGCGATGTTCATTTCCCGCAAATTGGCATTCATTTCACTGGCGCGGACCAGCCGCAACTGCAATTCGCCGGTTTTGATCTGATTCCGCCACGCCACGCCGATTCCCACCATGGCCAGAAGGGAGAAACCGGCGATGGTGGACCGCATCCAGAGATCCTTGGACAAGGAGGCATTGTAGGCCTGGGTGGACAGAACCAGAACGAAACCATGCAATCCCTGCTTTTCCAACAGCGATTGGTATTGGCTTTCGTCCATCCACACGGGACGGCCAAACCAAGGCGGCCTCCGGAAGCGGTCGCCGCCGCGCCGGTCCCGGCTCTGGGCCATGAGTTCCGATGGAGTGGCCGAATTCAGGGCGTCCGTGGCCGAGTCCGGACTGCGGTTCATGAAGTCCGGAGGGGGAGGGCCGTCAGAAAACGGAGGCGGAGGCCCCTGGCCGGGAGGAGGGGGAGGAGTGTCCCGGTCGTCCCGGCGGGGTTCGGGCAAGGGCAGAATCAGTGTCCGGGGCTCGCCGGTGTGTGGTTCTTCGGGATCCACCCCCAAATCGACCAGGTTGACGAACGTGACCGTCTCCCGGCCCCAGCGTTCGCCGGTATGGGGGAGATCCTCAATATCGATCTGCGTGGTCTCCCCGGCGGAGGTCACCACTTCCCCCAAGGCGTTGAGCAAGGCGATGGAACGCAAGTCTTCTTGGCGGCTGAGGTCCTGGAGCGCCTGTTCCAACCGGTTTTTGGAGATCACCCCCCCAAAGCGGCGCATCGAGCGGATCACCGTGGCGAGGGAATTGGTGATGTCGCGGGCGCGGTTCAACAAGGCGGTGCGGGCATTGTCTTTGAACCGGTGATGGTCGATCACTTGCCATCCCAGGATGACCAGCCAGATGAGCATCAAGATTAGGGGGACGGTGAATTTCCGTGGCATGATGGTTTAAAACGCCCGGGAGGGGACAGCCTTGCTGTCCCGGGGATTTCGCGCGTTCGCGCCGGCCCGCTTAGCCGGAGTGGATTTCGGAGAGTCTGGTTCCGTCCGGGACGGGACGTCAGGACTCTGCAATTCCGGAGCCGGGATTCCGGTGGATTCGCCGGATTGTTCCTGAAGATGTTTATCAAAAAACCGGTTCAATTGCTCTTCCGGAAAGGCCTGGGGAATCATGATAGATTTTTCCTTCTCTTTTTGGGACATTCCCACCAGGGATTCTGGCCCTTCGATCACGTACGGCGTCAGAAAAATCAACAGTTCCGTCTTGGACATATTTTTGACTTTCCGGCGGAACGCCAGGCCCAACAAAGGAATATCTCCCAATAGCGGCACCTTGGTCACGGTTTCCAGGTTGCTGTCCTCCATCATGCCCCCAATGACCACGGTCTGTCCATTGGGGGTCCGCACCACGGTATCCGCGGAGCGGATGGCGAACACGGGGGTATCCACGTTGTTGGTGAGGGGCACCGATTCATCAGTGAAGGACGAGATTTCCGGCGCCAGGATTAATTCCACCAATCCTTCCTGGGTGATGAACGGAGTGACGCGGAGGATAATGCCAATATTTTGATATTCGATGGTGTTGATCGTGTCGCCTTCATCGGTATACCGGGAGCCCGTGATCAAGGGGACCCGCTTGCCGACGGTAATCACGGCTTCCTGGTTATTGCGTGTGAGGATCGAAGGCCGGGAGAGAACTTCAAGTTTGCCCTTTTCCGCGAGCGCGCGAAGAGTTAACTCCACGTCATCTTCCAGCAACCGGTAAAATCCGCCTTCGGCTTGCGCGGGCAGGCCGAAAAAGGTGTTAAAGACGCCGCCATTCCGCCCGCCATTGTCCGCGTTGATGGTTAACTCCAGGCCGATATCAGAATCATCCCGGTACGTCACTTCCAAAAACACGACCTTGATCAATACCTGGGGAACCGGATGGTCCATTGTCTTGATGATGTCGCTGATATGCGTGTTTGTGTCCTCATCGGTGATCACGATGATGGAGCGGGTGTCGTAATCGGCCTCGATAAGCGCTTCTCCGACCATGCCCATCGGGGTATACGTGCGCTGGTATGTGTTGGTACTCGTGGTTCCACCGAATTGCTGTTGCCCGAGTCCCCGGAACTGGGCGTTTCCTTCTTGGGCCGTCAAACCGGCCAAAAGGATTGCGGGGAAAAGAATCATGCATGCCTTGTGATTGATGAACATGACGCTTGCCTCGATCTCTGGATTTACTCTACCTGTTACTGTTTTGTGTATTTAATTGGAAGGAACTTTGCTGCATATTGCGGTTGCTCAAGGTGCTGCCCGTTGCCGTCCCTCCGGCTGTCGTGCTGCGCGTGGTCCGGCTGCTGGTTCCATACAGGTTGTTTTCAAACATATTGCGCAAAATCTCGGAAACATTCTCCACGTCGGCATAGTCCAGCCGGTACACAAAAACTTTCTGTTTCTTATCGGTCCGGGAATCCAGCTGCGCGATCATGCGCCGGATTTGCTCCATCGTCGTGCTGGCCGCGTAGACGATGACCGAGTTGGTCCGCGGATCGGCGACGGCGCGGACCGTTGTCTGTTGCAATTGGCGTTGGCTTTGGTCCGTCACTGTGCCCCCGGCTCCTCCCGGCATGCCCGGCATGCTCCCCGGCCCGCCTCGCATCCCTCCGCCAAACCGGGGTGCGATCTGGTTCGTTTGCGTGGAGGTCTCCGGGAACAGATTGGTGAGAATCTGGGCGGTTTCAGTGGCGTCGGCATGCTGCAAATGGAACACGGCGATTTCGGTGATGTCATCCGTCACGACATCCACTTCCTGAACCACTTGCTCGATGACCGGCATGAGCTCCTCCGGCGCGCTGACCACCAGGGAATTGGTCCGTTCATCGGCCACCGCCACCACTCGCGAGGCGGCGCTGCGGGCTTCGCTCTGTCCACCGCCCTCACTCCCCTGATCCCCCCCGCCCCGGCCGCCGCGGTTGAAAAATGGCGCAACGGGGAACCGGCCGCCTCTCTGGGAAGACGCACCAGTTTCCGTGGCGAAAATTTTCTCGATCACTTGGACCAGCTCGCTGGCATCGGCATACACCAGAGGAAAGACACGGACCGTCGAGATGCTGGAGATCGACGAATCGAGCGCCTGGATGATCTCCGTCATCTTGCGGATGTTTTTTTGCGTATCGGTGATCAGAATGGCGTTGCTGCTCTCGTTGGCCGACAAGGTCGCGTACGAGGGCATCAACGGCTGGAGATTCTCGACCAGCGTCACCGCGTTCGTGTAGCGCACGGGGATGATCTGGGTGACGATCTCGTCGTTTTTGGGAATGGCGGCGGGATTGTTCCCGGTTCTGACAGGAATGTCCCGCTTTTGCGCCTCCTCCCGCCGGACAATCGTCAGGGTGCGGTCATTGCGGATCGCCGCGTAGCCTTTTTCGTTGAGGATAGTGTTCAACAGGTTGACGGCCTCATCGCGACTCAAAGGCTGGTGGCTCCAGACATCGACGGTTCCGCTCAGATCCGCTTCCTTGACGATCACGAAACCCGCCGCCTCGCTCAGGTAATCGAGCACCGTGTCCAGCGGCGCGCCGCGGAAGTTCAGTTGGATACCTTCGTTGTTTCCCGGTTTGACCGGAGGCGCGTCCTGCCCCAAAGCCCAAGGCCCCCCGAGCAGGAAAACCGCCAGGCTCCAAGTCATCCAATTGGCTGTTCGACGGATCCCTTTCATTGTCCTAACTCCTGTCTCCGTTTTTCCATCATGCGTCTGAGGATATCGCTGTCCGGAACACCAGCCGGCGTTTGCGCGGAATCCGCGCGGGTATTGCCGGCAGACGCCGCCGGTCCTGTTTGAGATTGCGTGATCGGCGGACCCGGCCGGGCGGCCTCCCGGCCCGCGATCGGCTCCCATTCCCCATCCCCCACCCGCCGAAGGCCTTTCCCGACTTCGAGGAGGAGAACCGGATTGTCCCCGGCCAGAGTAATTCCGTTGCTACGGATTCCGGTGATGACCCGGCCGGCGATCGTGTCCCCCAGTTCAAACACGCCGTTGAATTCCGGTTCTGTTCCCGAAAAGAACGCGTAGGATGACGCTTCGGTGATCAAGGTGCCGATCAGCGTGAACTGCGTCACCTTCGGCGCTTCCTGCCGCTCCCGCACGGGTTGTACCGGCCTCGCCTTTTGGCGGTTGGCATTGAAGATATTCCGCTCCACGATCAGGCGGAACGATTCATAGCCGGCCCTTTCGGGAAGTGGCAAGGCTGGCGCCTCCTCCGCCTGCCCCGCGGCCGCCAGGCAACCAAAGAACAGAGAAACGGCCGTGGCGTGAAGCATGAATTTCCAGCAATCGGTGATCATCGTTGCCTCTTGGTACTTATCATTTTAGCGGCGTCTGCAAGCACAATCCGCTGAAATTTACACCCAAAGTGAGCCGTTCGCCCCGGTCATCGTTGGCCGTGATCTCCAGGCTTTCCAGCCGGATCGCCAAAGGTTCCCGTTCCAACTCATAGAGAAACCGCGTCAGGCTGGCCAGATTGCCCTGCGCCACGGCCCGGCAGCTATAGGTCAGGTATTCCTCCTCCTGCCTCCATTGCGGCTTGAAGGTCGTGGGCGTGATGCCGCTTTCTTTCACCCAACGGTCCCAGGCTTTCAAGACCTGGTTTTCCGCGAGAGAATTGTCCGGCGGGAGGGAATTCTTCCGCATCTCGTCCCAGCGCTGGATCAAGTCTTCTTCCCGCTCCAACAATAACGTTCCCTTGGCCAGGGATTTTTCCAGCAGAGCGATTTTTTCGGACCGTTCCGTCCACAAGTTCATCAAAGGCGTGAAAATCAGCCGGTCTCCCACGAGGGCGCCGACGCAGATCAACGCAACCCAGGTTAGAAGGCGCTGCCGGGATTCGTTATTCATGGCGGCCTCCTTCCCACCACTGAAAATGGAAAGCAAATTGCAGGGGGGCATCGCCCTGCACCTGCTGGAGCTGGAAATCGGCCACCCGGGGATCGGCGGCCAGCCGGTCGATCATCTCCAGCCAATCCGCGTTGCTCTTGGCGAATCCCGCACAGGAGACGATAGATTGGTCCTGAATTTCCAGGATTTTGGCCCACACCACGCCTTCTTCAGGGAACGCCTCGGTCAGCGATTTCAAGATCTCCAGGCTGGTCACCGATTCATCGAACCAGGCGCGGAACTGTTTGACTTTGCCCTGGATTTCCTCCACCTGTGCGACCCGGCTCTCGATGCGGTTCCATTCGGCTTCCAGGCGCGACAGCCGGTAGTATTGATAGAAGAACGCGGCGGCCGTTATGAGCAACACGGCCAGGGCGGTCCCCCCCAGCACCAAATTGCTTCTCGAACTGATCCGTTGCGTGACTTGTTGGAACCGGTTGATTTTGGGAGGCAAAAACTCCAATACCGCCGAGCCGGTTTCGAGAAAACGCAGAACGGTCAGCGCCAGCGGCTGAAAGACCGGTTCGAGAGACGGCGCGCGGCCGGCGAGTGGCGCGCCTAGGGAATCGGCGGAAACCACCCGCAAGCCTAATTCTGCCAGGGGGGCGGCGATCCGGTGGAGAAGCGGTTCGGTCCGTTCGCGGGAACCGTACACCAGAATTTCCTGGACAGCCCCCCGCCAATCCTCCGGCAGCTGCCCCAGGGTGATCCGGATTTCCCGGACCAGCATGTCCTGAATCTCTTCCTCGTCTTCCCCGATGCCCGCTGCGTCATATTCCATACGGCGCAATCCGGCCACTCCCCCTCCCCCGCGGATCAGGATTTCGATGGAAGTCTCCTTCACGCTCAACACCATCAACCCACCGCCGGGGCGGTCCTCCCCCAAGCAGGCTACACTGGCTGTGAGGCTGACCGGCTTCAATTTCGCCGCCCGAAACACCCTTTGCAAAATGACCGTGTGATTCAAGGGAATCGCGGCGATCATGGCGCAGGTCCGGCGGCCGGGGGTCAAATAATGAGATAGAGAAATCGAGAGATCATCCGCGGCGAAGGGAAATTCCCGCTCCGCTTGCAAACGGACGTAATTCGTCCGGTCCTCGGGCGGGAGATCGGGCATGGCAATGGACCGGCTCAGAATCCACTGGAGAGGGATGCATACCACGCAGTTCCGCTCCCGGATTCCCCATTGGTCCAGCCAATTGCGGATTTCCTGGCCGGCCAGTTCGGGATCATGGCTCAACGGATCGAGCTTCAGAGCAGCGGTTTTCGTGGCTAACACCGCATATTTCGGGCCGGTGCGGGACACCCAGACCACGGTGATCCGCCCCATGCCCAGTTCGATTCCCAAAAGGGATTTATAAGGATTGGCGCGCCTGTTGTACACGGTTTTCCCCTTTCCATGCGCCCCACCGGTTCTGAATTTCTCTTCCCAACGCCCATCCGGCCGGCGTCAGGTCCCGGCGGTAGCGAATGACCGGTTCTTCTTCGCTGGCGTCGATCACAAACCGCACGCGCCGGTATCCTTTCCCCTCATGGCCTAAAGCGGCGATATCCGCAGTGTACTGGTAACTGCGCGTGGTGACATAAGGTCCGGCCGCGATCGCGCCGGCTTCATCCAGCACGTTGGCCAACCACGCCACCGAATCCAATTTCCCGGCGTTCGATTGCCGGTAGGACACCACCGCGGCCGCGTGGGCCGTCCCGATTCCCGGGATGCAGGCCAGCACGGCTTCCGGCGCGGTGTTGATATTGATCAATCCGGGCAGATACGATTCATCGGATATGCTGATTTCTCCCGCGATGGCCGCGAACTCCTCTTCTTTCATTTGACTTTTGATATAGACCTCCAAGACACTAGTGATCGAACTTAAATCCGAGCCGAGATTCACTTGAATTTCAGCGGCCCGCTCTTCTCCCAACTTTTCCTGCAACAAGGTTTGGAACTCCTGGGAACTGTCCCCCGTGATGTTGATGCGCGCCGAGGAATCGGCCCGCTGGTTGGGTTCCCGGCTGTACACGGTGACATACTCCAAAATGCCCGGATCCAAGCGCCCATCCTGATTGTCCGGCGGCCACGAAACATTCCCGTCGTTTTCGTTGGGATCCAAAATGCCGTTCAGGTTGGCGTCTTCGCCGTACAGGATTTCCCAGTCCGCGCCGATCAGCAGGCAGAGTTCCTCCACCGTTTCGAATTCAGCGTTTTTGCAGGCATACGCGGGCGAGCGCAACTGATAGGCGTTTGATTCCGCGCCGTTTTCGGTGACCTCGTCGTCTTCGTCCCGCCAATCCACGATGGCGGCGGCCAGTTCGTCCGTCATCCGGGGCAGAAGCTTCAGCATCTCCACCGTGGCGGTGTTCAGGTTGAGTTTCGAACATTCGTCAATCAACCCGAACACAGGCTGAACGCTGGTCCGGGAACCGGAAGGGGCATTGGGATCCCGTCCCAAAAACCAAACCATGGCGTCTCCGACTTCCACTTCCTGATGGAGATACGCCGTGATTTCCGGCACAATCCCCGGTTCTTCCCAATCGGTCAGCACGGCCATGGCGTACCGGGCCGCGCCTTCGATTGCCTCCGCGGCCTGAGCCCCGGCCCAAGTGTTGTCAGCGGCCTGGTATTCCAGCATCATCGATTGGCCGAACAGCAAGGCCAGGGTGACCAGGCCGGCGGACATCCACAGAACGATCACCAGCACGAAAGCCCGATCGCCTTGGCACTGGTTTTTTCGAGGAACGCGCGGAATCCTCATGGCCGTCCTCCCATGCCACCCATGCCGCCTCGGCCAGCTGAGCCGCCTGTGCCCCCGGCGCCACCCATGCCGCCTCGGCCTCCAGAGCCGCCTGTGCCCCCGGTGCCGCCCATGCCGCCTCGGCCAGCTGAGCCGCCTGTGCCCCCGGTGCCGCCCATGCCACCTCGGCCACCAGAGCCGCCTGTACCCCCGGTGCCGCCCATGCCGCCTCGGCCATCCGTGCCACCCGAACCACCTTGACCTCCCGTGCCGCCGGTACCACCTGGGCCGCCGGTAGTACCGCCCTGGCCGGTGTCTTCCGGTTGAGATTCTTGGTCCTCCCCGGTGGATGCTTCGGCTTCGGCCGCCTCTTCCGCGGGCGGCTTAACCACCACGGGAATGATCAATTCGAGAGGAATACCCTGCGCCGCCTTTTCCGGAACGAAGAGGGACCGCGTTTCTTGCTTCTGTTCCTCATCCGGAACGGGAGAATAGACTACCCGGACATGGATAGCTTCAGGCAGAGGGGGATCCTGCAATGATGAATCCCAGGAATCGAGCCAAGCCTGTCCGTCATAGTACGCCAATTGCAATGATCGCACGCCGGTCAACACCACCTGATACTCCGCCTCTTCGGACATAGTGGCGAGCAGGTTGCGGGTGATTGTCCGGACCAGACACAACGACCGGGTGGAGCGGAGGGAGGGAACGCTTTCCAGGGAATACCGGATTTTCTGCACATCGCCCCAAGGCGCGCTGGAGCTTATGCGCCCGGACGCAGTACAAAACTCCACACGGTCCTGCCGCTGATTTCTGTCACCGCGGCTTTCGGCCTGAAACGTGTCCGCCAATCCGCCGCCGGGGGCTACGATATTTTTCATATCCCGCGTCAGGACCGAGACGGCGTGCTGGATCTGCAGGTTCCGCTGGGCGCTCTCCTCGGCCGTTTCCCGCAAGCGTAACGCGCCATACAACAAAGTTTGCACGGCCGTCAGAATCACCGCGCACATCATCGCGGAGACCAGGATTTCCAACAACGTGAAACCGCCGTTGGATGTCGCATTCCGCCGGATCATCGCGTTCATCAGATGCTTGACTCCTGTATCAGGGTGCTGACGTGGACATCGTATACCCGACCCTGAACTTCAAAAAACACGGTCACGGTCAAAAGCCGCATCGAACTGTCCGTCCAGACCGTTTGGTTTGCGGTCCACCGGTACCCGGGCCATTCGGCGCCGTATTCTCCCTGATTGATGCCAGACTGCCATTGCTGGGTGACCACAAGCTCATTCAGCGTTTTTTCCGCCAGCATGACGGCGTTGAGTTTCCGCGTGGCGATGGTCTCGGCTTTGCCGGCCAAGGCGATGCCATGCAGGCAGACGGGAATCACGATCGCGACGAACATCATAGTGGCCAATACTTCGGCGAACGTGAATCCCGCCTCCCAGGGGCGCCGGCTTCCGCGGTCACCGGATTGGCAACGAGAAGGATTGCCGGTTGCGCGCATCGAGATACTCCGTGTGATCCAGGATTTCGAAACCGGTCCGCCATTCGTTCTGAACTACGTAATACACGGTCTCATCGTCGGCCCGCGAGATGGCGAGGCCGAACACGCTCGCTTCATCGATCGTCCCATCCGGCAAGAACACCAGGATGTTCCCCAGGGGATTGCCGGAGCGGAGCGCTACAGGCTCCACGCGCGTGGATTCATCATAGACATAATACAATTCCATTTCCGGCTCCACTTCGTACCCGGGCGCGGGAGCGACGCCGTACCTTCTTTCCCGGGGATCGTTCCAAACCTCCAGAGGAATCGCGAGGGAGACGGCCTGGTTTTGGGCGTACCGCGTCAAGGCCAGGAACCGCCGCGCCTCCTCAATGACCGAACGCCCCTTGAAAAACCGGGATAGCGAAGGAGCCGCCATGGCGACGAACGCGGACAGGAGCGCCATGACCAGAATCAATTCGATCAGCGTGAAGCCCCGGACTGCCGCGGAACGGTTTCTATCTCCGTGCCGTGCTCCAGTTGGTGATGTCATCTTCGGTCCCGGCCCGGCCGTCCGGCCCCATGGAATAAAGATCGTACCCATTGATATTGTGTTTCCCTGGGTATTCGTACACGTACTCATTGCCCCACGGATCGAGGGGGATCTCTTGTTTCAGGTACGGCCCGCGCCAGTTCTTGGCCTCGTTGGGCTGAACGATCAACGCCTGCAGGCCATCCCGCCCCTTGGGATAGAAACCATTGTCCACCTCGAACGCGTCGAGGACGATTTCGAAATTGGCGATTTGCGCCTGGGCGGCGGTGATTTTCGCCTGTTCGGAACGGCCCGCGAATTTCGGCACGACAATCGCCGCCAACGTCGCCAAGATAACCAGCACCAGCAGCATCTCGACCAGGGTGAATCCAGCTTCCCGGCCGCGCGGGCGGATGATGTCTCTGCGTGTCGGGATCATGATCAAACCTCCGTCCTCTTTCACTTGATATACTCCTGAATCGTGAAAATAGGGATCACCATGCCGATAAAAATGGTGCCGATGAATCCCGCAATCAAAAATAACATGAGCGGCTCGGTCAACGCGACCGCTGTCTTGAGATGCCGGTCCAAGTCTTCCTCGGTCACCGCCGCCAGCCGGATGAGTTCCTGATCCAGGCGGCCGGTCTCTTCTGAGACCGAAATCATCTCCAGCACCGAGCCGGGAAACAATTGGCGGCAATCGGCCAGGCTGACGGCGAGACGGTCTCCCTGTTTCACTTTTTCGATCGACTCGGACACGGTATCAACCAGCACCTGGTTGTTGATCGACCGCCGCGCCACATTCAGCGAGTGGATCAGGGGGACCCCCGCCGAAAGCAGCGTCCCGAGCATCCGGCAGAAGCGCGCCATCGCGAACTTCGCGGCCAGCGGGCCGAGCACCGGCATCCGCAATATCCATTCGTCCCATTGCCGTTTGCCCCGGTCGGTCCGGAGCCAATGACTGGCGAGGTATATCCCGAGGACGATCCCCAGCCCGATAAATAAGCCGTAAGAGCGCACGGCCTCGCTTACTCCCACAATCATCCGCGTGATCCACGGCAGCGCGGCCCCGAAACCGGAAAAAATCGACTGAAACCGCGGGATGAAAAACACCAGCAAGAAGGCCAATACCGACACGGCCAGGACCAGCAAGACCGCGGGATAGATCAAAGCGGCAGTCACTTTAGAACGCAAATCCTTCTCCCGGACTTGAAAATCGGCGATCTGGCCGAGGACGAGATCCAAAAATCCGCCGGTCTCTCCCGCTTGCACCATGGCCACGTAGACCCGGGGAAACGTTTCCGGGGATTGCGCCATCGCGTCCGCCAGGGAAATTCCGTCAATCACCCGGTCATGGATCGCTTTCCATTGCTCCCGCGCCGCCGGGTGCACGGTTTCTTTATGGAGAATGACCAGCGCCCGGCTCAAAGGCACTCCGGCCGCCAGCAGGCTGGCCAGCATCCGGGTGAAGTTTTCTAATTCCCGGTGCGGGACGCGTTTGGACAGCCAAGGCCATGATCCCTTCGCCGGACTCCCCGCCGCGGCGGCCTGGACCTCGGTCAACGCGACCGGTGTGAAACCGCGCGATTCCAGCGTCCGGAGCGCATCCTGGCGGCCCTGCGCCTCGAGATGGCCGTCCGCCAAAGTTCCATCGCTTTTCAGGACGCGGTATTGAAACACGGCCATGGCGTATACCCCGTCCCTCAGTCGCTGGATTCGTTCTTGGAAACCCGGAGGATTTCGTTGATGGTGGTCACGCCTTCACCCACCAACCGCCAGCCATCCTCACTTAGCGACCGCATGCCCTCCTGGCAGGCCGCTTCCCGGATTTGCCCTGTGGAACACTCCTTGAGGATTAGGCTCCGGATCTGACTGGTCATGGCCATCATTTCGAAAATCGCGCGGCGGCCGTAAAAACCGGTCTGGCGGCACAGGCGGCAACCCTGAGGCCGGTACAGCGGCATTTCCGCGGGCCACCCCATCCGCTCCTTCAACGCCGCCGCCTGCGGGGAAGTGTCTTCCTGCTTGCATTCCGGGCACAGTACCCGCACCAAGCGCTGGGCCAGTACGGCTTCCAACGACGAAGCCACCAGGTACGGCTCCACTCCCATGTCGATGAGGCGGGTTACCGCTCCCGGCGCGTCGTTGGTGTGCAGCGTGGAAAACACCAGGTGGCCGGTAAGGGATGCCTGCACCGCGATCTTGGCGGTCTCCTCATCCCGGATTTCCCCTACGAGGATCACGTCCGGGTCATGGCGCAGAATCGACCGCAGGCCCCGCGCGAAGGTAAGGCCTGACTTCTCCGATACCTGGATCTGGTTGATCCCTTTGAGTTGATATTCGATCGGGTCCTCGATGGTAATGATTTTGCGTTCCAGATCGTTGATCGCGTTGAGCGCCGCGTACAGCGTGGTGGTCTTGCCGCTTCCCGTCGGCCCGGTAACCAGGATGATGCCATGCGGCAGGGCCAAGACCTGATCGAACAACTCTTTTTCCCGCGGCCCCATGTTCAACTCCGAGAGGGTCAACAACGAGGTGTCCTGCCGCAAGAGCCGCATGACCACCGCCTCGCCGTGCAGCATGGGGATGATGGAGACCCGGACATCGACCTCGCCTTGATGAATGCGGATCTTGATGCGGCCGTCCTGAGGCAAGCGCTTTTCGGCGATGTTCAAATGGCTCAGGATCTTGATGCGGGAGACAATGGCCGATTGGAACCGCTTGATCTGCGCGGGCACGGGAACTTCCTGCAGCACGCCGTCGATCCGGTACCGGATCCGCAGTTCGTCTTCGAAAGGCTCCAGGTGGATGTCCGTGGCGCGCAGTTCGATCGCGTCTCCCAGAACCTGGTTCACGAAGCGGATGATGGATGCGTCTTCCGCCGCTTCATCCAGGTTGGCTTCTTCGTCGCGCCGGTCTTCCTCGACCACCTGCAACGTGGTTTCTTCCAGCGAATCGAGGGTATCCGCCCCGACTCCCAACCGCTTTTTCATTTCGCGCTGGATGGCTTCGCGGGGGGCCAAAACCGGCCTCAATTTCAAGCCGGTCAACGATTTGAGAATATCCAGGCCGTGGGGAGCGAAGAGGCGGCTGGTGGCCACCTGCACGTGCCCGTTCTCCCGGTTCAACGGCAGCAATTCTTCCTTCAGCAGAATCCGCGCGGGGAAGAGGGACAGCAGTTGACGGTCGAGCGAGATGGTCTCCAAATCACAGTACGGAAGCGAATACTCGGCCGCCAGCCACTTCAACACATCCTCTTCCTTCAAGGCCGCGCTATCGCCATCCGGGCCGAGGGTCCGTTGGAAGGCTTCGGCATCCGTCGGCGACAATTGCTTGTCATCCACCATTTTTTTCAGCAATTCATGCATGACTTCCGCTCCCATCATGACAGACACTTTACTTATTATTCACTTGGAATTGGATTCGCGGTCCCGGTGGAGTTGGAAGAGAGTCGAAAAATCCGCGCGTCTCGGCCCGCTTCTAACTCCACCCGGCCATCCGGGTGGAGTTTTGGGGAGGAGGTTACTCCATGCGCATCTGGCACGCATAGAGTGGAAAGAGTCAACTTAATCCAACATCCCCATGAGCACCAGTTGTGCTTCCTGGCGCAGGGTCAGGACCTTGCGCAATTCTTCCCGCGCGGTTTTCAACTCGGCTTCCCGTTTCGCGCGCGTAGTCCGCAGCGCGTTCAGTTTGGCCTTGATTTCCTCCGGAGAAGCATCCTTGTTTTCTAGAACGGTTTGCAACGCGGTCACATCAGGATCCTCCACGCCCCGGAATCCTCCCCGCTGGCCCCGGTCCTGTCCTTCCCGTTGCGGCCGGTCCGCCGCCTGGGGAGCCGGTCCGCCTGGAGCCCCTGGTCCGCCAGGGCCGAAGCGCATACCCACGCCCCGGAATCCGCCTTGCATCGCGTTCCGCTGTTTTTCCATGACATTCGCGACCAGGGGTTGAATCACTTTCCACTCTTCGTCGGTGGCGCCCAACTGTTCCTGGATACGCTCCATCATCATGGCCTGCATCTGGGCGGGATCGAATTGGCCCCGTTGGCCCCGTTGGCCTCGTTGCTCCTGGGCCATCGCCGTCGCGCCCAGCATCATGGCGAAAACGACTCCCGCAATCATCGTAATTCGGACGGTTTTGGTCATTGCTCATCCTCCTGTGTTCCAATCTGGAATCATTTCTTGCCTCTGGTCTATGCAGAGGACATGCCAAAAAGTCTTTCCGGTATTTCATCCGGGCTTTCGGGGATTTTTTCGAAATGGAATGGATTGGGCGAAACGCGTCTGCGCAAATTTTTCTCAAATCCTCCCTTTCAAGCGCAAATCTTGCGCAGAATCGTTGGATAAACCGCCCCATCGGCCTCTGTGGTCTGCCACTGGCGTCCGGTCCGCCGAAAAAAATCTCCGGCTCCAATAGAATCCTCTCAATAAAATCCCCATGGTTTCCGTTATAGGCAGAAGAAATGGCGTGTTTCCTCGCACTAAAAAATAATCCAAAAATCGGGAAGGGGATATTCAATGATCCAGAAACGTTTCGTTGCCGGATTATTCACCGGAATCATGATGCTTGGAACTATGGCCGGGCTAACTTGGACGCAGGGCGGTGGCGAGAAAGAGCCCGGCGCACCGCCCCGTATAAGTCAACCACCGGCTTTCCCCGGAATAGGAGGACCAGGGGGCTTTCCGCTGCAACGCGATTTTGAACAAATCGATCAAAATCACGACGGCCTGCTGTCGAAGGAGGAAATCGCTGGATGGTTTTGGACGCGCTTGTCGCAGGCGGATGCCAATCAGGATCAATTATTATCGCGGGCCGAATTGGACAGATCCCTTCCCCCCGAGGAGATGAACCGCGGTCCCGGCCGGGGGCGGGGATTCGGTCCGGGCGGCTTTCTTTCCCCGCGCGGAGAGGCCAGCGGTTTCTTGACGTCCACCCCGCTCCCTGCCGATGACAGGGAGAAACAAATCCTCACCGTGTTGGATGATATGGAAAGCAACCAGCGGGGTGGAATGATGAATGTCCCCCGGGATGACGGGCGGTTACTGCGCCTGTTGGCGGAATCTCTGAACGCCCAAACCGTCGTGGAACTGGGCACCTCCAACGGCTATTCGGGGATCTGGTTCTGCCTGGGATTGCGAAAAACCGGAGGGAAACTGAAGACCTTTGAAATTGACGCCCAACGCGCCGCGCTCGCCCGGGAGAATTTCACGCGGGCGGGGGTCGACGGCCTCGTTACCCTGTTCGAGGGCGACGCGCATCAGCGGGTCAAGGAACTCAATGATCCAATCGATCTTCTGTTTCTCGACGCGGATAAGGAAGGCTACCTGGATTATCTGAATCAGTTATTGCCGCTTATCCGTCCTGGCGGTCTCATCGTGGCTCATAATATCAATGCCCAGATGGCCGATCCCGCTTTCATCCAGGCGATCACCACCAATCCAGTGCTGGATACCACTTTTTTGAATATACGCGGTTCCGGAATCAGTGTGACACTAAAAAAAATGTAACACAAAAAAAAGATAACGACGGCTCCCTGGATTGATTTCCCGAATCGATTGGAGTCCCCTGAAGGGGATGGCGCTAAACCCGATCCAATTCATGCCAAACGCCATCTCATCTTCATGACCAGTGATTAAGCGCCCTGCTCCATGTATGTAACGAAAAAACCGGAGTGAATTGGTACATCCCGCTCGATCCATAAAAATCCACGTTTCTGTTTGTCATCCGGGAGTTTGCCATCCTCTCCGAAGAGAGGCACAGCGATGTATCAATCCTAGGGCTGGCGGATATATCCCTGCAATGGATGAGCGGGCTTGACGGAGGCCAGAGGGAGAATGACAAAGAAGGATTAAGAATTCACCGGGTGATATCCCATGTGCCTTTTTAATTAGCGGGTCCGCTTTTCGTGAACACAATGTCCCCCCGGGATAGGGTGCCATTGGTGACATGGTATAAAAACGGATTGGGGGAGAGGGATCCGTTCGCCTCGAAATGGGCGTTGCGCACGGGATTCGCTTCCAAAAGGCCGTCGGGGCCCCGGCTGCGCACCAGATACCCATGCGTCGCCCGGTATGGCCACAACGGATGAGGTTCATTCCGGCAACCGAACGAGGCGAAATTGGTCCACGTGTAATAAAAGGTGTCCGCGGTGATTTCGCTCATTTCCGTGAAATTGACCTGGTCCTTGGGCGTGAAGATCTCCCGCCCGGGTATCGCATGGATGTAGGCCACCGGGGTTGTAAAAAAGGCGTACCGCCGATGGTAGGGGATTTCATTGCAGGATGGTTGTTCCAGGTGGGGCGGATATTGACCGTGATCGAGGAGGTACATTTCCGCGGCCATGCCCAGGGAGCGCAGATCTTCTTTCACCCGGGCCACTTTCGCCCGTGTTTGGGATTCCAAGAAATTCGGCACGGCAATCGCCGCTAAGATCCCGATAATGGCCACGACGATCAACAATTCAATCAAGGTAAAGGAATTTTCCGAAATGGATTTTTCGATCATTGACTATGCCATTAACCTTTCGAAGAATGAAAATAACAAGTGGATGTGCAGGCTGGAAATGAAAAATTACATCGGTGGAAGAAGTTTTGCGTTAGCATTATTATTTCCAGAATGAAGTCTTGTAAATCAAGGGACCGCTGGACCGGCTGGCGATACTGCAAGGCAACGTGTCCAGTATGGCAACTAGTCTTTTTTGCAGCCGGGCGGCATTTTTCTTCCGGCCGGTAGTGTTTATGCACTGTTAGGATGATCTTCCTGCCATTCTTGCACCACCGATTGACTTACTTTCCTGACCCGGATGCCTCCCGCCAGGGCGTCCGCGGCCTGTAAAGGCTATTTCCCGGCGGATCGATCACTCGGCCATGTTCCGCCCCTTTCCATTTTTCCGATCCGATCAAATTGTTAATGTTTTGCACCCATTCCCTGCATATCGCTACAATTTACCCGATGACAGAGAAAGGATGAATTTCGTCCTTGCGGAACAATCCTCACCCGGCCCCTCTCCAGAGGGAAAAGGGGATTATTTTGCGTTTGCTGATAGACGCATGCCATGAATCAAGCAACAAGCGGCTTCCCCTTTCGGGTAAATAGGTTCTGCTCATCTAGCCATAACTGATTTGGCTTTATAATCAACCGCAGACCGGATTGATTCTTCATTACTAACCGCCTTGGCCTATCCCCATACGGCATCCCCAGCGGACCGGTTACTGAGATTTATCCCCAGCGTGTCTAGTCCATTATCAAGCAAAGAAAGTAATAGCGCGTCATGTTCAAGAGCATGGCGCGCCGGGTCATGACGCCGTATGGATTGACTCTCAATCTATTCCGGAGGCGATTTACAAAATGGCGCAAGGCACTCATTCCATCCACTGGCTGTTTAAAGGGCTATATACAGGATTGTTGATGTTGGTTTTGGCGGGATTCCCCTCGGGCGAATCCTTTTCGTTGCCCCGGCGGGATCCGGTAACCGGCGGGGATCCGGAGCGGCCGCCCTGTCTGGCCCGCGCTTATATCGAAGCACAGCTCGGCCATACTGGACTGCCCTTGATCGGCACCAGCCAAACGGTCTCCGCGTTGAACGCCAAAATCCTGGTCACCGAATTGGACCCGGATAGTTTCGATGGCCGGTGCACCACGACCATCCATCCCATCCCGGGAGGGTCATTCTTTTGGCAATTGCTCAAACCCCCCGGGAGCAACGCCGTGTTGACGGGCACCTCAACCCTCTCTGTCCGGTTTGTCCCGGACATCATCGGCCCGTATGAAGTGGTCTTGACCATTTCGTGTCCGGGCGGATGCGCCGTTCCCCTGTTGACCGGAGGAACCATCCGAGCCGGAGCCTTCTCGCGGAGTATGAAAATTGAGGCCGTGGACCGGATCGAACGTCCGCCGGACCGGGTGCCCGCGTTGCCCCCCTTATCCTCCACGCCGCCCACTCCCTTGCGGAACGGTCTCACCGACGGGGGCGTGACGGATCCTCAATGGGTCACCACGCGGGAATGGCATGGCCCCAACGATTACGAGTTGCTAGAAGGGTGGGTGTATGACAGCCATATCGCCCGCAAGGACAATCCCCTCAATCATGACAGCCAGGACCACAACGACATTGTCAGCCCCGATCCTCCCTATTTCCGGTTGCTCAATCCCCTCCAGCGGGACATCGAGGTAGAATGGGAACGGAATCATCTGCCGGAGTTTTTCCGCAGCACCCGGGGCGACCGGATCTCCACCGTGGGGTATTGGATATACGATTGTGGGCACGATTTCAAGACCGAAATCCATCCCCCCGTCCTGATGGCCGTGCATCGCGCGCGCCCGATCCGCCTCCCCGATTCATACGGGTATGGGACGAATATATTTATCCCCGGGATCGTCACGGACATCTGGGTGAACCGCCAGGCGGGGGAAATCACGCGTAACTGCAGCGACACGGGATTGCATCAGCCGCCCATTCTGGCCAAACTGCCCACGGGTCAATCCATCTGGTTGAATGGCCCCTGCCTGCCTGACGCGGCCGGTTTTGAAGGCGGAAATCCCATTAACCGGGTATACGAATTCAACATTTACTTGCCCCGCAGCCCGTATGTCACCGCGACCCAGGCCGGCATGGCCGTTCCTCCGGTTCCCTTGTACTATGAACTCGTTGATCCGTGGGGAAACGTGGAAGATCCGGTAATCACCGTACAGAACGCCGGTGATGTCACTTTCCTGAAAGTCCGCATCGATCTCAGTAATTCTTCTCTGCAAACCTACTCCCGCCGCATTGTCGCCGGTTGGGCGTATCCCTCGCCGGAAAACTGGGGGCTCAAGCGTTGGAGAATCCGGATCAACTCCATGTTCGTGCATGATGACGGTGATCCCATCGGCAGCGGGGATGGCGATTGGCGGCTGTGGGTCAACACCAACAATCGCGACCAGGAGTGGACCAAAATGTTCGATTGCGACGGCTGCGTCCATGGATTCATGAATTTCGGCGGGATTCCCTGGCAAACCGGCACGCCAGGCGCGAAAAATTCCATGGGCCCGGATCTTTTACTGTTTCCCCAGGATACCATCTGGTTCCATGTATCGGGTTTCGAAGATGACACGGCCTGGTCGGATTTCACCGGGCATGTCACGCAGCGGCATGAGCAAGTGGCCCGTTCTTATAGCATTGACAGCCAATGCAAATCGGATTACCCCTCCGGCTGTTGCGAATTCACGATCAATTATGAAATCTTGCCTGGGCCGCCGGTCGGCAATGCGATTCTCTCGGTTGCCGGATCAGCCTTGTATGAAGCCTACGTTCTGCGGCCGGGGGAATTGGGAAACCGCCCGGGACGCCCAGACCTGGCGGATTTAGTCAACAGCCTCCCGCCGTTGGTCAAACAAGATTGGAACTTGCCGGAAGATGTGATCCTGGAACCCAACCAGACCCCGGTCAAAGTAACCGATTTGGGTTTGTTCGACCATACCATCACGGAAACGAACGCGTTTAGCGATATCACCAAGGATAAGTTGAACTCCCTCCTTGACACCCGTTTCAGCAGCCGGACGGAAGCGGCCAAGGTGACCAATCTCATGAATGATCTGGCGGAAGAAATGGAGTTTTTTTTGAAGACCAAGCCCCGCGAAGACGTGCAGGAATTCATCGAGGTCTGCCGGGATGTCCTCCCCCAGGATCTGTGGGATACCTTCTTGAAACCGGTGATCGCCGCCGCGCCGACGGTAACCCCGGCGCCCACCGCCACGCCGGAACCAGAACCGACCGCCACACCGGAGCTGACACCCACTCTGACGCCCACTCCCACGCACACGCCGATCCCCGTCCCCACGGAAACCCCGACGCCCGATCCTAACCGGCGCGTGGTGGAGATCTTCGACAATCCCGGGGATACCGCGGGTGATCTGACCGGCACGACGGATTTCGATGACCTGGCCAACCGGAATCTTTCGATCCGGTGCAACGCGTCTACGGAGAACGCCGTGAATTGGCACGTCTATGTGCGCAAGGGATGGGGCGGGTATCAGTACCTCGGACAGACTGGAAGCGGCACGGTCACGACGCTGAATTGGTATGCCGGACTGACGAACATCGCGCCGGAATTCCGGACCGGCCCGGATATCAACGCGGTCTATTCGTTCCGCATGGTCCGGCTGGATGACCGCCTCAGTCCGGACGATTTTTACTCCGCGGAAGGGCCTGTCGGATTGAATATCACTGATGGAAGTTCGTTAACCATCGCCATTCCGGAGAATCCGAATCTGGAGGAAGGTGAAGTCGTGATCTACGACGACCTGCTCGGCGGCCGGAATCTCGCGCCCATGGGGGGAATTGGTTTCGACACAGACCGTCCGGATTGGCGGGCCCTGCAGATCGCCTGGAATTTCGGAGTGGATTCCTCCACAGTGAACGATTATCACGTTTATGTCAGCATCGACAATGGCGTATATCAATACTTAGGCCAGACCGGCAGTGGAGACATCAATTATTTCTGGTGGTCTTCTCTCTCAGAGTACAAAATGAATCCGCAATTCCGCACAGGGCCGGAAGATGGCCACAGCTACCGGTTTATCATCTATCTGTTGCCCATCGAAGGCGGCAACCGGGCGTTAACCAGCGGCTCGGTGAATTTTTCCGTGCAGTGAAGTAAGACTCCCAATGGGCGGAACCACTCTGGGAAAAGGGTTCGGAATCACTCCGGCATGACGCATTTCTCATACAATTCTTGGAACCGGCGCGCCATGATGTCCGCTGTGAAATAGAGTTCAATCCTCTTCCGTCCCGCCGCGCCCATCTCGTGCCGCTTTTCCGGCGAAGCGAGCAATTCCGTCAGGGCGTTCCGTAAGCCTTCCCGGCTGCCCGGTTCGTGCAGAAGCCCCGTCCCGCCATGAGTCACCACCTCAGGGATGCCGCCCGCCCGGGCCGCCACCACCGGGAGGCCGGCCGCCATGGCCTCCAGGATCGACACCGGTTCGCCTTCCACCTCCGAGGGCAACGCGAAGAGGTCCATGCCCCGGAGCAGACGCCGCGCGTCGCCCCGGTAGCCTGTGAAAATTACCTCATCTTCCAATCCCCCTCGTTTCGCTTGATCCTTGAGCGCCGCTTCCATCTCACCCTCTCCAATGACCAGCAGCCGCAAGTTAGGAAAGCGTTCCTTCAGATCCATGGCTGCCTGGAGGAGCAGATCGTGCCGCTTGGGAGGCCGCAATTGGGCCACGATCCCCACCACGAGGTGGCGGTCGAAGAAACCGAATTCCGAGCGGACCGCATGCCGGACCTGGGCCGGATCGGGTTCCTCATCGAACAACTCCAAGCCATTATGAATGAGCACCAGTTTCCGGTCCGGCAGTCCCATGTTTTCAGTCAGACTGCGCCAACCGGCTTCGGAATTGACAACGAAAAAGGTGTCGAGGGGATGGGTCAGCCGTTCAAGCCATCCATACAGCCGGCCGTAACCGGCGGCCGTGTACACAGTCCGGAGGCCCGCAATCACCCGCACATCCCGGCATAGCAGCCGCGTAAACCGCGCCAGCAGGTTGGCGTGATGTAGAAAGGCGTGCATCACCTGGGGCTGAAATTCATAAAGCGTCTTGCGCCAACGCGGCCAGCCCCGCCGCAATCCCTCGTCCATTTTGAGGTTTACTGCGTCCACTCCCAGCCGCGTGGCTTCTTCGACCAGTTCGCCCGGCCCCTTCAGGGTGACCAGGCAGGGCGTATAGCGTCCGCGGTCCAGGCAGCGGAGGAGCGAAAGGATCATCCGCTCGGTCCCGCAGATTTTCGAATCGGTGGTCAAGAGCAGCACGCGGATGGTCATCGCTTTATCGCCGTTACGAGCAGTTTGTGCGCCAAGACGCGGCCGGGGCCTTCGGTCATGGCATAGGCCAGACGGGGGACGAACCGGCACCAGTTCCCCGCCTCCTTGAGCACGGGCAGACCCGCCGGCAGCGCCAGAAAATTTCCATACACATGATATTCCGCCGCCTGCTCTCCCACCACCCGCGCCAACCATCCCGGCGTCGCAAACGAGGTCCGGCCCAATTCGCGCCCGAACCAGCGGCAGAGAATCCGCCAGGCGTGATTGCTCAACGTGGTGACGTGAAAGGCGTTCAGCATATCGAAGAGTACCATCCCCCCCGGTTTGGCTACACGGAACATCTCGCGAATCGCCGCCCCGGGATGAGGGAGATACCAAAGGACACTGAGGCTGTACACGGCGTCGAAACGGTTATCCGCGTAGGGTAGATATTCGGCGTCGGCCAGGCCGAGATACACCGGCCGGCCGGTTTCCGTAAAACGCTCCCGCGCGGCCAGGAGGTTCCCTTCCGAAAGGTCACAACCGTATAATTCATTCGATAAATCGGGATACCGAGCCAGCAAATCCCCCCGTCCCGCTCCTACTTCCAAAATCCGGCCGTGGCGGATCTCTTTCAACCGCATGAGGCACAAGTCTTGGTATTTCCGATGATACGCTTGCCGGGAGAGCGTTTCGGAAAACGTCTCCCATTGTCCGGCATAGCAATTGCGGTAAAAATTCTTCCAGTTCTTCCAGGATCCTGGATTATCAGGCATGGGGATTGCTTGTCTCCGTTTTATGATTTTACAGCCAATGAGCCGGTTTCCGCCATCCGGCCAGATGAAATCCCGACCGGCTTGGCTCTCCAAGCGAACAGGCAGGGTTTCAAGACCTCCCCTAAAGCAAAAATTTCGAAACCGCTGATGAAATCCAACCGTTTTTTTGATACACTTTATAGAGGAAGCCTCTTGGGCCTCATCAAGATTACGATCGAATGTGGGAGTTGGATATGAGCCTGAATTTATCCATCCACCCGACAGACAGCCAATGGGACATCCTCGCCCGGCAACATTTCAAGGACGCATATCCGGAGCTGGTGCATCTGTTCCGGAATCTACTGGGACGGTCGTTTCTGCTGAACCACTGGATTCCGGATCCTCTGGCCCTCGATTACCTGACGAAGATTTTGATTTGTTTCTTGCCGGTTTCAACCAGCAAAGAACTGGTCGACACGTTTTTCAATCAGCAACCCGCGGAGGTGGACGATCCCCGGGACATCATCCGCTTCTACGAACGGACCGGCGAATTCATTCTGTGGTGGTCGGGCATCCAAAAAAAGCCGGTCTTCCAGGCTGAGGGCAAACGCTCGTTCGAAATCGCTTACGAACGTCTCTCCGATTTCGAAATCCCCAAGAAGCGTTTCATCATCATGCCAGGGCAGGAAGAGGATTTCGCCTCCAAGCGCCTGAAGGTCAACAAGATGTTTAGTGATCAGTTTGAGAACTACCAGGCGGTGCTCGAACAGTCGGATATCCTCGACGATCCTGCCTACCGCCGCTTCCGGGAGTTGTTTATGACAGATGATTTTTCGATAAATTGAATTCCACCCGGAATTCAATCCCAAAAGTTAATACGAACCGCAGGGAGTTCGACTGGGAACACAAAACAGGGATTCATAGTAAATACCGTTTTCTTTTGTCTTACCGCTTTCTTTTGTCTTACCGCGGATAAGCAGAACTTATTTTCTTCTCTTCTCTTTTCTTACTGGCAGCCTTCTCGAAGACATATGGAGTAGGGTGAGCTTCCCTGGCCGCAGGAATCACACCGCTCAGAATAAACTGGCGGGGCCAATCAGGCCTCTTTTTTATCAGGAGAATAAACGCCAATCCCCAAGATTTTGCTCCGCCGATGTGGATGATAGTCTAGTAACCGGCTGACGGCATAGTCATAATCCAGGAATGAGCAGTTCCCTGTGCCGGCCGGATACCGGGCAAGCGGGAGGAAATGATGAAACAAAACGAAATCAAGCGAAGAACGTTTCTGCGAACCAGTGGCGGGGCCGGACTAGCCGCGTGGGCCGCGCCGATGCTGGTCACATCGCGGGTATGGGGCGCCAATGATACGATCGGCCTCGGGATCATCGGTCCGGGCCGCCGGGGACAGCAACTGATGGGCGATTTCAACCGTCTCAAGGGCTGCCGGTTCGTGGCGGTGAGCGATGTCAACGCGCGCCGCATGGACCAAGTGGCCGTGGGGAAGGATTGGAAGAAGTGCCAGGATTTCCGCGCCCTGTTGGAACTCAAAGAAGTGGACGCGGTGATCGTCGCCACGCCCGATCACTGGCACGCGCTCAACTCCATTTATGCCTGCATGGCCGGCAAAGACGTGTACGTGGAAAAACCCATGACTCTGACCATCGCCGAAGGCCGGGCCATGGTGAACGCCGCCCGCCATTATAACTGCGTCGTACAATGTGGCAGTCAGCAGCGTTCCGACGCCCGCTGCCGGACCGGTTGCGAATGGGTCCGCAACCAACGCGCCGGGAAAGTTACCGTGGTGCACACGGACAACTATCCCAGCCCCTGGGAACAACCGTTTCCTGTCCAGCCCGTCCCCGAAGGCCTGGATTGGGACACGTGGCTCGGCCCCACGCAGGAACGGGGATATCACGAGGACATCTACACCCCGCGCGCGAAGCCCGGATGGATTTCCATCCTGCCCTATTCGGGCGGCGAGGTGACGGGATGGGGAGCGCATGGGCTGGATATGATCCAATGGGCCCTGGGCATGGACGAAACCGGGCCGGTGGAGATCTGGCCGGAAGGGCCCACCCGCAGCCTGGACCGGCCAGTAACCATGCGGTACGCCAGCGGGGTGCTGTTGAAACTAGACAACCAAGGACCGGCTGGCGGTGGATGGTTCGAGTGCGAAAAAGGAACTATCCTGGTGGACCGCGGCGTGTGCAAGATCGATCCGCCGGAACTGGAAAAAGAGACGAGTGCTTCCCCATCTGAAATCCATCTGGAAATTAGCACAAATCACCAGCAAAATTTTCTGGATTGCGTTCGCAGCCGGAAACGGCCCATTGCGGACGTGGAAGTGGGGCACCGTTCCACAACTGTCTGCCACCTGGTGAATATCGCCCGCTGGACCTGCCGCAAACTGCAATGGGATCCCAAGCAGGAACTCTTCGCCGGGGATGATGACGCCAACCACTATCTCGATCGTCCCCGCCGCCCGCCTTGGGAACTCCCGAAGATCGGGTAATCCGGAATGACCTAGAATGAAACCGGATCATGGAATAGGAGCACGTTGCAGTGTGCCCCTATCACTGTTTGTCGTGTGGAAACCTGCCCGGTTTCGGGCCGGGGGCCATCGATCACTCCAAACCGGCACCAGCATAGGCAAACCGTACGCGATTGTTTACAATCGTGTGGAAATGGCGTGCATGAAACCGGTCATGTGGTACCCGCGAGGGGATCCGGTTGCATGCCATGGGGATACTTGTGTGGAATCAGAAAGAAGGAGGTCGCATCATGAAACAACGAATGAATTTTCTGATTCGGATCACCGGGCTGGTGACGATGTTTTTGTATTGTACACATGATCTGAACGCGGCGGTTATCTCCGTCAAAAAGGATGGGAGCGGAGGTGCGCGGACGTCGGTCTATGCGGCACTGGCGGCAGCCCAGGCCGGGGATATCATCGAAATCGCCGACAGCCAGGAATATGTGGAAGACGTGACGATTGTCACCCCTGGCATCACGTTGCGGGCGGCGGCCGGCCAGACTCCCACGATCACCGCGGCCAATCTGGCGGAGCGGTTCGCGGCGATCGGTGTGCCGGGCACCGATTACGCCGGATTGGTGGTGCAAGCGCCGAATGTGATGATCGAGGGGATTGAATTGTACAACCCCACAACGGAATTAAACTTGGTGCCCATCAGTTCGGTCGTGCTGATCGCAGCCCCGGCGGTGACTCTTAAAAATTGCCGGGTGAAGGGACCGGGCAGCGGGGTTCCCAACGACCATTTGGGGATTCTGGCCGTTACGCTTTCCACCGCCGCCGCCAGCGTACGGGTATCGCAATGCGTGATCACCGATTGCCCCTATGGAACTGTAACCACCACATTCAACCCCGCGTTTCCGGCGGCGGAGATGACCGTGGAGGATTGTACAATCATTGGCACCCTGGTCGGCGTGCAGACGCATGACGGGAAAACCACAGTCACGAACTGCCTGATCCAGGATTCCACCGCGCAGGGCGTACAGGTGGGCGGCGGCCAGGTGATCCTGGAATCCTGCCGGATTGCGGGCAGCGCGGACAAAGGGATTAATATCGATTATGATCCTAACTATTACGGGATCGAACCGGATGTCACAGTGACCCATTGCCGTTTTGAAGATTCCAACACCGCGCATATCTTCATTCAGGATGGCAAGTTATCTGTCAGCGGCTGCATTATGACCTTTTCCTTGGGGCGGGACCTCCTGATCGAGGCCGACGGGAATTTCGATGTGGTGGTCAAGATGGATCATTGCGATTTGTACCAGGCAGCGTTAGGCGCGGTCCTCTTTCAAAAACCCGGCAGCCATACCATCACAGCCACCTTCACCAATTGCATCGTCACGGGAGTGGAAGGATTCGTGAATAATTCCTTCTTCGACGATTTGGATATCCAGGCCTTCGTCGTGGATCACTGCGACATCTTCGTGGATAATCCTGATTTCGCCCTGATCAACGTAACCGGCACGAACAACCTGTTCGTGGACCCCCAATATGAGGATACAGTCGATTTCAAACTCAAGGCCACTTCGCCCCTCTTGAAGGCCGGCACCAACGGCTCGGCCATGGGGTCACACGGCGCCAGGGAACAAGGCGTGGAGAATTGGGGAATGTTGCAGCCGTAGGGTACCAGCCCAGAGTTGAAACCGGATGTAATCGTCATCGTAGGGCAGTCCTCCGTGGGATTAAAGCCGACAGGGCACCAGCCCAGGGTTGAAACCGTCATCCGGGATGCCCAGGCGGCAATCCCGTGCACGGATTAAAGCCGACAGGGCATAAGCCCAGGGTTGAAACCGTCATCCGGGATGCCCAGGCGGCAATCCCGTGCACG
>JABLXU010000059.1 GCA_013177805.1 Candidatus Omnitrophota bacterium
CTCCTGGGGTGATACATCGGGACATTCGAGTGATGTTTCCGGTATTTTGCCACAAAGGGAGGGGCTTCTCTATTGGTAAGTTACAGGGAGTGAAATATTTAGCATAAATTTTTTAAATTTACACACTCCGTGGGCAGAATATTATTCTTCAACCAGGCCGGCTGGCGTTTTTCCAGTTCCTTTTCGGCTTCCTGCAAAGCCAGTAAATCGTCAGTTTCGGGAGGTTGGAATTCGAGGCCATCGGAGGTCTTCACAGCGACGGCGTAGAGGGTGTTGCGCATTTCACCCGCCTGGGCTTTGGCCTTGATATAGTCGGCGGGAATCTGACGTCCTGTGAACAAAGAAATCCCCTTACCCTTGTTGTAGGTGGGTTTGGGGGCTTCCGACATTTTCCCCGCACCCCGGCCGAGCTCGCGGATGCGGACGCTCCAGGTCCCCCGAACTTTATCCACCAGTGGCTCGGCTACGATTTTGATCTTGGTGGTCTCCTTGGGCTTCAGTAGATGCCAATCGGGCACCAGGGGTGTATCGAATTGCGTGTCCGGACAGGGAACCATCCGGGCGAAGATGTAGCAATGGGGTTCGATGATACCTTTTTTAGGGTAAAGATGCTGGAGATGTTTATTGAACCGTTTTCGTAATTCAGCGCCCCATTTTTTCGTTTTGTTTACGAATGACAGATCAAACTGAATAGGATATTGGACAGTCGCTTCCAATACCGAACAAGCAACTGGGTTGTATTCGTCGGCAATCGTATGGAATCCTAATCTTGCGGACTCCAAAGGGACCGATCCACCTCCCGCCATTGGATCTATGACTCGGATATCGGCACCCCAAAGCTTCCCGATAGTACGATGTGCCAAATTAACATCAGATGGAGAAATATAATTTTTGAAGGCACGTTCACCGTGCAATTTCTTGACACGATTTCCTGTATTCTTGACCGAATCCAATATCTCCTGGGCTTTTATGATTTGCCTTGAATTACCCCAAAATCCCAACAACCGCTCAAACGCGTCGCGGGGGAAATCGGCGGGCAGGAGGGAAGCCAATACGGCCGCGCGCGGCGACTTGGCGGGCCTCCGCGCTGAGGAGTTCCTCCCCCAGCCGCCCTTGGGGATCGAGCGCCTCTTCCACCTGCCGGAACAGGGCGCGCCAGGCGGCGCGGGGGCGGGGCGACAGATCGCCCAGGAAGACCACCACGCGTTGGCGGGGGCCCTTGGGATTGTGATAGGACTCCACCTTGGGAGAATGCCGCACTTCGCCCCTATACCTTGCATCCCAACCCGCCGGGCTTACTACCATTAGTGGTGTGGTGCGAGAAAATAAAGTTATATTTATGAATGTAGATAAAATAGGGATTAGCTATTGTTAGATATCCCAGCCAAGCCTGAGTCCAGTGTTTGCTTCCACTACCACTCCCAACTGCCCACCATCTCGACTTCCCCTGCCATTTGGGCAACTTTCGTGGGACTTTTTCATCCATTTCCCATTAAAATGTCCCAGGAAAACAGCCCAAATTCCTTAGAAAATTTCACACATCGGGCCGTTTGGGTCGATTGGGACAGTAATAGAGGAGTCCATCAACATTTTTCAGTTCGGATCACAATTCCGAACCAGTTTCGTTTCCAATCAAGTCTCTTTCCAAACAAGTCGCAACTGGCTAAACCACATGACTATTTATAATATATTACATATGTAGTATATAATTCACTTTTTTTATTTTAAATTATCGACAGGTACAGGGGTAACCTGGGGATTCTCGCGGCGGAAGGCTGGGGGGTGTGGTTAAAGACTTTCGCCGCAACGGGTCCCATCCCGAAAAAATCCTCCCCCCGTCGAAACCACGCAACCCTGTCAGGCCTGCATCTACCCAGCCTCGGCAACTCCCCATACACTAATCCATTTTCTCCCTCTTCGGAGAAGCCTATCACCCGGATCATCAACGGCATGCCGGATCGTTATTCTCCTCAAAATCGGGAATCATTCTGGTCCAATACTTGGGCAAACCTTTTGATTCACTTTCTTCCAGTGGGAGTTTGCAAAGAGGAATCCGCCTCCCCAGAAACATTCCCGGACATCAAGCAATCGTGGGCTGCCGGTGACCATTCCTTTCTACCTGAAATATAAACCGCCTTCGGAAATCCAATTTTGATAAGCAAAACGATATAGCCGCCTCACCCGCAATCCGGATGATTCCATGGAATCCCATTCATGACGATGCGGCTCCCGTTAGAGTTCATCAAGAATGAATGAAGGACTCCGAAAACGATCAGGAATTCCTGTACACATCAACCAAGGGAATCCTGTTGACTCCGGGACAGTCCTGCGGCATAATCATAAAACGAGTGGAAAGGAGAGGTTTTTTGGTCTGCATGTGTACAGTTATGTGATCACACCGCCATCATTCAATCATAAGTTACTCATAATAAATAATTTGTGAGAATATTACCTCCGCCTTCCAAACATAAATTACACAAAGAGTTACTTCTGAGCCGGTCCAGAAGTTTTTAATGTATGGAAAAGACCCGGCCCGCCATCGTTGAGCCAATTCTAACCGAATTGTTCCACTCCGTCCCCGCGGTGGGGGAAGAGCAGGCCCGTCTCTTCGCCCAACGGATCCTGACTGAGGGCGAGGAAGCGTTCGTCTTTCTTTCCTGGAAATCGCCCGGCGGGTTAATCAATCAACGCCTTTGCCTTCCACCCCATCCGGCATGATTCCCCCGCACCGTGAAACGGCGCGGTTATAATCCCATCGCGACTTTCGTTTCGTCCCTGCGGGAATACGTCCGCACCGGGCACCTGCCGTCTTTTCCACCCGTCCGCACTTAAAAGAGTATCCTGTTACCTACCTAAAAAATGGTTGCGGAAGTTGAAACAAAAATGGTTCGGCAGGAAAAAACCAAACCAAGGGACGGCCTGCAGAGTGATGGTTTGACGCATGAAGGATACGAACCAAGCGAACTTTCTATACCACTTCTCATACTTAGTTCGCTTAGTTCGCCGGCCCGCAATGGCAATGCAAAGAATAAACTATGGTTGCACCTTTGGGCCGCGAAATCGTGGCATATGATCCCGCCTGCAATTCTACCGTAACACCAATATTTGCAGAAGATTAGACCATGTCCCGCAATGGACGCGGGGGGATATATCAAGTTACACGCCAAGAAAATATGTAAAATATTGTTTTATTAATGAATGATAATCTTCAATTCTCTTTTTTTTCTCTTCAAGGGATTGAGGGACAGCATGAATCGAAAGTTGTTGGACCTGTACACCGGTTTTTTTAATCTGTAGCCCCATTATCGTACGGTTGCCGGATTATCGGGTCTGCTGGCAGGGGAGTTGAGTCAGGATCAAGTAATCCGGTTTTTGGCCGGAGGGGAGGATGGCTCGAAAGAGTTCCAACTGACCTAAGGCCGGTGGGCGCGTACATGAGATTGTTCCTTTAAACGAGGCCAGTCTGTGTGTCCGATGATGTCCGTTCTCCCTCTTGGACAATTATCCTCCGGCTGACCTCGCGGGATAATGAATCCACTTCCATCACTGAAACCAAATAAACCGCGGCCATCCCGGCGTTTCATCTAGGCGCAGGTTTGACTCCCAGATACCACGCGTCCAGCAGCATAGACAACAGATTGGGCTTTCGCACAAAAACCGTGGCTTTTGTGAGGATGATTTCGGGGGCGATATCCTCGTCCAGGACCTCGATGTCGGCCAAAACAAAATTTTCCGGCGGCACGTACGTTTTCCGGTATTCGTCGCGCATGGGATGCGCGGAAGGAAACACCTGGCGGATAATGCCGCTGGTCTTCCGTTGACTCTCGAACTCCACACTGACGACTGTGCCTTCTTTGATGTATGGCCGGTCCCGGCCGGCAAACTGCGTGCGTATGCATTTCTTGGATGGATCATAGATCTTGAGAACGGATTCCCCCACCTTGACCACTTCGCCGTCGTGTTTGAAAACCTCGGCCACAACCCCGGATAACGGCGCGTACAAAACGGATTCGTTCAGTAGGGTCTGCCAATAATTGTGATACAAGCTGAGCGGCACTTCGATGGGCGGCTGGATGGCCACGGGAGTGATATTTTCTTTGTATTGCTGGAGCCGGGACCGTTCCAGTTCATACTCGGCGGCGGCGGATGATGCGTTCCGCTTGGCGGCTTGCAGTTTCTCGTCGATTTTCTCCAGATCATCGACGGTGGCCACATTGTTTTGCACCAGCCGCATGTACCGGTCATATTCGCTTTGATAGTGGGCCTGCTCCGTACGGGCGGTTTTCACCCGTTGCGCCAGTTTTTTAACGTTGTTCTCCAGGTCAATCAGTTTCTGCTGATAGCTGATGGAATCGCTGGGATTTTTCACCCCGGGGTTGAACCGTTGGCTTTCAATCGCGCGCCGCTGGGTCTCGAGATCCGCTTCCGCCTGGATTTGCGAGGCGTTCAATTTCACTATGGCTTGGCCCTTGACCACGGGATCCAATGCCTGGCAGTCGATTTTGGTGATGCGGGCGACGATCAACGATTGCACGAACGCCGATTCCGCCTCTACGTACCCCATGCCGGTAACATAACAGGTGGAGAGGTATACCCACTGCCCCACGGCAAAAGCCAGGTAAAACAACAGGAGAAAGAAAATCACCTTGCCGATCGAAATACGGCGGTATTGCCCGCTGGGATCCGTCTTGTAAATCGTGAGGTTGCGTTTCCGGAGCGATTTGATTTTCATGGTTGTGTTCCTTCGATGTCCAGGAGACTAGAATACTCGTGGATGGACACCACGGGCTGAATCGGGCTCAATCCAGCTGGACGGTACTGCGTGTCCACATCCCACATCATTTTCAACAAGCGTTCATGCGTTTTGAAATCCTTCACGTTGAGCCCAAGGGTCACCTGTTTGGCGGGATCCTGCCGGACCCAGCCCACGATCTCCCCGGCCCGTTCCTTTAGAATCTCGAGATTCAGAATCCCGTATGCCATGATGTGAATCGAATCGGCATGGTGGATCAACCGCCGCAGCGCGGCAGGATCGGTTTGGGCGAACACCGGATGGATATCACATTCCAAACGCACGGCCGGCTGATAATCCTGAAGTACGCGTTGAACCTCCGCCACCGTCTCCACCAGCATTCCGAGCAGGGACTTCGGATCCTCAGCCCATTGGGGCAAGACCTGCGGCTCGAGATCCAAATGAATGCCATCCAACCGTTCCCGGTTGGGAAACTGATTGTGCCATTCCAGGATATTGCGGACATGCTGGATCAGCACCGGCCGTTTGTCCGGATAGATCCAGCTGGGTTCCGCGAGCAAGGCCGACACCCGGATGCCGGCCGCGTGCAGTTCCTTCACCACATAAGGCAGCCACCGGCGGAACGACTCCTCTTTCAGGCTGGCCTGGCTGACCGATAAGTAGACTTGCTGGACGTTCCGGCGCAGGCAATTCCGCTTGAACCGCGGCACGGAATCGAGGGCGCCGGGCAGGTCACCTCCACTCCACACCCACAAGCCCAGCGGGGGATACTCCCGCGACGCCTCCCGGGCATAAATATCGTACGCGTCGTGCACGCCCGCCACATTCAACAAGCGGAAATAATCATCCCATTGATCATATTCCTCGAGATCCCGCCGCATCCGCGTGTCTTCAATCTTCACCTGCAATTCGAGGATGTCGGTGTTGGTCCCGGGCGCTTCCTGGGAAAGTTGGGCAATGGTCCGCTCGATTTGGACCTTCTCCTCCAGGATTTGTAATTCCTTCTCGTAGCGCAAGAGTTGAATCCCGGATTCTTGATAACTCAAAAATAATTCCCGGATGCGGTTGCGGATCTCCTGTTCCACCATCTCGCCATGCTTGGCCAGCGCGTTCTGTTGCAGTTCGACCAGCCGGTCCCGGAGATCGTCTTTTTGGAAGATGGACAGAGGGACGTTGATCTGCACGCCGGCTTCCAGTCCGCTCTGTTCGCCCCCGTAGCGGCTTTCGGTGAACCGGTATCCAACGAAGGGTTCAATGTCCACATTTTCGTAGAGCGAAACCCGCTCTTGCAGTTCAATCCGTTGGTGTTGCTGATCCTGCCGTTTTTTGTCCATCGACCCATCCAACGCGGCCGCCATCAGCAAGTCTTCCGGAAGTTCCTCCTGGGTGTAGGGGATCGAATCCCACGCGATCCGGTCTGCGGACAAGCCCAGCGTTTCCGCGAACACCCGCTGGTTTTTCTCAAAATTGTCCCGATAGAGCCGGTGGAATTGTTCCGTCATTTGTAATTCTTTTTCCACCAGCATGGCATCCACCGGCAAGGCGCGCTTCAACCGCACCCGTTCCTGCACGATTTTGAGGATGTCCCGGTACAGGGCGTTCTGCTTGGCGTACGAATCCCGCTGGGTCTTTTGCGACAGCAGCGCGAGATACCGCGTCCGGCAATCCAACAACACCTTGGATTCCAACTGCTGAATCCGGATCCGCTGTTCTTCCACATTCGTCCGCCGCACCCGCTTCTGATCCGGTTTGACTTGGAACCAATCCAGGAGGTCCCACCGGAGCCGAGCCGACAACCAGTGGTTCATGCCGATTTCATCCCCTTCAATACTGCCGAAACCGGGATAGTGTGCGTACCGCAGGGTGAACATCGGGTAATACCGCAAATCCACGCCCTCCGCCTCGGCGATCAAGGCTCCCAGGGTGTGATAGGCGCTTTCGATCTCCGGACTGGCGCCCAGCGCCATCGCCTCCAAATCGTCCAATTGATAGAGATCCGCGGTTCCGCCGGGCAGCAGTACACTCACGGAAATACCTACGACAAGGATGAACCGCACGGCTACCATCGCAATATCCTTTCCCTGACTTTTCTTGGAGCAAAGGGATCGTGATACGAATAGAAGAAAAACAATTCCTGAATGTACCCGAACAAACGGGAAAATTTCATCATTTTGTGATAGAGGTTGAACAAGAGCAGGTAAGGGGTCAACTTAAAATAGGACCACCGCCGCGTGATATACACTGCCGCCAGCAACTCCAGCACCGAGGAAAAGGTATAAATGAAATAATTCATCAAAATGATGATCCACGCGTCTCGCCGGTAGTTGATGAAAATATCCGCCAGATACAACGGCGCCAGCACCGCCAGGACGCAATGAAAGAAGATTAAATCAAAAAAGGAAAAAAAATTGTACAAATTGAAATGATGCGCGAAGATGTTAAACACGTCCCGGTGTTTCCGCAGCCGGTTTTTGATCAGATTCCGGTCCCAGCGCCAACGCTGCTTGAAAAACGCGAACAACCGGCTAGGCACATCTGTCCGGCAGATGGCGTCTGGCACAAACTCGATACTGTATCCCACCTTCCGGACCCGGATAGAGATATCCGAATCGTTGCCTGGGCCGGGCTCTTGCCCCCCGATGAAATCGAGATCGATGGCCGAACGCCGGAACGCGCCGAACGCCCCGGAAATAATGGACAGGATGTTTGCCTTGGCCCGCACCAGCCGGCCGACGGTAATGGTGAAGAGGTACTCCACCGTCTGCAACGTGGACAACAGATTGTCGCCCGTGTTGCGGGGATTGAGATTGCCCGCCACCGCCCCCACCTTGGGATTGGCGAACGGCCGCAAAATCTCGTACACCGCGTCCCGCTCCAATGTCGAATCCGAATCGATGAAGACGATGTACTCGCCCCGCGAGCGCCGTAAGCCGTAATTCAAGGCCGCGGCTTTGCCCGACCGCACGGTCAGCCGGTAGTACTTCACCTGCTCCGGATCGTACTGCCGCACGACCCGGGCCGTGTCATCATCCGATCCGTCATCCACCACAATGATTTCGAGGTTTTTGTATGATTGTTCTAAAAGGCTTTGAATCGTGAAGGAGATGGTTTCCGCCTCGTTCAAAGCGGGCACGATCACGGAAACCAGGGGCGGGCGTTTTTGCAATTCATGATCGAACAAGGCTTGGCGGCGGGAGATGGCCGACCGCAGACGTTGTTTGAAAATAAGGAGCACGACGACAAAATCAAAAAAGACATAGCGGGGAAAGTCCAACAGGAGGTAGTACCAAAACGTCCTAAAGAACCGCTCCCAGGTCATCTGCTCGATGAATTCAATTAGACTCTGAAGCAGGGCGGCTATCATTTGTCAAAAACCTCTCCAAATCCGAGGCCTGCTCAGACAAGTCATACCGGTCGCATTGCAACCGCAACCGATGCTCAAACACTGAATCGAAATAGCGCCTCAAGCGGTCAAATATCAAGTCCGTTTGCTGAACCGGTGTATGGGTTAGCAAGAGGGCAATCTCGTTGCCCCCCAGGGCCGACAGAAGATCGGTAGTCCGGAGTTCCCGCTTCAGCAGGTCGATGAATTCCTTGCGCAATTTGGTGACGAAATCCAATCCCTGCTGGATCCAGAGTTCGCCGAAATTCTCCACCTGCAGCAGCATCAACGAGGACTGGTATTTATACCGCCGGCAGCGCATAGTCTCGACGCGCAGGAATTCCCGAAACACCTTCGCGTCGTACAGGTTGAAATCATCTTTGAGCAGATCGATGAAGCCGAATTCAGGTAAGACGCCGTTGCGCGCGTACCGGAGCCCCACGTTCGTCAAGTAATACTGGGCCACCGGCCGCACAATCAAATCCGACGGCGGACTGACTTGCTGGCAATGAAGGCAAAAGCATTGCACGGCGGGCTCGGAGAAATTGGCATGGCAGTCCGAACACCAGATGTTGTCCACCGGCTTGTCATAATCCACGCCGATATGCCGCAAATCCTTCCCGCATTTGGGGCAGATCCATTTCATTCCCTGGGTGAAATCCCGCTCGAAGCCGATGTACCCGCACGAAAAATGATGGATGGTCGATTCCTCCTGAATCCGCCCTGATTCACATTGCGGACACACCTCGCGGAAATTCAGATTGTACCGGTGGCAATGCGGGCAAAGGTTAATACGGTCCACCACGTCGCCTTGCAGCAACTTGGCCTTCTCCCAATTGTCCAGCATTTCATGCGCCTGGGCGCTGGGATATTCAAGAAAATGCGCCAATAGCGGGTAAATGTACCCGGTGGAGGAAGAGATGTCGGGCTTCGGACGCAACGCGTAACGGCCGCCGGCACGGGCCGCTAAATAATGGAGTACCAAGATTTCCTTCCGCTTATTCGCCTCGATCCCTTCTGGCAAAACAGGAAATTGCACCATCTCGGCGGATATCTTTTTGAGATTCTCAATCTGCCGCAGAATCTGTGCGCGGTCCGCTGAGAGGAGTAAGGGCTCGTCGATCAGATCCCCCTGCCCGTTAAGCGGTTCCTGGGAGAGAGCCCCCACGGGCTTGATGACATGATTCTCATCTTTCCGCAACGCCTTGATCTGTTCCAGCGCCCATTCGGGATCAACGCAGTCCACCAAAAAAATATCCGTGGATAAAAAACGGGACGCATCGATGTTTTCCCCTTGGACAATTTCAATCCCAGGGATGACCGGCTCGATTTCCTCCGATATCAATTTGGAGTGAGGATTAGCTAGAAGCGTGAAGCGAAACTCTTTGTCCACCCGGCTGTCCGTCATGATAGATCCCTCTGGGCGTTCACGATCGTTGAAATCGGCAAGGATTTCCTTCCTGTTTTTCTAAATCCACGCACGAGTCATTCGCGCGGGGATAAAAATACAAGTCTTTTCTAATCACCTTCACCGGAAAAAACTAACGCCTGGTAGAGGTAGATAGAAATTTTCATGCCAGAATGATGATTGGTTGTGGGCAGGGTGGGCTTCCACAGATTTTCATCTTGGACGCTCATGCGATCCGGGAGTAACAAAAGAACCTGCTTGCTAAGAGTTTCCCCCGAATCACCCATGCGAACCGTCAATTTCTCAAACCCAAATCAAGGGTACGGCTCATCCAATTTCCCAAGGGAATAAATCCGCAAAACACACCGCAAGGGACGATTATCAAAGGTTCAATCAAGACACATGAATCCAAATGATTTTTTCGCAATCCTGTTTTCGTCTCAATTTGATTCCTACTTTAATAAAAAAAGGGATCTTTTCATTCCCCCCTGGTTACCTTGGCTGGAGACCCTTTACTAGATCCCCTGGCATCCTTTATAATGGAGTAATTCAATAATATACTAACAAATTTATTAACAAATTAACATTTTACTTATAACATCATTTTTTATCAATAATATTGCATTTCCTCCTTCATGTCAACCCATATGACACTCCTATTAGCGTAAAAAGTCACCCACCTGAAGGAAAATCGCTAAAAAATACCCCATTCCCCCCTAAAAGAATCCCGGCAAGGAAAATAAAGGCAAGGAAAATAAATAAATGTAATTATTTACCTTGCGAGTCCCAACTTCAGCAGCATTTGCATGCGTTCCCCCGCTTACGCTGCCATTGGGTAGTCTTGGAGATTCGGCCTCGTCCGGTTTTCGTCGAGGATTTTCTTGAGTTGATGGTTTTCCGGCGCATTCGCCAGAAATTCCCCCAGGCTGGAACGCAACGCGGATGCTACCACCCGCTCCGGAGGGGGATTCCCCGTTCGCCGGGTGCGCATCCAGCACCGAACGTGCCGCCACACTTCCTCCCCACGCCCGAGCGACAGGTATTGTAACAGTCCTTGCGCGATGCATCCTCATTGCACGAAGGGGTGAAAGGCTTCTGGTTTCCTTCGCACCACCTGCCGGTAGCCTTCGGATTTTTTGTGCCGGTATGGCTTCCGCTCCCGGCGCTGGATCGGCGTCAGGGCCTTCATCCAAAGGCCTTCATCCAAAAATGATACGCATAGGTTCCCAGGGCGAACATCTCGATCAACGCAAAAATAAACACTGATAATTGAAATTCATCCTGCCAAAGAATCACCCAGGATTACGAATTCTGTTTGACTATGGCACAATTGCGATCCCCAATGGTGGACTTCATCCGCCAGGGGAAGGGGAAAAAATCATGGACCTCGAAGCAGGCGCGGCGGGCACTCGAAGACCCGCATTCCAAAAGAGCCTCGTCACCAGCTGGATTTGGGCCTTCGCGGTGGGGGTCGTGTTGCTTTTCCTGATCGGAGGCCGGACGGGGACACTCGATTCGCTTCTGATTGGGGGCGGATTGGCCGCGGTGGGAGGCGCGATCACTTTTTATATTTTGCGGTCGGGAAAACTCAATTCGGCGCGGTGGTTGTTGTTCATCGGGACGGGGCTTTTCTTCGGCATCGCCTTTACCTTGGAACACCAGGTGAACCGGGGCAGCATCCTGCTTTCCCCCACGATCATTCAGGACCAGGAGGTTCCCATCTGTCCCATCACGATTCCCTTCGTGTTGCCGCCGTATTACATCCGGGGTGAAATGATCTTCCCTACCTCGGCGCAGGCTATTATGGGAATTGTATTGTTTTGGTTTGGCCTTGCCTGGCTGTTTGGCCGGGGGTGGTGCAGCTGGCTGTGCTTTTTTGGCGGAATCGATCAATTTTTCGCAAGCCTGGCAAAAAAACCATTGATCAAAACCGGTCCCTTGAGCCAGGCCGGCCGCTTGTTTCCATACGCTTTTTTGCTTTTTCTGATTCTGCTGGCGGTAGCCGCGTTATACCCGCTGTTTTGTGCCTGGATTTGCCCCTTGCGGATCGTGTACGACCCCCCCACGGTAAACTCCACAAGCGAATGGCTAACGGCCGTCATCTTCGTCACGGGGGGGATGGCTTTCCTGATCGTGGGCCCGTATGTCACCAAAAAAAGATTGTTCTGCAGCCTCCTATGCCCCCTCCTGCCGGTCAACTCCCTGTTGGGAAAACTCAGTCCTTTCCAAGTGAAGATCGATCCGTCCCGTTGCAACAAATGCGGGAAATGCGCCCTGGAATGTGAAATGTTCGCCGTGACCCCCGAATCGGCAGCGGGCGGATCTCCCCACCTGGAATGCTCGCGGTGCGGGCGTTGCATCGACCAGCGCCCATCCGGCGCGATCGATTTTTACCTGATCGGCACGCGGGACCGTATCCGGCCTGTGTATGTTTCGTTGGCGGTGATTTTCAACATCCTGTTGACCGCGCATACATCACCCTCCTGGTTCAATACCTGCGGACCGGAACCATTCAATTCTTCCAATGAGGAAAATCCTATGGCTTGGGACACAATCAAACGCGCGGCGGCTTACCTGTACATGATCTTCGTAATCCTCACCGCTTTCGCTCTGTTGATGCGAAGCTAAACGGGATTTTCGAGTCCGGGCCATGATCGGGATTTTTCTCCAAGGGATCACGCTCGGCCTTTCCACCGGATTGTTTTGCCTGACCTCCTGCGCCCTGGTTTTTGTTCCCCTGTTGATATCTCAAAAGCGTGGAGCGCGTCAAAATCTGGGACTCGTGGCGGAATTGGCGGCCGGCCGTTTCGCGGCGTACATGATCTTTGGAGGCACGGCGGGCGCCTTGGGAAAGCAACTGGAAGGTATTGCCTATCAACGAATGCTTGGGGGGATGATGGTGGTTTTGGCCCTCCTGATGTTGGGATACGCCGTCTCGCGGTGCTATCCCCGCTGGACCGCATGCCACTGGGCGCGCCTGGACCGGATCCGGTACCCGCTTTTGTTTGGATTCATCACCGGGATCAATCCCTGTCCTCCGTTTCTGCTGGCGCTTTCGTACGCCTTGGAACTCGGGGGAGCGATCATGGGAACCATCCTGTTTCTCGGATTTTTTCTGGGAACCTCCCTCTACCTTCTGCTCCTGCTTCCCGCCGGATGGCTGGGCCGGTGGGAGAACGTCAACATCATCGGACGGATCACGGCGGCGCTGGCCGGCGTGTTTTTCCTCTTCACGGGGCTGACCCGGATCGGAATAAGTTTTTAACCTACACGGACAACAGGAAAGATATAACAAGGCGTTGAATTAAATAAAAATGGCTCCTCCGGCAAGTGCATACTTTTACGCCTTTTCATATCGCCGGTTCGCATCACTTCGAATTGATCGATACACCCCCAATTCCCGCTCCCTCTGGGAGGGACAGGGGGAGGGTATTTTTTCAGGGACAAATCTTGGTGTCCGTCTTCATCCCGGAGTGAATGGAACCTCTTTTGCCTCATTAGGTACGCACTTCCCGGATGATCCTTATTTATTAAGGTGTTGAGTGGATTTTACTAGGATTTAGGTTCACGGAAACAGGATTGACTTATCTCTGAAATGTTGCTGGGGATTTTGAAAATGTTGTTTCCCCATGTTTTCGGCACAGCCGAACAGGGTAATGGCCGTTATATTTAATCTTCGAAAATTCGATGTTGATTCCGGTTTTCTCGAGCAGGGATTTGATCCGCTTCAGGGATGCGCGAAGGCCGCGGGCTGATTGGGGCCAAGTTCGGGAACGCTCGATTCGGTCGGTTACCAAGGACATGGATTCCAGGCATTCCAGAGGTTTGCCCGCAGTCCCCTCCAACCATTCTTAACCATCAATTACGTTAATGAACTGCCTAAGATCAAACGCGTCGCCAGGGATTGGCGCCCGTAAAGACAGCAAGCCGCGAGACCGGATGAACTTGACAAGAGAATTCGATAGGAGTTTCCAGCCGTTGGAGGTGCATTGGATAAACTCCCAATCCTCGTTGGCCAAGTCGATGTAAAGGTTCCCGTCGGATTCAGCCTTCCAACCCGGACAGAATAAGCTTGCAAACCGCCGGAGCGACATCCAGGATCCGCCCTGAGTTATTCACCTGGAAATGGCGGAATATCTCATCCCCCGCCCCGGCAGACCGGGCCCACTAGATCCTGGCCCCCGGCGATGGCATTCTAAAGCTTTACCACCGAGACGGAAACAGGCCTGACGGAGGCACAATCCTTCAGGGAAACCCGGAGGGGGGAGCGATGGTTCCCGGCCCGAGAGGAATCAGCCCAGCGGATGGCAGCCTCCCCTGCCCCGGGTCCGGGATCTTCCGAAACGCTAAAAGAACCCGGGCTTTCCCGTTGGTTAACTACTCTACGAATTGGGAAAAGGGGGACCCATGGTTCCGGTCTATCACCTCTCCCCAAGGGAACTCGAAACAGAACCATCCATAGGAGGATTTTCAAAATGAAATTACGCTGCCCACTTCTGCTGTTCTTACTGAGCCTGTCCTGGCTCAATCTGTCCGCGTATTCGGCCGACACGGAATTATTGCCCATCCGGGGATTGCATTGCGGCGTTCCCGGGCCGAACGATGTGGCGATGTGCGCCAAGTTCATCCGCGAGGCCCTTCCCAAGGAGGGGGTCAACACCCTGGTCTTGGAGATCAATTACAAGTATCAGTTCAAACGCCATCCTGAACTAGCTCAAGAAGGCGCCTTGAGCCAAGCAGATGTGGAGGAACTGGTCGCGGCTTGCAAGGACGCGGGCGTCCAGTTGATTCCCCAATTCAACTGTCTGGGCCATCAATCCTGGAGCAGGCACACGTTTCCGCTGCTCACGAAATATCCTGAATTCGATGAATCGCCCGGGAAATATCCGGACAATGAGGGCATCTACTGCCGCAGTTATTGCCCGCTCCATCCCAATGTGCATCAGGTGGTTTTCGCCCTGATCGATGAGCTGGCCGAGGTGTTCCAGGCCGGGGCGTTCCATGTGGGCATGGACGAGGTGTTCATCCTCGGCGACGAGGATTGCCCCCGCTGCCAGACGAAAAGCAAAGCCGAACTGTTTGCCGGGGAGGTGACCGCGCTGCACGATCATCTGGCGCGATCCCAGCGGACGATGTGGATGTGGAGCGACCGGTTCATCAACGGAGAGATCACCGGCATCGGCGAATGGGAAGCAAGCCAGAATGGTACGGAAGCCGCCATCCTCCAGGTTCCAAAGGACATCGTCATGTGCGATTGGCATTACGAGAAGGCGCATGCCACCGCGCCCTATTTCGCCCTCCATGGCTTCCCCGTAGTCTCTTGTCCCTGGCGCAAGGCGGACGTGGCGCTGGGGCAGTTGGAAATCATCCAGAAGGTCCGTCAATACGCCAATGAACCGGTAAAGCAACGCATGCTGGGGGTGCTGCAGACCACCTGGTGCGGGATGTCCTCCTTCGTGCGGGCGTACAACGGCGAGGAAGGCGTGAGGAGCGAATCGGCGCGCGAGTCGGCGGATTGCTTCAAGAAGCTTTTCGCCGCCATCCGGGAGATGAAAAACTAAAAAGGGTTTTCGTGAATCCTGAAGAGATTCGATCCGGCGGACTGAAAAAAGTACCCACGCGCCGGAAGAGCCATTTTTTCGTAAAAAATTAATTGACAGAATCCAGGGTACGTGAGAAAATCACCTCTGCTATTGTGGGTGGGTTATTTAAGGATACTTCATTCACTAGAAGATAGTTTAGTTTTTAAGATAGTTTAGTTTTTGAAGGTCCATGGGGTGACGGGCAAACAGATACGGACGTCAGCCCAAAGGGGTGGGAAGTGCCTTGTTTCCCCGGCCGAAAGGTTAATTATCCCAATCACTCCCGTGGGATAAAAAGCAGTCATCTTCATGCGTCAAAGATTTGTACTAAACAAACAATATAGGATCGAGCATCGAACGGAAGCAGGACTAACGAAGGGCCGGTGCGCCCCATTCCAAAGAAAAAGGAGAATGGCTATGAAAAGATGGTTGGCCATATGGGTAATCCTGGGCAGCAGTTTGGCAGGCTACGGACAACCCCTGGGGATCTTTACCGACCAGGCCAGCGTCGGGGACGACGCGGGCGCCGGTCTGGCGACGTTTCAAAATGGGGTGTACGAACTGGAGGGCAGCGGCAACGATATATGGGATGTGCCGGATGGATTTTTCTGGATCTTCAAGGAGATTACCGGCGATTTCACCGCCACCGCCACGGTGGAATGGCTGACGGGAGTTGATACCGGGGACGAATGGAAAAAGGCCGGAATCATCGCCCGCAATACGGTGGACGATCCCGAACGGACCGATGGAGAATATGCCTGCGCGGCTATCATCCGCAATAATTTAAGCAACTTTTTTGTCCGTCCAACCGCCACAGAAGGGGAAGAAGATACATTCTGGAATTCCGGCGAAAACATCAGCATTCTCACCAATACCATCCAACTTAAGCGGGCAGGCGATACGTTCACGATGCTACGCGGTTTGGCGGCCGGCGGTTTCATGGTATTGGCCAGCAAGGAAATTGACATGGCGGATACGATTCTGGTCGGGCTTTGCATCACCTCGCACAACACAAATACCATCGAAGCCGCCCGTTTCAGCAATGTCAGCATCGAACAAAACGCAACCTCGGTAAGGGATTTTGTCCTCTACGAATAATCGTCTTCCCTGCATAACGGCTTTCCCCGGCCCCGGCAGGGCTTCCCTCACCCCGGCCCTATCTCAAGGGGAGAAGGATAGCGATATCTGTTCCCACCTTACTCTGACTCCCGCCACGAAGTAAGCACGGGGATGGTTCTTCATTCGGGTAAGTCTTGACCGTATTACCGCTCCACCGGCCCGCCGGTTTCTTCCTCGAAGACTTTCCAGCCCCGGCGGTTGAGGTCCCAATAAACCACCCACCCCGCGACGGCAGCGGTCATCAAGAACAGAACACCGGTTTGGATCTGTCCAAAGATGATTTTCCCTGTGCCAAACAAGGCCAAATAAATCATCACGCAGCCCGCGAACCAATCGAGCAGATTGTTCCATCCGTCATGGCGCATAGGGATATCGGCCGCTTTCCCAGCCACCGGCCCCCATAAGGCTGGATTGGGCCGGACGCGGCGGTAAAAAGCGAGGAGCGTCTGTTCGTCTTCCGGCGGCGTAAGCCAGGTGACCAGCAGCCAGATCCCGCTCGAACCGGCTACGGTAATCATCACCGTCCAAGCGAAATGCACCGGATTTTCAGAATTCAAATGGAAACCATATTGCAGCGCGAGCGATATCACGAACGAGGCGGCCATGGCCGAGACTTCGCTCCAGGCATTGATCCGCCACCAGAACCACCGCAGGATGTACACGCTGCCCGTCCCCGCCCCGATCGCCATCAAAAACTTCCACGCCTCGGAGATCGACGTTTGATAGTACGTAACCACCGAGGACAGAACCATCAATCCCAGCGTGGCGATTTGCGAGGCCCGCACATAGTGGGGTTCATCCCTTCCCTTGGCCAGAAACCGCCGATAGAAATCATTGATCAGGTACGACGCGCCCCAGTTCAACTGCGTCGCCACGGTGGACATGTACGCGGCGGCGAAGGCGGCGATCATCAGGCCGGCCAAAGCGGGAGGGAAGACGGAGGAGTCCACGATGGTCATCACGAATCCCGATTCCTTGTCCTCCAGCGTGGGATAGAGCACCATCGAGGCCAGGGCGGTCAAGATCCAGGGCCAGGGCCGCAGTGCGTAATGCGCAATGCTGAACCACAAGGTGGCCAGTAGTGAATGCTTTTCGTCCTTGGCGCACAGCATGCGCTGGGCCACGAATCCACCCCCGCCCGGCTCCGAACCGGGATACCAGGTCGCCCACCAGTTTATCCCCAGGTACACGCAAAAGGTGATCATGGGCATCCAGGCCGAACCGATATCCGGCGTGAACGAAAGCACCGATCCGTGCCCTCCCTTGGCGGCATCGATGGCTTGCAGTTTCTCCCTCAAAGCGCCCATACCCCCCACCGCTTTCACCGAAAAATACGCCAGAATAATGACCATGCCCATTTTCAGGACGAATTGAAACAAGTCGGTGACCAGTACGCCCCACAATCCCGCCAGCGTGGAAACCAGGGCCGTGAAGAGCATGATCATGAAAACGATGGCCAAGGCGGCGAGCTTCGGATCAGTGATTCCCAGCCACGGAAATTGCAATCCAGGAAAGATGATCAAGAGAATCTTGACCATCGCCAGATTCACCCAGCCCAGGATGATGCAGTTGATCGGCAGTCCCAAGTACAACGCCCGGAATCCCCGCAGGAACGCCGCTGGCTTGCCGCTGTAGCGGATCTCGGCGAATTCCACGTCGGTCACTACTCCCGCCCGCCGCCACAACCGGGCGAAAAAAAACACCGTCAACAGGTTGCTGAGCAGCAGGTTCCACCACAGCCAATTGCCCGCGATTCCATACGCCGCAACCAGGCCGGTCACCGCCAATGGAGTATCGGCGGCGAATGTCGTGGCGACCATGCTGGTCCCCGCCAGCCACCAGCTCACGTTCCGGCCGCTGACGAAAAATTCTTCTGTCGAGCCCGTGGCCCGTTTTTTATACCACAAACCGATGCCCAGGTTGATCAAAAAATACGCCGTGATAACCGCCCAATCCCACACCGTTAACTGCATGGAGGAATCCTCGTTTCCAATGCCAAGCGCTCAGGCCAGGCACGCCAGGAATTCACGCCCATTCCCCGATCACCCCAATCGACGGAGGATCCAACCGGCACGCTGCCATACCTTCAGTTTCCTCAGAATCCATTCAGGGGCGCAACGGTTTACCCGAGTGCAGAGGAAGGAAGCATTCCGCCTTGTCCAGGCTTCCCTCACCCCGGCCCTATCCCCCAGGGAACGGGAATCGCCTCACGATTCCGAGCATGCTTACCCCGAACAAAGCACTACGATCGTTCTGCGATTAAGCCCATAGTCCCTTCGATATACCAACTGCCGGTTGAACTTAAATATTACTTGACCTTCCTACGATTCCAGGGAAAATGGTACCGGTTGGATTTCGGTTTCTTGCTTTCCGGATGAAAAGGAGTATGCCGATTTCATGAACCGGAGTATATTCCCATGCGTAGAACCGATTTATCTTCCCGGGCCTTCACGCTAATCGAGCTTCTCATCGTTGTCGCCATCATCGGTATACTGGCCGCCATCGCGGTTCCCAATTTTCTCAACGCGCATGTCCGAGCCAAAATCGCCAAGGCGGAATCCGAGCTGCGCACGATCACCACGGCTCTCGAAAGCTACCGGCTCGACAACAACATCTATCCCCCCTGGCTGGATGCCAATGGCGTGCAGAAGAATCCCGTCAACCGGCGGCTTATCCCCCTGACCACTCCCGTCTCCTACATGCCCATGGTTCCGCAAGATCCGTTTCTTTATGGGCCGCCCGGAGCGCGGATCGTAGAATCCCAGGACGCGGCTTATGTCACCTACGACTACACCGACGCCTGGAGCCGGATTCACTTCGGCAAATTAACCATCTTGCCCATGCAAGCCCGCTGTGCCGAATTCAAAGTCACCAGCGCCGGTCCCGACTTCGAGAATACCTGGGGCAACACGGTAACCTACATGGTCACCAACGGCCTCACCAGCCGCGGGGATATTATCAAACTCGGTGCGCGGGCCTCCTGGCCGTGCGATGACACCCTGGTAGGAACGTAAGCGGCGGGGAACCAATGGCCGCACTCGCTGGCGAGCCATCTGGATATCCTGCACCTGAACTAATCCGGCTGAATCTGATCCAGGCGGGACCATTCATTTTGATAGCCGGCCAGTTGGCTCTCGGTGAACTGTTCCAATGGAGGTGGCGGAGGCGGGCTTTGCACTGGAACCGAATAGTATTCGCGGTCGCCCAGCCGTTGCACATCGCCTCCATAGCGCCGGATGATCATTTCGGTCATCTTTTTGCATGTTTGAGTCAGAGTGGTGAAAGTGTATTTGGTGTGCTGGAAGGGGCGTTCGCTGATGACAGGAATACCCATTTTGAACGGGCGGGGAATCCGGCTATACCCGAGCATCGCGCCCAGTAGGCCGGCGGCGGTGGCAGTATTGCTGCCGGTTTGTTGACCGCAACGGGTGGTGATCTCCAAGGTTTTCGGGAATTCTCCTTCGCCATACAGCAAGCCTAGCACTACGTACCCGCCGTTGAGTTTCGCGTCGATATTGAAGGGTTTGTTGTATCCTTGGGGACAAAGGTCCGTTTGGGCCCACTTGTCTTCCAGCATCTGCCAGCATCCCCGCCATTGGGCGGGTTCCGTGCGGTAAAATTCGAGCACGTCGCGGATGAGCCGGGCATACGAGCTGTCCGCCGGGATGCCCTTAAGCCCTTGTTCGATCAGGGCGGCGCGGTCGTTTTCAAAGAAGGCGGCCGCGTACATTCCCGCCACGAACAATCCACCGTAGAGGCCGTCGCCGTAACTCATCATCGGGCCAAAGGTTTCGGCCAGACGGATAGCCGTGAAAGGCATGCCGGGACAAAGGAGGCCGAACAGGTCGGCCCCAGTCTGGAAACTGAGATCGTTCGCGTGGGGGTTGTAGCGGGGATGCCCGGAATCCGGGGGCGGGATTCCCGCGCGGATGTTGCGGCGCGCCGCGTCATGGGCATGCGTGAGGGGCCATGCAATCCGGCCGAAATAGTCTGCCGCTTCCGCCGAAGTCAAGGAAAGGCCTTTTTCCTCCAAGGCCTGGAGAAAGGTCATTGGCACACAGAGGTCGTCTTGGACCAACGCGTTTTCCACGAGTTCAGGCCGCCACGAACGCATCGGTTCTTCCATGACCTGCCCATAAAACCGGTTGGTGTAGGGCGCTCCCACACTGGCGCCGATCATTTTGCCGGCCCAGGCGCCCAGCAGGATGTCCTCATATTCAAAAATGGAGAGCCGCCGGGTTTCCAGTTTTTCCGGTTTATCGTCGCGGAATATTTTTTTGACGGAATCCGTCACCTTTTTGCCGGTTGCGCAAGCGCCGAACATCAAGGCCAAAACCACCACGAGAACAAATGACCCTTGGGGCCGCATAGTTCAACTCTCCTCCTCGTATGCTTCACAGAGTAGCGTATCGGGATTATGCTGGTCTGAATAGGGTTAAGAAAGGTTTCATCTTCGAAAAAAAACGGAATAAACCCTCACAAGCCAATCCATTCAGTGAGAGGGGGAAAAAACGATGAAGGCCGTGGTGTTTCACGAACATGGCGATGTGGACCGTTTGCAATGGGCGGAGTTGCCGGACCCTCAGCCGGGGCGGGGAGAAGTGCTGGTGAAAATCCACGCCTGCGCCTTGAATCACCTGGATATCTGGGTGCGGTTGGGAGGACGGCCCGCGCCCATCCCCATGCCCCACATATCCGGAAGCGACATCGCGGGAACCGTGGCCGGCATGGGTCCGGAGGTGGAAGGCCTCGAAACCGGCACGCGGGTGATTGTTGCGCCGGGTCTGGCTCCTGAGGGCGGCGAGTTTGTCTTGACAGACCGGGACAGTGGAGATCCGGCTTTTCAGATCATCGGTTTTCAAACCCAGGGCGGCTACGCGGAATACATAACCGTGCCGGCGCGCAATATCATTCCGGTTTCGGACCGGTATTCTTATGAAGAATGGGCTTCCATGCCCCTGGTGTTTCTGACGGCCTGGCATATGTTATTCGCGCGGCTGGGATTGCGGTGCGGCGAGACCATTCTGGTGCAGGCGGCGGGCAGCGGGCTGGGCATTGCCGCGATCCAACTCGCGAAACTGGCCGGCGCGCGGGTGATTACCACCGCCGGATCGGAGGAGAAACTCCACCGCGCCCGCGAACTGGGGGCGGATGAAACCATCAATTACCTGACACAGGATTTCGTGAAAGAAACGCTACGGTTAACCAACAATCAGGGTGTGGACGCTGTCTTCGAACACGTGGGCGGCGAAACCTTCACCCGCAGCCTGGACGCGCTGAAACGCTACGGGCGGCTGGCCAATTGCGGAGTCACCGCCGGCGCGGAGGTCACGATCAACCTGCAGCAAGTGTTCGCCAAGCATCTCACGATTCATGGATCGTACATGGGGTCCATTGGAGAATTGAAAAAAGTGATTGCCCTGGCGGAAGCAGGGAAAGTGAAGCCGGTGATTGACCAGATCTTTCCTCTTAAGGAAGCCCGCGCCGCCCAACAGCGGATGTTGGACCGCAAGAATTTCGGCAAGATTGTGTTGAAAGTGGTGTGAAGTCATGATAACCAGCGGGGCGCGGAACCGTCTCGCTCCTCGCCCCGCTGGTTTATGGGCGCATTTGATTTTGACCAACCGTTTTTACAATTCGATTTTCACATCGTATTTCTGGTCCGAAGCCATCATTTCCTCCCAGGTCACTTCACGTCCTTCGTAGGCGGAGATGCGTCCGAGGATCGAGGAGAGAGTGCTTTCCGCCCCTTGCTGGGCCTCGTTGATGAAATTCCCGCTTTGGATGCTTTCGAAGAAATTAGTGATTTTGTTGGATTCGGTGTTGCCCAGCGGATCGTCGGAGGGATGCTCGTAAGGATTGTCGCCGGTGATTTGGGGATGGCCGGAGTAGGCGGTGTCGGCAACGCCCTTGGTGCCGAAGAAACGGTTCCGGCAGTCGCTCCATCCCTTCAGGAACTGGCTGGAGCTGAAATCCACCTTGGTCCCGTTCGGATACCAGTAAATGCCCATGAAATGATCCCAACAATCGCCCACGTCGGTCCGGGCTTTGCGGCCGCCGGTCAGGAAGGCCTTGACCGGGTGGCTTTGGAGGTACCAGTTGGCAACGTCGATGACGTGGATGTTCTGCTCAACGATGATGTCGCCGGACAATTCGATATCGAAGACCCAATTGCGGATCCGGTTTTCCCCTTCGGAGGCACCCTCCCGGGCGCGGTTATCCAACCGGCCGGCGTGGTAATACACCTGCCCGCTGACGACTTCTCCGATCGCGCCTTCTTGCACCCGCTTGACGATTTCTCCGTAGCCTTCGCTAAAACGGATTTGGAAACCCACGGCCAAACTGACCTTGCCCTGCGCCTTTTGGCCGATTTCCATCACCCGTTTGGCGCCCACGACATCGGTCGCGACCGGTTTTTCCATGTAAATGTGTTTCCCGGCCGCCACCGCCGCCTCGAGATGCAACGGGTGATAATACGGCGGACTGGTGATGATCACCATGTCCACGTCCGAGGCCAGCAGATCCTTGTAGGCATCCATTCCCTGGTAGAGGCGGGACGCATCGATGAGGGGGCGGTTTCGTTCGGACAGCCGCTTGTCCAGGGCTTCCTTGGCTCTTTCCAGCCGGTCTTTGAACGGATCGGCAAGGGCCACGACCTGGGTATTGGTGATTCGGACAAACTGGCCGGAATCATGGGTGCCCCGGCCGCCACAGCCGATCAGCCCCAGGGTCAGGGCGGAATTGGCGGGTGCGCCGAAAACCGATTCCGGTTTGACGAGGGTCAGGCCCGCGCCCGCCACGGCCGTTTTGACGAACGAACGCCGGTTGACTTGAGATTGGTTTTCTTGGTTCATTCTGGTTCTCCATTCCGATTGGAAGTGTTTTGAAACTAGTGAACGGATTCTGTACGAGCGATTCGCTCCGGACGGTTGAAACCGTCCTTGGCGCACTGCTTCTCGACATGCCCCCATTTATAATGAAAAAGCGGGATTTCCGCAACGGGTGCCATTCAAGGTCCGATGGCCATCCGGGAAGCACCTGGCTTGCATGTCCTGGCTGTCAATCCGCGGATCCAAAAAAGCGACTGTTCCCTACATCGGCGGGGCGTTGCGGCTCCACCCGTGGGCCATCGCGGTTTTTTTTACAGACCGGCCGCCTCGGCAATGGATACCCAAGGCTTCCCGGCGGCTATAACGGAACGCACCAGCGAAAATACGATCCATTGCCGCTCCCACAACCGTTACCAATCCTATAAAATTCCAATGTAGACTTCCAAACCGGCCGGATGATGCTCCCTGATTCTTGAGGGCCGATCTATCCTGACGGTTATGAACTTTGACAGTTTGTGAGGTAAAAAGCATGACCAGCGCCGCCTGCCGTTGTCTAGTGACCTTGATGTTTTGCGCCCTTCTCCGGCCGCCTTCCGCCCCCCGGGCGGATAATCCTTCCGACCCCAGCGCGCCTACCCGCTACATGGTCATTCTCACCGGGAGCGAACTGCTCAGCGGCATCTACGCCGACAGCCACTTGCAATACATCACCCGCACCCTGGGTCCCCTGGGTTGCCAATGTGCCGGGGCCCTGGTGACGGGGGATATTCAGCAAGATCTCCATGACGCCTTGCATTATGCGGCGGAACGGGTTGATTTGATTATCGTCACCGGCGGTCTCGGCCCTACCGACGCGGACGTCACCCGCCCCACCCTCTCCGAGTTCACCGGTATCCCGCTCCAAGAAAATCCGGAAGCCTTGCAATTTCTGCTCCAGCGGTTTAATACCACCGCGGACAAACTTCGCGAGAATCTCCGCCGCCAAACGCTTACGCCTACACAAGGGACATATCTCCCCAATCCGGAAGGCACCGCCGTCGGGCTGGTTTTCGATAACGGCAAACAAGTCGTGATCGCTCTGCCCGGTCCGCCCCGCGAACTGCAGCCGATGGTCAAAAACCAACTGATTCCTTATCTGGCCAAGCGCTTCGGCATCCACACGATCGGATCGTCGGTCACCATGCGGTTTGTCGGCATCGGAGAATCCAACATCGACGAAATTCTGCACAAAAATATGACACTGCCCGAAAACCTGATCGTCAGTTTTCAATTCGAACTCAGCCGTGTGGACTTAACTTTCGGATTTTCCGGTCATTCTCCCGAGGACCGGGCCGTATTGAAGGACCTGCAAAACCAGTTGCTCGCTCATATCGGCGAATATATGTATTCCGATACCGGCATCACCTTGGAGGAACATGTGATCGATCTGCTCGAAGAACGGAACCAGACCCTGATCACCGCCGAAGTGGGCAGCGGAGGCGCGCTGGCCGCCAGCCTCAATCACGCCGAGGGCGCGAAGCGGTTCTACACCGGGGGATACGTCGCCCCCAGTGCGCGGGACATGGCGGAGATCCTGCAATTCAATCCAGGAATTTCTTTGGAGGATCCGGAATACGAGAGAAAAATGACACTCGCCATCGCCCGGAAGCTGTGTGGCCACAATGCCAACCAATGGTCCATGGCCGTCAGCCAGATTCTGGACGGAGGGAAGGGCAACCGCTATGTATGGCTGGCTTATGGAAGCCCCCAGGCGGATTTTGCGGTGGAACAAGCGGGCATGCGGGACAGCGGCAAAACCGCCCAGGCGCGGCTGGTGGACCGGGCGCTTGATCTGCTGCGCCGCAAGTTGAAATTGACCCACTAAATCCCGCCATCAAAAATGCGGCAAAGGGGGACGGTACACGTTGGTGGGCCGGTCGCTTTTGGGACCGAAAGCGCCCACATCGCCATGGCTGATCAGCCCGTTGGAGATGTGATAAAAATCTCCCGGGTAGTTGTTGAACCACGAATTGATCTGATCCGGTCCCCAACTGGTCAATTTCCACCGATGCCCATAGGTCCGGCCGTCTCCCACTCCCTCGTCGGTCACATAGTCATACGTATAGCCATACAAATCCCAGTCCGACTGGTTGGCGAAAGTCGCGAAGGGATCCCGGGGAATGGTGGAAATGTAGGCCACCGGCGTGGTCAACTTGATATACCGGAGTTCCAGGGGATGTAAGCCATTCCGGCCCCCCCCGTCCACCGTCCAATTGGGATATCCATGGCGGTCAATATGATACGTTTCCAAGGCCGTGCGCAACATATGGAAATCGGCCACCACCCGGCTGAGTTTCGCCCGGATCTGGGCCTGCAAGAAATTGGGGACCGCGATCGCCGCCAGAATGCCGATGATGGCCACGACAATCAACAATTCAATCAGGGTGAATGAAAATGAGGAGGTCACTCGTTTGTTCATCATTTGCTCCCCGGCTTAGGTCATGCCGGAACCTTTCTTCCTGGGAAGCAATCAACCAGAACCAAATCATAATACCACAATTGGCGGCAAAGCGGGGAGGTAATGTCAGATTTTGCCGACATACCGGAAACCGGCCAGGCAGCCTCATGACCGCGCTTCGTCTGGATAAAAGGATTTTTTTATCAAGCAGATTGCGAGAAATGACAAATCAATGCGACGCGATTTCAATTTTATCGATGCGATTTTACTTGGCCACGTAACCGGCGTTGAGCATCTCCTCAAGCAATTGCGGTGAGATTTGCGGCAGTTCGCGGATCACGGAACCCTCGGTGAAAAACTCCGGCTTGAACGATCCCTGGCGGATGAACTCCAGAATCCGCATCAACTCCTTCCGCTTTTCGGGCTGGCTCTCCGCCAGGTTGTTTTTTTCTTCCGGATCGTTCGTTAAATCGAATAAGTAAACCGGCTCGCGGGGCGGAACCGGGACTTTATTGGGCGTGTCATCCAGCCGGGCGTTGGGATCGGGCATGTAGATCAGTTTGTGCGTATGGGTCCGGACAGAAACCTGGGCAACACCGTAGGTCATGCCTTCGCTGAAAGCGAAGCGTTCGTCTTCTTTTTCGCCCCGCAGCAAGGGTAACAGGCTAAGGCCGTGCGAAGCCACGGGCTGCGGCCAACCCTGAAGATCCAACACTGTAGGAAGCAGATCGAGCAGGCGGACCTGTTTGGTGATGGTTTTTCCCCGCGGAATTTTGGGCGGGTAATGAAGGATCAAAGGGACCTTCAATTGTTCATCGTAGAGAGCATGGCCGTGCTGGGCCGGCCGGGGCATTTCCCGTTCACCGAGATCTTCGCCATGGTCGGAGGCGATGATGATGAGGGTGTCCTCAAACAGGCCGCGCTCCCGCAGTTCGCGGACCAGCACCCCCACCCATTCGTCGGCAAAGCGGGCGCCTCCGTCGTAGGTGTCGCGGTCGATCTGGATTTGGTCGTCCCAGTTCCGGGGGAGGGCGCGGTAATCCACATATTGTTGATGCTTGTACGGGAAATGGACCGCGTACGTATGGGCAAAGAGAAACCAGGGTTCGTTGCCATGATGATCGAGCCAGCGGCTCAGGCGCTGATAAATCGTCTCCAGGCTGTAGGCTTTGTCGTACTCAACATCCTGGTAGAGATCGAATCCCTGATGGAATCCGACCGCGCCGCGGATTTGAATGCCCGACGTGAAAGCCGCGGTGCTGTATCCCTGGCGCTGGAAATATTCGGCCCAGGTCACGTAGCCTTCTTGCAGCACATTGCCTTGGGTGGCGGCGTTGGCGCAATTGGTTTCGGACGGATACAGGCTGGTGAAAAGCGAGGCGTGCGATGGCGTCGTCCAGGGGGCTTGAGCGATGGTATTCAGGAACACCGCTCCGTTCCGGGCAAGCTGGTCGATATGGGGAGTCAGTCCCCGGGGATTGCCGTACACGCCCACCCGGTCGGCGCGGAGGGTGTCGAGCATCACGAACAGCACGTTCATGGGTTTCCGGACGGGAACGGTGGCGAGTAGCGGTTCGGACCAGCAAACCACCAGGGGCTCATCGCCTCCCTGGCGGAGAACCTTGAAACGCAGAAACACCTCCCGGCCGGCGTACTCGCGCAAGGAGAGATGGAAATCATGGAAGCGGAAATCGCGGACTGGGCTCGCGCGGGGATTCATCACCCGGGAAGCCAACAGAGATTCCCGGCCTTTTTCTTTATCGAACACGAGAACCTGAAACTCCGCGGTGACCGACGCTATCGCGAAGGGCGGAAGAATGCCATAGCCCACGTGCAGTTGGGCATTGCCGGGCACGCGGATCTCGAAGACCAACTGGCTGGGACAATGGACGGGGACAACCGTGCGCCACTCCCCGGCGATTGCCACCCGGCGGATGGGGATTTCCTTACTAGTGAACTCATCGGGAACAGTAAAACTTTCGAGGAGCACCTTGCGGGTGGTATGGACCATTTCCTCGTTCCAGTGATCGAAGAGTTCATCATAGGTGATGGGCGCGCCACCCGTGTCGAGTACCAGGTCCGCAAAATAGCCGGTCCCCAGCCCTTGGTAAAATCCCATGAACGTGCCCGCTTGCCACTCCTGGGGGACATCCCCCGCCAGGACTTCCTGCCCATCGATGCGGAATTGGATGACCTTGCCTTGCACGGCCAGTTCGATATCGGCCCAGTGAGGGCGGTCATAGGAGAGCACCCGGCCGATGATGGGATTCAGTTCAGGGCGGTTGTAGAAGAAAATCTGGACTTCCAGTTTCTGTTGGGCGTTGACCACGCGCCACCGCACGCCGAGCGCCCGGTCGATCTTGGGTTGCATGCCGAAGATCACGCCGGTCCAGCTTTCGGGAACGGTGTCATCCAGCCAGGAGGCCAGCCGGAGGCGGAAATCCGGTTTTTCCAGGTCGCGGAAAAGATAGAAGGAACCGCGCAGGTCACCCGCCACGGTGCTTTCAAACCGGAGGGCCTTTTTGCCCTGCCAGGGGACAACCCACAACGCGTCGTCATGCGGGTAGGTGAGGATGGATTTCAATTTCCCGGTCCCAGCCGGCAGTTGCAAGATATTCTCCGAGGCGGCCAGCCGGGCATCGGAGAACAGATGCAAAACCGGCTTGGGAGGGGTGGAAGACGGACCGCCACACGCGATCAGAATAAACGAAATCAGGACTGCCCACGTCACAAGGCCGAGCGAACAACGCATTCCCTCATCTCTTTCCTGGCAGGATGGTAATATGATATAAGATCACCGGGATTGATCAATATCCGGTTCCAGGGATCGAATCCGATGCGGGATAAGGATGCCGGTCCCTCCCAACACAACTACCCGAAGGCAGTATGAACCTGATTCGACACCATGGCTGGTATTGGGGGATTGTATTCTTCATCGCGTTGAAGGGCATGGCGGCCCAAGAACCGGCGGGAATCACGATTAATCCCCGCGAGAGCAAGATCGCCGAGTTGTACATCGCGATGCTGGACCGCGACATCCAAGAGGCGCTGAAATATTTCGATGCCGCCTCCGGATGGCTAACCCCTCCTCCCAACGAATCCAACATCGGATTTTCCGGCGAGGAGAAACCGCCGGCGTTGCGCACCGCGGAACTCGCGGGCACGATGGCCTTCGCTTATTCCCTCCCCTCTTCCAAGTATCATCAAAACGCTCTGGTCTTCACAGCCATCGAGACTATTGTACGGACCTTTGTGAAAAGCGCCGGGATAGATTCCGGCCGTATGCTCTTCACAGGCGCTTTTCTCGAGGGCGCGCCGTTGGCCGCCCATGTGGAACCGCTCCTGTACGCTTACGCGCGGGCGGGACAATCGCTCAAGGAGAAAGACCGTGCACCATTCCAATCCTGGCTGCACCAGGCGCTAGACACACTGCTGAGCCAGGAACCCCGCGCGCCTTCCACCGAAGCCATGGCTTGGTGTGGGACGATGGCGCTCGGATCGCAACTCCTGGGTGAAAAAAAATACGGCGAAGCGGCTGGCCGGGTAATCGAATGGCTCCGGCCGATGATCGGTCCGGGAGGAGAGATATGGGAACCGGGCGCGTTGGATCCCGTCCGGGCCGGCCGGTTCATCCGCTCTCTTTTCATATACCGGTTGAGCCGGAACGCCGCGGAGTGGGACGACACTCTAATGGCCAGCCTGGAATGGTTTACTCGGTTATATTCCTTCCGGGCGGTTCCCTTGATCGGAATGGACCGGCATCCCCTGGAGCGGTTGCGGGTTCAGGTGGCCTCCCTGCTAGGGCCGATGACCTATTACGCGGCCCGCCGGCCCTACTTCGCGCAGATCGCCACGCGGTATTTGGAAGCGTTAATCGACCTGCCGGCCGGTTTCGCGTTGAACGCCGGGGGGTACACATT
>JABLXU010000006.1 GCA_013177805.1 Candidatus Omnitrophota bacterium
CCAGGGGTGGATTATGCCCAGGGTTGAAACCCTGGGCTGCTGTACGGCGGCCCCTTAAAAGGGGCGCGGAGGGAAGAAGGGGGAGGGACGTGTTATTCGAGAAATGGAAGCGGGAAGAGAGGGCTTTTCCTCGCCCCGGCCTTCTTCCAGAGGGAGAGGGGGATGGTTAGCCGGCCCCCGGGGGGGAAAGAAGGAGATTCATTATGGGTTGAATCACCCAGGGGTGAATTATGTCCAGATGCCCAGGGGTGGATTATGCCCAGGGTTGAAACCCTGGGCTGCTGTACGGCGGCCCCTTAAAAGGGGCGCGGAGGGAAGAAGGGGGAGGGACGTGTTATTCGAGAAGTGGAAGCGGGAAGAGAGGGCTTTCCCTCGCCCCGGTCTTCTTCCAGAGGGAGAAGGAGGCGGCCAGAAAAGATCCGTTTCGGGGGTGAAGGGGGATATCAGAGAAGAAGATCCCGGTAACAACCTGGGCAATCGATCGCATCCAATATGAAGGCAGCGGCATGAACCAAACCTCGTATCTCGGGCCCTTGCATGAAATGACCTGCACGACCCCCACGGATCTCTGGAACGATTCGTGTTCGGTGGAGGAATTGACCTATGCGTTGAAGCACGGGGCGGTAGGCGCCACCACGAATCCGGTGATCGTCGGTGAAGTATTGCAGAAGGAACTGCATTTGTGGGAAGAACCGATCGGCCGGCTGTTGAGCGAAAATCCCACGGCCACCGAGGACGATCTGACCTGGCGGTTGATCGAACGCATGGCCGTGAAAGGGGCGGAGTTGTTATTGCCGGTGTACGAACGGGAAAACCACCGCAAGGGGAAACTTTCGATCCAGACGCATCCCAAGTATTACCGGGACGCGGAGCGGATCACCCGGCAGGCGCTGCATTTCAGCCGTCTGGCGCCCAACCTGCAAATCAAGATTCCGGTCACCCAGGCGGGGCTGCAAGCCATAGAGGAGGCCACGTATCAGGGGTTGTCGATCAATGCCACGGTCAGTTTCACCGTCCCGCAAGCCCTTGCCGTGGCCGAGGCGGTGGAGCGGGGTCTCCAGCGGCGTGAGGCGGAAGGTCTCCGCCTGGAGGGGATTTCCCCGGTATGCACCCTCATGGTGGGGCGGCTGGATGACTGGCTGCGCGCCGTGGCGGAGCGGGATGATATCATCACCGATCCCGGCCATCTCAATTGGGCGGGGGTCGCGGTAATGAAAAAAGCCTATCAAATCTATCAATCGCGCGGGTACCGGGCGCGCCTGTTGTCCGCGGCTTACCGGTGCCACATGCACTGGTCCGAGTTCATCGGCGGGGATGTGATCGTCAGCATCCCCTATGGTTGGCAGGTGCGTTTCAACCAGTCGGATGTCAAGGCGATACCGCGCATGGATAATCCGGTTCCCAAGCCCATTGTGGACGAGTTGCTGCGGAAATTCGAGGATTTCCGCCGGGCGTACGCGGAGGACGGCCTGACGCCCGCTGCATTCGACACCTTTGGAGCCACGGTCCGCACCTTGCGCCAGTTCATCGGGGGGTATGAGTCGCTGGTCCATTTCATCCGGGAGCGTCTGCTGCCCAATCCCGATCTGCGAAAGGCAAGAAAATGACCCGTGATTTGATCCGCCATCCTTATGTTCCCCCATTGCGGGCGGGTTGGAATCCCTTGGTCGAAGACGATCCGGAAGTCCAAATGGTGTTGGGGATTCAATGCCTCGGCGGGGAGGAATCGGTTCCCTTTTACTCCACCAGCGAAGAAACCGCCCTGCTCTTATTGGAAGGCCGGGGGACCGTAGAAATCGAAGGCAGGTTAATCCCGTACCAGCGGGATTCGTGGATCGAGGAGAATCCCCTGGCGGTCCACGCGCCGCGGGGCGTGCCGGTGGCCGTGCACGCGGAAACCGCGTCGGAATTCGCCGTGATCCGGACGCCGAATCCGGAGGCTTTCGATCCCCGCGTGTATCTTCCGGCGGACATCGGGATCGATCACCGGGGCAAGGGCATTCTCGACGACGCGTGTTACCGGATTGTGCGGACGGTGTTCGACCGGTCCAACGCGCCCGAAGCGGCGCGGCTGGTGCTGGGGGAAGTGGTGAATTTCCCGGGACGCTGGAGCAGTTATCCGCCGCATCACCATCCCCAGCCGGAGTTGTATTACTACCGGTTCGCGCCGGAATGGGGCTACGGTCACGGCGAGGTGGGCGAGGCCGTGTATAAATTGCGCCAGCACGATGTCACGCGGATCACGGACAACCGGGACCATTCGCAAACCGCGGCTCCGGGGATTTACATGTATTATCTCTGGACCATCCGCCATCTGCCGGGCCATCCCTACACCGGCTGGGAGTACACGAAGCCATTCGAAACGCTGCTGGGGTAAGTGCATTCTTCCCATTCCCCCGTTCCGGCATGGGGCGGCCATCCGAACCGATCCATTTCCTTCCCCGGTTTTCCAGAAAAAGGAGCGGGAGAGGGGAATCGAGAACGAATGGAATCAAGGGCCCTGAAAATAGGCTTTGAGAAACTCCACGGCTTCGTCCGCGGTGTCCACAAAATTCAGCAGGGCCAGCTGTTTTTCCCCGATTTCCGTGGATTTTTGCATCTCATACAGGGCTTTCTTCAAGTCTTCGCCCACCACCAGGATGGGTTTTTTCCAACCGGTGGCCACCACGTTCCAGGCCACGAACAGTTCGGCCAGTGTCCCGATATTGCCGTCGAGGACGATATATCCGTCGGCCAGCCGCATGAGGACCGCGATCCGTTCCGGCAGATCCGGAGTCCGCACGATTTCGGTCAAGAAGGGGTTCGGGGTCCGGTTTTGGAATCCGTCACAGGTGACCCCGATCACCACACCTCCCGCTTCGTTCGCGCCCCGGCTGCAGGCTTCCATCACCCCCATATAGCCGCCGTTGCAGATTTTGAACCGCGCTCGCGCCAGGAGCCGACCCAACCGGGCGGCCCGTTCCGCCGCCGGCGAGTCTTGCGGGATGCCTGAGCTTCCATATACCGCGATGGTTTTCGAAAAGGGCTTCAACTGATCCAACTCCTTTTTCATGAAACGCAGGAAGTCAGCGGTTCGTCCGCTTCGCATTCAAGGATTCCGGCCGCGCCGGGACGAATGGCATCCCCCTCCTCTCCGTGAAAAAGTATGATATTGGATTTAAAGCGGGAAGGAAGCCGCTGGGGGAGGGTCCGTTCCGCGGCGGGGGGGAGGATTTTTGGAGCCCCGCGCGCCCGGATGTGCCCGGACAGGGATGAATTCTTGCGGCCGCCCACCGGGACATGTAAAATAGGAGTAAAATAGGAGAAGATGAGCAGCCTGTGACCCTCCTGAGGACGTACGGGAAACGGGACGCCAGCCGGGAGAGAGGAGCCATGGCGATTTTGACCATTCGAATTTACGGGGACGAGGTTCTGCGTAAAAAAACCAAATACGTGAAAACCTTCGATAAGAAACTCGAAAAGCTGGTCCACGATATGTTCGAGACCATGTACGAGTACCATGGCATCGGCCTGGCCGCTCCTCAGGTGGGCATCCTGCGGAAAATCGTGGTCGTGGACACCCTGGAACCCGATGAAAAATATGTTCTCATCAATCCCAAAATCGTCTGGCAAAGTGAAGAACGGGACGTGCTGAAGGAGGGGTGCCTTTCCATACCCGGAGTGGAAGGCGAGGTGTTCCGGCCGGAGAGCATTCGGGTGAAGGCCCAGACGGTGACCGGCGAGGAGTTGGAACTGGCCGCCTCCGGCTTGCTGGCCCGGTGCATTCAGCATGAGATGGATCATCTCAATGGGATTCTCTTTATCGATCATCTCCGGGAATCCGAACGCGCCACCCTAGCCCGCGCGCTGCAGGAATTGGCGGTCGCGTGACCGGTCTCCCGCGCCATGGCGATCCGCACGATCTTCTTTGGAACCCCGGCCTTCGCGCTACCTACCTTGCGGATATTGCAGGAGCATCCCGCGATCGATCTGCGGGGGGTGGTCACCCGTCCGGACCGTCCCGCCGGCCGGGGGAAAGCCTTGCAGCCACCACCGGTCAAGCTTCTGGCCCACGATCTGGGTCTCGATCTCATCCAACCCGAGACCTTGAAGGATCCAGCCATTGTGGAGTGGCTGCGGCAGCGATCTCCCGATGTGGTGGTGGTGGTGGCGTATGGGGCGTTCATTCCGAAGGCCGTCCGGGCAGTGCCGCCGTTCGGGTGCGTCAATTTGCATCCCTCGCGCTTGCCCCGTTACCGGGGGGCGGCGCCCATCCAATGGACGCTCATCAACGGGGAAACTTCTACCGCCAACACCACGATGTACCTCTCGGATGGGTGGGACGATGGGGATATCATATACCAGGAAGAAGAGCCGGTCCGTCCCGAGGACACCGCCGGCAGTCTCGCGGAACGGCTGGCCGAAAAGGGCGCTCATTTGGTGTTGCGTTCGTTGACCGATATCGCCGCAGGCACAGCGCCGCGGATACCGCAAAACGAAGCGGAGGCCACCTTCGCGCCCCAAATCAAAAACGAGGACGCGCGCATCGATTGGAACCGGCCCGCGCGGGAGATACACAACCGCATCCGGGGGCTTAATCCCGAACCGGGGGCGTTTACCTTCTGCCAGGGCGAGCGGTGGAAGATCCTGCGGTCGGAGGTGATTGAAGATGAAACAGCCTCACCGCCCGGCGCCATTGTGTGCACGGAATTCAACACCATCCGCGTGGCGGCGCGGGAGGGGATTTTGGAAATATTGGAATTGCAACCCGCGGGCAAGAAAGCCATGACAGCGGCAGCGTATCTGCGGGGACGTCCCTTGCCGCCCGGCGCAACCTGTGAGACCGCATGAATTCATCCCGTTCTCCGCTTCGCCTTGATCTGGCCGTACACGGGGTTTTTCTGGTTCTGCAATTGTCCTTTCTGATTCCCGGGGGATTTTTTCAAAAAGGAACCACTCCCCCGGTGGTGTATCCGTTTTGGCTGGTGCTGGCCGCGCTTACGTTGTTCCGGCAGAAGGAATCCCTCGCGGTGTATTCCTCGCGTTTGATATTCATTCCCGCCGGGCTTTCCATCCTTTTGTACGGATTCTGCCTGATCAATGAGATGACCCGCGATTTGTGGGGATTCGCGATGGTCCGGCTGTTCCCCGTGGCCGCGAGGATCGTTTGGTATCAGCTGGGGCTTCTGTTGATTCACCCGCTGGTGTTTCCCCGCGTGTGGGAAGGGGTTTCAAACGCGTTCGAGTATTTCCACAAACGGGGTTATTTCGGCCGCAAGATCGTGGTGACCGGCCTGGCCCTTGGCGTGGGATTATGGTTGTTGCGCAGTCACAATATTTCTCCCGACGGATACGACTGGCTCAAGCACAGCATGGTTCCCCATAACTGGACCCGTTATCTGCGGGAGCCGCTGGGGACGATGATTTACCGCTTGACGGTGTGGAGCGGGTGGGAATGCTTTCGTTGGGAACCGGTGATCAGCATCGCCCTGGTCACCATTCTGTGCGGGCTGGTCACGACCTGGATCATGGTCCGGATTTTCCGGAGGTTGTTCCCGGCCGGCCCCGTGGGCATCAGCATGGCTTTTTTGGTCAGTTGTTGCGGCTATACCCAGGTGTTCGCGGGGAATATCGAGGTGTACGCCTTGTTGCTGACCGGCTTGGCGTGTTTTCTCTGGGCCGGGGTGGTGTATCTCCAGGGCGGCTGTCCGGCCGGGATGCCGGGCGTGGTGTTCGGCGGGATGTTTTGCTTGCATCTTTCGGCGGGGTGGTGGATTCCGGCCTTTCTGGCGTTGCCGTTTCTGCGGAACGCCATGAATTCCACGCCACGCCCTCCTTTTGGCGAATTGTTGAAATCCCTGGCGGCGTTTTACGCGGTGGTCATCCCATTCTGGCTATTTTTGTTGATCTATGGCTACCGCGGGGATACGCAGGCGATGTGGGATCATTTTTGGGGAGACGAGGTGATGCTGACCGGCACCGACCGGGCGATGTTTCATAAGTTGGAAACTTACCTGACGCCGGATTATTACATAATGCAGCTCAACGAGTATTTCTATATGATGCCCGCGGGGGTGCTGCTGTTTCTGACCCTGCTGCCCGTAATCCCCCGTGCGCGGGCATGGCATCCTTTGCAGACCTGGTTCGGGCTGCTCGCGGGATTTTATTTGGTTTATTCGATTGTCTGGCGTCCGGACCGGCCTTTCCCGGCGGACTGGGACCTTTTTTCGGGTTTGACCATTCCGGCGGCCATCGTGTTGCTTCAGTTCATGAACCGGTTGGACCTGCCGCCCAAGGCCAAGGATTATATCTTGTATCAATGCGTGGTGTTTTCTCTGCTCTATCTATTCTTCCAGTTGCTCCGGAACCATGTGCATGCCACCGAATGGCCGGTATTGTTATAAGGCCGTTTTGTTCATTCGCCTTCGCGATGGATGCAATCTCATGAGAATTGGGGACACCTGGGCGATTCCCGCCCTGCTGGCGTGCGTAGTGGCCCTCCTCTGCCTGCCCGGGTATTTCCAGGCGGATGATTTTGGGTTGCTGGCCTGGTTACGGTATGACCGTCCATCCCCCCTCCATTGGTTTGACGTGTGGGAGATGGGCATTTGGCGGCCTTTTCATTTGGCCGTTTTTTGGGTGGAGACGCGGCTGTTTGGTTCGAATCCGCTGGGATACCGCCTGGCGCGGGGTGTTCTGTCGCTCGCGACCGTGGTGGTTTTTTATCATCTTGCCCAGCGGCTATTCCGGTCTCCCCGTGCGGCGCTGACCGCGGCCTCGCTTTTTGCTTGCACATACAGCCATTGGGAAGCCGTGTTTTGGATTTGCGCGTCGTCGGAATTGTGGGTGGGGTTGTTGGGCGCCGTGATGGGTCTGGGGGTGCTTCGGGCGGAGGGAGCCGCGGCGCGGCGTTGGGGATCCGTGGCCGTGCTTGCCCATATTTTGGCGTTGCTGGCCAAGGAAAACGCGGTGGCGTGGCTGCCCATTGTGGCGGGGATGGTGCTGCATCAACGCTATGCCGGGCCGAGGGTTTTCCCTCCCCCTGCCCTTCTCTCCGGGGGGGAGGAAATAGCGAAAGAACACAAGAGAACACGGCGGGCCGCCGCGGTCCGGCCCGCGGCAAGGATGGGACAGACCGGTTTGTGGCTGGCGTTGGGGATTCCCTGGGTTTTGGCTCTGGTGGGGCGGGGATATCTCGCGTCGGGCGGGGCGGCGGTGCAAAGCGGCTTGTTTTCGCTGTGGGGCACGCATGTATGGCACAACGCGGGGGCGTATCTGATCCGGTTGTTTTTCCCGTGGATCCCACATCCGCCGTCGGCGTGGGCGTATGGGGCGCTGGCAGCGGCCGTCGGCTTTTGTATCTATGCCATTCTGGCGAAGCTGTATCGATTGTGGCTGCCGTTGGGTTGGATGTTTGTCGCGCTGATCCCCTACCTGGGGATCGACACACCCGGTTATTATCCCAGCCGTTACACGTACCTCGCGGGGATGGGCGGGGCGTTGCTGATGGGGGAGTTGATCGAGCCATTGTGGAATTTTTCCGGCAGAATAAAGGCGGCGGGCATCGCCGTGGTGACCGGTTATTGCCTGCTCAACCTCTCACTCTACGCCATCCATCCGGAAATCCGCTATTTTCAGAAAGATGACGCGCTGTACCGGCAGGTAGTCGACGGGTTACGGAAATTGAATCTTCCACCCGTGCCGTCCGTCGCGGTGGCGGGATTGGACCTTCCGCTCGAAGAGAAAATCCCCAATTCGATCCGGTATCTGTACGCGCTGGCGTATCCTCCTCCGGAGCGCGTTTGGAGCGGTGAGGGACCATGGCCGGGAACGCCGGCTCTGATATTGCGGTGGGAAAACGGCGTGTTTTTAGTCATGCCGACATCCAAGCCGGGCGGCGGCCGGTGATTTTCAAGTTTCGTGGCCGGTTCGATCCCGGCACCGGTTTTCCTGATTTCCGCTCCTTGACAATCCGGCGGAGCCAACCAAAATAGTCCTTCGTGGTCCGCGTCCGTGGGCCGATAACCGGGAGGGGACGCAAGCGCGGATCTCCTTTTTTCATGTGAAAGCCGATCGTACGATCCAGGGGTGCCCGAGCGGTCAAAGGGAGCAGGCTGTAAACCTGCCGGCGCAAGCCTACGAAGGTTCGAATCCTTCCCCCTGGATTTAATTTTTCCATGACATTCGATACGAAATCTCCTAAGTTCCTCCTCTGTGAACAGCCCATGAACACCGACGAACGATTCCGGCTCATTACCGCCAATACCCATGAAGTGCTGACCGAAGAACGGCTGAGGGAGTATTTGCAGAAAGAGATACCTTTGCGCCACTATATCGGCTTCGAGATTTCGGGAGAAATCCATTTGGGAACGGGGATCCAGTGCATGGCCAAGGTGGCGGATTTTCAGCGGGCGGGAGTCGAGTGCACCCTTTTCCTGGCGGATTGGCACAGTTGGATCAACGACAAGCTGGGCGGGGACATGGAATTGATCCGCTCGATCGCCCATGGTTATTTCGCGGAGGGACTCAAAAGTTGCCTGAAGGCGGTAGGCGGGGCTCCCGAAAAGCTGAATATCGTGTTGGGCACGGATTTATATCTAAAAAAGCCTGATTTTTGGACCACCTTTATCGAGGTGTGCAAAAACACCACCTTGAAACGCATCCTGCGTTCCATCACGATCTTGGGGCGGACGGAAGGCGAAGCGGTCGATTTCGCCAAGCTGGTGTATCCCCCCATGCAGGTGGCGGATATCTACGCGCTGGGGGTGAACCTGGCGCACGCCGGGCAGGATCAACGCAAAGCGCACGTGGTGGCCCTGGACGTAGCCAACGCCATGAGAACCAATCCCCTGCGCGACCCGCAAGGCCATCCGATCGCGCCGGTGGCGGTGCATCACCACCTGCTTAGCGGTTTGGGCAAACCGCCCATGTGGCCAATCGATCCCGAACGCTTGCAGGAAGTGTGGATGGCCATGAAAATGAGCAAATCGAAGCCGGACACGGCCGTGTTCATCACCGATGAACCTCAAGAGATCGCCCGGAAAATCAACAAGGCCTTTTGTCCGGAAGGCGAGGTGGATTTCAATCCGGTGTTGGATTGGGCGCGGCATTTGATTTTCGCGCTGAACCGGGGGCCGTTGCGGATCGAACGGAAGGCCGAGCACGGGGGAGATGTATCCTACGCCACGCTGGCGGATCTGATCCGGGATTTCGGCCAAAAAGCGCTGCATCCCTCCGACCTGAAGGCGGCGGTGGCCAAGAGCATCGCCGAGTTGCTGACGCCTGTCCGGGAAATCTTCGCGCAGGCGCCGGCCCGCAAGAGCCTCGAAACGCTGCGGGAGGCCATGAAAACCGTCAAACTGAGGTAACAATACCCTCCCCCTTACTCTCCCAGGGGAGAGGGAGCAGGTTTGCAGTCTCCGGGGGGAGAGGGAATTCCGGATGGCGGTATTCATGGATCATTGCAAAGAAATCAGGTACTGGGGATCTGAAAAAAAGTACGCCCTTGCCGGAGGAGATTTTTTTATCGATGTCATGAGAGCGGGGCGAGAGGAGTATCGCCCAAGAAACCACCGGGGTGGATTCTTTTTAATCCCGGGCCTGCCTGATGCAGGCCGATTTTTCCCATGATCGCGATCATCGACTACGAAGGCGGGAACTTGACCAGCGTGCGGCGGGCGGTGCGGCACGTGGGGTACGAGGCGGTCATCACTCAGGATCCCCATGTCATCGATAAGGCCACCCGCTTGATCTTTCCGGGTGTGGGGGCGGCGGGCGCGTCCATGGAGGTTTTGAACCGCACCGGCCTGACCGGGGTGGTCAAAACCCAGGTGCTCGAACAGAAAAAGCCTTTCCTCGCGATTTGCATCGGCATCCAGATCCTGTTTGATCACAGCGAGGAGGACGACACGCCTTGTCTGGGAATCCTGCCGGGGGTGGTAAAGCGGTTTCCGGATTCGGATCCCTCGTTGAAAATACCCCAAATCGGGTGGAACCAAGTACGCCAGGTCCGGCCTCATCCGCTCTTTGAAGGCGTGCCGCAGGACGCCGAGTTTTATTTCGTCAATTCTTACTATTGTGTTCCCGATGATCCCTCGGTGGTGATCGGCGAGACCGAATACGGTCTGCGTTTTGCCAGCGCGGTCACGAAGGATAATCTTTTTGCTACGCAATTCCACCTCGAAAAAAGTGGCCCTGTCGGGCTACGGATGTTGAAAAACTTTTGTGAATGGGTCGGGTGAACGTATCCGCATCCCTGTGGAGTCGCATCCCCCGGGTTGCGCCGCTGGTTTCCACGCCAGTTTGTCTGGTTCTGGAGGGGAAGACGGGATCAGCGTGTCCTCGTCATTGGGGCGGGAACCGAGCTTGCGAATCCGCACGGCCGGTTGGAGCATGCATGTTTCGGGGTTGTTGGCCGCGAATTGAGCTCCAGGTATGCCCTCACCCCGGCCCTCTCCCGGAGGGAGAGGGAGTTGGCATGCAATCATCCAAGGGAGAGGGAATTTGGGGGTGGTTTACATTGATCATTTTGAAGAGAAGAGAGGAGAAGGGAATTTAATGAATCCGCGCTTGCCGGACGAGCCAACTTGATGGATAAGAATGATCTGCATTCAGACCCATAGCCATCCATCAAAAAATGCTGAGTTCGCCGGCATTTTTCGCACACACGGTTTTCATCGAGTTTCCCCCGCGGGAATGTCCAAAGCCCATTCATGGGCGCAAGTTATTCCATTGAGGCCAAATACCGAATCCGGCGTGGATTCTGGAACGAGAGCTGCTTTAGGATCACACCATACCATTCCCCGTTTCAGGAAGGAGAGCGCGCCATGAAATCCCGCCTGGGAAAAAAAGGACCCGCCGGCCACCGCTATCTCATCTATTTCCTCAGTTTTTTGTTGACCTTATTGCTTTACTGGCTTCTCGGTTTCGCGGAACAAGACATTGGTCATATCCAAGGACCGGATTACCAAGCGATTGAAAGGAAATATGTTGATCCAACCGCTCTCCAGCAACGCGCCGGATTGGAAAAGCAAAAGGCGGAAATTAGCACCCAAATCGCCAATCAGCGCGAAATCCAGGACATTCTGCGAAACAGCACCAACAACTCGCAGCAGACCATGAATCAGTTGCTCGAGATGCGGCGGCATTACCTGGAAAAAAATGTCACCCCTTCTGAAGCCGAGATGACCGCCCTGGAGGAAAGCCAGAAGATTTTTCTGGAGAATCAGAAAAAATACCAAGTGGCCAACCAGGAAATCGCCCGGCTGAGCGAGCAGCTGCGCGGCATCGAACGGGAGTTGGCCCAAACACAAGACATCATCGCGGAAGGGCAACGCCAGGCCTCCGTTGAATACGCCCGTCTTTACCGCCGGCATGAGTTCAAAGTGGCCGTGTTGAAATTGTCATTCCTCATTCCTCTGCTGGCCGCCGTGGCCTGGTTGGTGCTCAAAAAACGGAACACGCCTTACGCCCCCATATTGTATGCTTCGTTCATCGCGGTGTTTTGGAAAACCGGCGACGTTATTCACCGCCATTTTCCGAGCGAGATCTTCAAATACATCGCCCTGGGCGCGGCCATCGCGGTGGTGGCCGCGTTTCTGATCCACCTGATCCGGATGGTGGCCTCGCCTCAGCGGGAGTGGTTGATCAAGCAGTTCAAGGAGGCGTATCAAAAACACCTCTGCCCGGTGTGCGCTTATCCCATCGAACGGGGGCCGTTCAAACACGTGATGTGGACACGCAAAGGCCCCCATTCCGGTTGGCCTCTCCCGGCCAGCGATCCGGCGGATTCTGAAAAACCCTACTCCTGCCCGGCGTGCGGCGAACGGCTGTATGAAATCTGTGCCGCGTGCCAGGCGATCCGGCCTTCCCTCTTGCCGTACTGTCCGGGATGTGGAAATGAAAAACCGTTGGAGAGCGCGGAGTAAGCCGGCCGCCTTGCTAGGCGTGCTTCCAGCGCAAAGGCCACCACTGAGTCAACACCGACCAGAAAGATTCCCTGGTCTCTCCGCTCTCATGCAAGGCGGCGTCCACGGTTTTGGCCAACTGCTGGGGATCGACGGGGCGTCCCAGGATGTAGGCATTCCGCAGACGGCTGATCCGTTTTTGTTCTTCCTGAGGCAGAGTGGAATAAATCAAAATCACCCCGCACCGGGTGGCCACGCCTTTCAACAGCCAGAGGCCGTAGCTGGGATCCGGGATCTCCTCGCTCTGGGCGATAACAACCAAGTCGAAATGGTATAAATGGGCCTGACTGGATAGATCCAGATCGTTGCGGGCCACGTGCACGATCCCGCCGGTTTCGTGAGCGATTTTCTGGAGGCATTCGATTTCTTGGGATTGCAATCCAAGCGTGATGAAGCGAACGGTTTGATGGGAACCTTGAGAGGCGGTCATAGCGTTTACCTTCCTAACCCTTAACCTGACCTCCCCAATGCTGCCTTCCAACCTGGCGCGACCTATCCACAATCTACCGGCAAAACATCCCTAAGCGAGAAGATAGGAAGAAAACGAGGAGGTGTCAGTTTCCGATGGGAAATATTTTTCATGCGATTGACCGCATGGGAGGAGGTTTTAATCCCAAACGTGCCTTCCAAAACCAGTCCCGCTATGCGAAGATCCCGTGGACCGGCATTTCACGGTCGTCCAAACAGGATCAATCAGCCGAATACCATAAACCCAGGCGTGAAAGGAGAGAGGTGATGTCCGGCAAGAGAGCCATCCAATCCACCCGGCGGGGATTTTTGAAAACCGGTTTGGCGGGAGCGGCGGCGTTTTCCCTGATCAAGGCGGAATCGGCGCACGGCGCGCCGGCCAACTCGAAGATCGAGGTGGGGATCATCGGCAGCGGCGGACGGGGTCATTACGTGAGCAAGAAAATGATGACCAACGCGGAGAAGGATATCCAGATCGTGGCGGCGCAGGATCCCTTCGCGGACCGGTTGGAGAGCCTCGGCGTGGCCTTCGACGTGGACAAGTCCCGCTGGTACCAGGGAGTGGAAGCCTACCACGATTTGCTCGCCTTGCCCCTGGACGCGGTGGCGGTAACCAGCCCACCTTATTTCCACCCCGAGCAAGTGGCGGCGGCGGTGAAGGCGGGCAAGCATGTTTGGCTGGCAAAACCGGTCGCGGTGGACGCGCCCGGGTGCCAGAGCATTCTGGCCAGCGCGAAGCAGGCGGAGGGCCGCCTGACTTTTCTGGTGGATTTCCAAACCCGCAACAGTCCGGCATTCAAGGAATGCGTCCAGCGGGTGCACGAGGGCGCCATCGGGGAGTTGGTCATGGGCCACGTGTATTACCACACGGGACGGCTGAATCCGCAGGCCAAACCGGGTATGCCAGCGGACGAGGCGCGGCTCCGCAATTGGGTTTTCGACATTCACCTCTCTGGCGACATCATCGTCGAGCAGAATGTACATGTGCTCGACGTGGCCAACTGGTACATCGGCGCCCATCCCCTCAAGGCGTTTGGAACCGGCGGGCGCAAGGCGCGGGTGGACGTGGGCGATTGCTGGGATCATTTCATCGTGACGTATGAGTATCCCAACGGCGTCAAGGTGGATTTCAGTTCCACTCAGTTCGTCAAAGGGTACGACGATATGTGCATCCGGATGTACGGGACCCAGGGGACGGCGGATTCGCATTACTGGGGCGTGATCCGCATTACGGGTGACAATCCATGGCATGGAACCGACCGGGACAATACCATGGACACCGGCGTGGATAACAACGTGCTGGATTTCGTCAAGGCGATCCGGGGGAACCAGCCCATCAACCACGGGGCCTACGCGGTGGAAACCACCCTGACCGGCGTGTTGGGACGCATGGCCGCATACGAAGGCCGGGAAGTGACCTGGGATGACATGCTCGCCAAGCAGGAAAAATTCGAGGTGCAATTGAAACTGTAACGAGGCAGAAGCGGCCCAGGCTTCCAACTTGAGGCGAGTACAAAATCCGTCCCCGGAAGAGGAGTCCGTTGGTTTTGGGAAGGGTATCGCGAAATCGGTGAGGATGGGGTGAAAAGGCCCCTCTCACGCAGGGCGTTTCCACGACGTAGAGAGGAGTGATTATCTTTTACTACTTTCCCAGGGCTTCCGTCCGAGGCTCTATTCATGCCGCACCGTTGGCGTTCAAAAGTTTTACCGCAAACTGACAACCGGTGGTCTATTCACGATAGGAATTTGGCGTGAAATATTTTTCGATTTTTTCTTTTAAGAAATCCGAAAATAAAGCGGGCGTTTCTGCATAATTCCAAACTTCTTCAACGGTTTCCCACTGGATTGTTTGGCCATTTTGGATTTTGGCTAAAATCACCGAGGGTGCCGTTAATTGAAAATCATTGACAAAATGTTGATAGCGAGGTTCCTCCATATTGATCACATGCCATTCAAGGATTCCTTCTTGCAGGAAATCGGAAAAGTGTTCTTGCACCGTTTGACTTGTCAACATTTCAATTTTCAGGCACGTGGGGCACCGGACAGTCCGGTGAAAGTAATAGACCACCCATTGACAGGAGGATTCCTTTCCCGGAGGAAATAAAGAAACCTGATCCACATGGGCAATTGGCGCCAAATCTGGAAAGGATTTATTCTCCTGAAATTGATCATAGGAGAACAAACCGGCCAGGAGTAAACCCAGCCCAAGAAAGAGAAGAATCCCGTGACGTTGCATGCCGGTTCTGGCGTTGATCCGCCTGGTCTCCTTTTTTGGGAACATCCGGAGTAGCTGTTCCCTTGATTGCCGGGACAGGATGCCCCATGTCCTCGCTAAGCTCCCCTCACCCTGCTATCCAATCGCCGGGCTGACTAGTTCCTGCGCTTTGGATATTCCCCATTCTCCTTTCTCGATCCCATCAGGGAGCCGTGTAAATCAAATATAATCCGCCGAGCAGAACCAGAATTCCGCAGATTCTTCTGAGGACCAAAGAGCCTTTGGATTTTTCACTCCAATCCAGGTATTCTTGGACCATTTTGGTGGACGTACCCGCCAAAACGATCACGGAACAATGCCCGATTCCAAACACCAATAAAAGCAGGAGGCCGTAGACGAGGCTGGACGCGGCCAGTTGAAACGTGATGGCCAGCATGGGGGCCATATAGGCAAAGGTGCATGGGCCCAAGGCGAGGCCAAAAATCAGCCCGAGCCGAAAGGCGGCCCCGATACCCCGCCATAGCATGTCCACCCGTCCGGGCGCATCCCAGGAAAGGGGAATGACATCCAGCAGATGCAAGCCGGCCGCGAAAAAGATCAGCGATACCAGGTAATTCCCATAGCCTCCGATATCCCCCAACATTCGCCCGGCGGCCGCTGTCACAGCGCCGATGAGAGCGATCGTAATTAAGATCCCTATCGCGAACACGAACGCTATGTTGAACGCGCGTTTTGTGGATATGCGTCCCTGCTGATCCATGAATCCGACAATCAAGGGAATGCTGGCCAGATGGCAGGGGCTCAAGACAATACTCAAAATTCCCCAAACAAAAGCCGCGCCCAAGGCCACGCCGGGAGAGCCTTCCACCGCATGGGATAAGGCCGTGAATAATTCTTGCATGGCTCATTGAACTCCTAATTCCGCTAATTTTTTCTCAATTTCAACATGGGGGAAAAATCCTGTGTGACGGGAAATTTCCTTTCCATTTTTATCAAAAAACACTTGCACCGGAATTGACTGAATGTCGTAACGCGAGGCAAGAACCGGGTGTTCGCGGACATGAACGAAAAGCACATTCAGTTTCCCCGCGAATTTTGTTTTCAAATCGTCCAGGATCGGCGTCATCATGTCACATGGGCGGCAACCGCTGGCGCCAAAATCAACCAGGGAAGGAATGCCGCTGGAGCGGGCTTTGTCAACCGGATTATCCTGGGCACGGATCGCTTGTTCATGAATCCAGGCCGATGAAACCGTGATGGGCAAAATTTGTCCCAAAGAACGAATATGGTCTTTTACTGCAACCTGTTGTTTCTCCTGAAGAACATACGGCTTGATTTGCTCTTTGATTTGGTCAAACGGTATCTCGCCAACCAGATCTTTATTGTTTTGATAAAAATCCGAAACTTCCTGATCGGTGACCGTAATTTGGGACACTATTTTCCTAAAATAATCCTGGATCAGTTTGTTGTCATCCATGGTGGCGGTGTCGGACTGTTTCATAACGGGTTGTTTTGTAGCTAATATCAAGAGTAATGCCTTGGTAGTCAATTGTTCCAACAAAAAGAATTGGTTCTTTTTCATTTCTTCTTGCAGCGGTGCGGGTATTTTGGACATTTCGGAATTCAAAGCTTCTTGAGATATTTCGTAATCACCGGAACGAAGAAGAATTCCATCCGGCAATTCTCCCAGGACTGCAAAACGGAGGGAACTTGAAGCCAATCCCGGATAAACCGATTCCACCGTGGAAGAAGAGGCCGGTTCGGCCGTATCGGCGGCATATCCCGGACCGGCGGCCACTAAGAACAGCAACCCGACCAGCCATACCGTGTTTCGATTATCGATTTTCATGGGCAGTCTCCTTAAGGGGGATACCCAACGTTTTCCATCGATTCAAAATATCTTCCCGGGAATAAAATCCTTCGTGGCGGAACAATTCCTTTCCGGACGAATCGAAAAAGATTTGGGTAGGGATGACCCGGATCCCATATTGCGCCGCAGCTTGGGGATTTTCCCACACATCAAGAAAAACGACTTCGAATTGCCCAGCGTATTCCTTTTTCAATTCCTCGAGAATCGGCGCCATCATCTTGCAGGGAATGCATTTTCCCGCGCCCAAATCGAGTAACCGGGGCAAGGAGGCCGAAGCGGGAACCGGTATCGAGGACTCAACTGCCGTGGCTTCGGCCCCTGGGCTTGACTGCGGCACATTTTTTAACGCAATGATTCCGGCAGCGGCTATAAGTAATGCGATGACAATACCTGCTTTGGCTAGAGTATTCATGCGTGTCACCTCGTGGGGCAAATTTGTGAATTTGGGAGCAGTCCGCCATCACGCGGAAAGCAATTTTTTCCCTTCTTCGGCCACCAATTGAATGCGTTCCTCGGTTACGGGGGATTCGCCTCGCTGCAGCCCCAAATCGTTCAACCGGAGATGATGAAATCGATCGAATCCGGCCTGCTCGAAAATGGTTTTCCCGCAACCGGTCTCGCACCCGTCGATGACCAGGATGGTGGACGCGGCCCGCGCTTTTTCGAGTTGGTCATCGACGCCCCCGCCAATTCCAACCAGGCAGGCCATGAAACCGGCTTTTTCATTGCGGATGCGCCGGGCGGCGCGGTCCGCGATTTCGCCGGTATCCGAAGCACCCGAGCAGGCATAGATCATCTTGACGGAAAAACCGCAGCATGATTTTTCGGGCATGATCAATCTCCTTCCCATCCCGTTATTGAAGCAGTTTCTTTATTTCTTCCACCGGCGGAACTTTTCCGGATACTTTGAGTTCCCCGTCGACGATCAAGGCCGGGGTCATGGTGACGCCAAAGCCGGTGATCGCGTTGATATCGGATACTTTGAACAATTCGTATTCGATTCCCAGTTCGGACGCGGCCTGCCGCGCGTGTTCTTCCAATTTTTGGCACCGGTAACAGCCCGGGCCCAGTACCATTAGTGTTTTCATATTCTTCACCTCCAATCCGTCATAGCATGGCTTTAATCTCTTCGACCGATGGGATTTTACCGGCCACCCGCACCTGGCCATCCACCGCCAGGGCGGGCGTGCTCATGACGCCAAACGAAATAATTTCGTTGATGTCCTGCACTTTCTCGATTTGATACTCGATCCCCAGTTCCTTGGCGGCCTGTTCGGCATGCGCCGTCAAGGTTTTGCACTTCGGGCACCCGATGCCCAGAATCTGGATTTTTTTCATGATGCGACTCCTATTTTATGAACTGATTGTTCTGCTTATAAGGAAACGTCTTGTACTTCTGACGAATCTTAGAACGTCCACGTGGCCTGCAAGAAAATCCAATCCGCCTCCTCGTGATATCCCGTGTCCGCGAGAAAGGAACCCGGGAAAAAATGGGCATAGCCACTGAAGATTTCAACCTGGGGATTCATTTTCCATGTGGCCAGCAGGTCCACTTCCTCGCCGATATGGGAACCGGATTTCCCGCTGGCATCCTGACGCATCCGGCGGGCATTCCCGTAATACCATGCATCCTGATTTGAAGCCAGATAAAAAGAATGATAATCCACCGAGATCATCAGCTGCTTGACCGGCCGGACGTTGAAACTGACTTGATAATCCTGCAAATTCATCCAGGAGAAAAAGTTCATGCGGCCATAAAAACGATCGATCCCTCCAAACAACCCATCAAATGTCTGATATTTTCCATCCTGTGGGTTGTTATCGCCCGAGGCGTAGGTATATTCCACTCCCAGGCGGGGTTTCCATGATACATCCCATGTGTATCCCAGTTGCATGTTCAGCCCAACGGCCTCGATATCGTTGTCTGCCCGTTTCCCAAACTGATAAGCGCCGAGAAAAGCCCAATCGAGGTGGTTGCCGAATTGCCCTCCGGCGTACATCCCGGCGGCATGAGACTGCAGATCGCCGAACCCGCCGCTTGGATTGGGGATCCCTTCGTTGTCATATTTCAGTATATAAAAAACGTCCAAATCGACCGGCCAGTTTTTGGTCCGGGAATAAATTCCGTACGCATTGAAATCGCAGTGGGAGTCGTCGAAGTGATTTTTTTCACTGATGACCTGCTTCGCCGCGATCAAGTCGGTATCCAGAAATTCGGTATCGACATAGAGTTTGGCGGCATCCCATGTGTACCGGCCGGTGTTGCCCCAATCCCCGGGCCCCCAGACCCGGCCGTCCCGATAGGTGATCGTCTGCCGGCCGAGTTTATATCCAAACCAAGAATCCTCATCCCGTTTCCATTCAATATACGCTTCCCGGAGATCCAATGGATTTTGATAGGAACAGACCGGACCGAAATCCTCCAGCTGAAGATCGGACAGCCAATAATGGGCGTCTTGCAGTTGGACGAAGGCATGCCAACGGCGGGAATATTGATAGTCCAGATTCAGGCGGACACGCTCCAGGAGCACTTGGTCACTCTCCCCGGCTCCATATTCTTGGATGGTGAAATGGTCCAACCATTCACCCCGCAGCCGCAGACTGCCGCTGATATCCAAGGTACCGGGCCCGATAGGTATATCCTTCAGAAAATCGTGTTTCACGGTATCTTCGGGTATGGTTGCCTGGGCAACCGCATCAACGGGGAACAATCCCATCCAGGCAATGCCCAACAGCCATGCCCACTGAGCAAACCCGCAATAAATTATCGTTCGGCAAGCCTTCATGGTTCCGGCTCTGGACGCTTTCGAGTGATGCTTATTCCTAACTGCGTTGCGTATATCCGGATTCAGGCTCCAGCGATTCTAAAGGATGCTCATCCACCATTTCGGCTTTGTTCATTCGCCCATGCATCCAGAACAGAGTGCCGGGAAAACGGCCGGGGCGGAGATGCACGTTATAGACATGCCAAATCACAATCGCCAAAAACGCCAGCAAGGCTTCGTGCGCATGGGCTTCCTTGAAGGCATTCAACAGCAAGGAATAGGCAGTGGGAAATAAATTCTTCACCCATTCCGGAAACCACATTCCCAGCCCGGTCACGCCCATAATGACGCATCCCCAAAAGACCGCCCAATAATCGAATTTCTCGAAATAGGTAAACCGGCCAAATGCAGGCCGCTGACTTTTTTTACCCACAAACCAAAGAACATTCCCATAGAAATCCGTGAAATCTTTCCAGCGGGGCAGAAGGAGAGAAAAATCCCGCCGGCCATCGGGATGGACAACGATATAAACAAAATGATAAAAGCAAGTGAATAGTAAAATAACACCTCCCACCCGGTGAATGATCCGCCAAAATTCCACTCCCCCGAGGGCAGCGGTCACGGAAGCGGCCCAGGCAGCGCCTGGATAGCGCAATCCCCATAGGAAGAAGGCCGATAGAAACAAAATCAACACGCTGCTCATCAACAAGAAATGCTGGGCCAGCATATGCACATTGAAACGTTGAACGGTCTCTTCACTTTCGGGTGGGGCGCCGGCCGTCTTTTTGAGGTGGTGGCGCCGCGCGGTAAAGTCCAAAAGAATATGGGCGATTAAGCCGGCCATCACTACGATCGTCAACCATTGAAAGAACCACGCGACCCAACCCACCAAGCCGTCATAGCGGGGAGGCCGGCCAAGATACCCGAGTAATTCGGACTGCGGAAATGTAACCGCCCGGGCGTTTTCGTCAAAATGGTATTGGGTCACGCGGGCGAAGAAGAAGGGTGAATTGGGATGATGACAATCCTGGCAGCCATTGGCACCCAAGGCCGCCTTGGCCGGGTAGATATCGTGACTGTATTTGTGGACATTGGCAAAGGGGGAGGCTTCCCACTCGTGCTTAGTCACTACGCGGTAATCGGTTCCGGAACGATACACCCGCTCATTCATCACCCAGACCACGCGTTTGGACTCCAACGGGTAGTTGATTTTTTGCAGCATTTGCGTGACCGCTTCAATCAGCGCGTCGATTTCTTCCGGCCGGTTGATTTCTAAAATTCCATCGCCGTTGTCATCTGCAATCTTCGTCAGGGAGGGATAATGGGAGGGATTGGCCTGATGATCCGCCCACATTTTGTAGATATCACTCATCCGGGGCTGCATCAGCGCTTCCACACCGTCGGTTTCGATTCCCGGCCAAGCGCTGTGGACCCGGTTCACGGGAAAGATTTTGCCTTTGTATAACGCCAAAGCCGGGCGGAAAGGTTCGGTGGGTTTGTCGTCATATCCCATCATTTCCAGATAGCCGTAATGATTGCGGAACAGGCCCTCCGGTCCGTAGAACGTCCATAACCGTTTGCCCGGCGAGCTGATTTTCGGGGCGGGATTCAACACATCACTGGCTTGCAGCTGGATGGGTTTCACGACACGCTCGGGAATGTGGCAGGCCTGGCAGGCTATTTTTTCGAGATGAACGGGGGGCAGTCCTTTATGGACGGCTTTGGGCGCACCTAACCGGCCGGTGTCGTGGCAATCCAGGCAGGTTACCATGGTGTTGTCCAAATCGTTGCGCACCTGTCCGCCGGGATCATCCCCCTTGGCGATCTGGTGTTCTTCATAACCGTTGATTCGGGGATCGGTGGCCGAACGGCCGGCGGGATGACAATCCACACATCGCAACCCGGCCCGCAAGTGAACGTCGGTTCGTTCCCGGAAATTCGCCCCCCGCTTTTTCCAGCCCGGCTGGGCATGACATTGCAGGCAGGTTTCATTGCGCGGCTCCCGGACGATATGAGGAGAGATTGTGCCATCTGCATTGAACAGAGTCGGATTATAAGTAACCTGGACGGATTCTCCATTGGCAACCGTGCCTTGGATTTCGGCGAATCCCGCCCCGGCCGTGGCCGCCCAGCGGAAATTCAAAGCTTTTAATTGTTTTTTCCGAACATCAAATCGATATTCGGGCATGTGGCATAACAGGCAATCCGCTTCCAGGACGCCGGATTGATCCCAATTGGTTTTGTAATAATCCCCATCGAAATGATTCTCGCCGCCGGAGATCAGACCGCTTTCAGGATTCTTCATCCACAGGTCATACCGATTGCCCTCCCGGTCGAATTCCAACGGCCCACCCCCCGGATGGCAATCGCCGCATCCCGCCGTGATAAAGGTTTGCGCGGTCATGTCCATCAGAAGGGGGGATTCATTCTTTTTAGGCGAAAGGTACCGGTACAATGGCGCAGGCGAACACCAGGTTCCCCCGAAATTCCCCGGAGTCAGCGCCCATTCGACACGCTTGGATTGATCATCGGTGGGTTTTTCGCCGGCTCCTTGCTGGAAGTGGAATCCTTGGGTGATTTTTCCATAATCATGGCACTTCCCGCAGGTTTGTTTGGGTGAATAGGGCTTGTCGGTATTGATCCCATTGATTGGATCAATCACGTTTCCCTCTTCATCCCGCAAATGAAACGGAGGACAGACGCCGGGAATCTTGAGTTCCGAATCTGAGCCATAGGCTGTGTTATTCGGTGAGAGAAACAGGAACCATACTAAAAAGATCGTCCCCACCGCTTGACTGTGGATCCAAGTGTTTTTAACCGGAGAATTCATCATATTTTTGAACTTCCTCATCTGATGATGTATATCGTTATGATGATTTATTTTCCATTTCTCTATGCTTAAAACGCAGGAAAGAAATAACTGACGCACCGGCCACCGCCGCGCTGTCAAGAAGCGCATAAATGACGGGAACCACAATAATCGTAAGGAAAGTACCTATGAGCAATCCCATGAAGGCTACAATGCCTAACGGGCTCATTCGCTCCAGGCCGACGGCCATTTCGAAAACCAACGGAGTTAAACCGACGATCGTGGAAACGGTGGTCATCAAAATCGGCCGGATGCGAAGCCGCACCGAATTGAGAATGGCTTCGTTCCGGTTCATCCCCTTTTCTCGAGCCCGGATGATAAAATCCAACAGGAGAATGCTGTTGTTGACAATCGTGCCGCCCAGGAGGATCAAACCCATGGTGGCCGGTTTGCACAGGGGTTTATCAAAAAGCAACAAACCCCACAGCCCGCCGGCGACGGCCAAGGGAATGGCGGACATGATCGTCAGCGGATGCCGGAACGATTGAAACATGGCCACCAGCAGTAGATAGAGGAGGATGAATCCGATCTTCAAGGCCTTACCCATTTCTTCGTTTCCCAACTTCATATCCGTGATCGTCCCGGCCACCTCGATGGAATAGCCGGCGGGCAGCGGCCAATTGGCCAAGCGGGTTTGTACCATTTTCCCGACTTGGGCAATGGTATAGACTCGATTGACTCCAGTAATATCAATGGTATGTTGAAGCCGCTCCCGGGTAATAAATGGTTGATCATAGCTGGCTTGATCAGTTGCCAGGGCCCGCAAAGGCAATAAACCCTCATTGGTAGTAACATACGTTTGCGACAATTGGCCGGGCTGCTGAAGAAAGCGGCCGGCGTATTGAACCGTAATTGGAATATCCAGATAATCATTCAACCGCATCGCCGTGGGGGAGATCCCTTTCAGCATAGTTTTCAATTCCAGGGCGATTTCTTGCGGGGAAGTTTGATACAGACGGGCTAACGTGGGATCCACTTGGATGGTAAACTCCGGCTTATCCAAGTACCAGCTGCGGCGGACATCCACCAGACCGGGGATCCCCTTGAGTTTAGTCAGGCACTCATCGGCTAAATGATCCAGAATCCGGCGGTCGGGTCCGCTAATGATGATGTCCAAGGGAGCGCGGGTCGTGGAAAGCGGCGTGGCGCCGTATTCGTTGATCCGGAAACTTTTGACTCCCGGAATGTGGGAAATCGATTGCCGCCATTGATCTTGGATTTCCCAAATCGTTTCCTTTCGCTGTGTCCTATCAATTAGATTGATCACCAGCTTTCCGGATTGCGCGGTTGCCCCCCCTCCCCCAAAGCTGATTTCCCCGGGTTCCGAACCGATTACGGAGGAGACGGATAGAACATGTTTATTCTGGTAAATCAGGTTTTCAATTTGATACAAAACTTCTTCCACTTCCGGCGGGGAATATTGGGGGGGCGTTTCAAATTCCAGATTCACGATGCCGGTGTCCATCAGCGGCATCAATTCTCCCCCAATCAGCGGAGGAACCAGGCGCATGGTGACTATCCAGAAGAAAACTGCCAATCCCACTGTCAGTAATCGCGTCCGCAAAGCCAATCGCAAGATCCCGGTATACAGGGCCGTCACCCCGCGCACGAAATATTCACTCAATCCGGCCATCCTTTCCAACCAGTTCCGGCGGTTCTGATTTCCTTTGATCACCCGGGAGGCGAGAAGAGGAATGACGGTCAGGGCCACAAGCAAGGAACCGATCAGGGTCGAAGAAATCATCAGATTCAACGGCCGCATGGTTTGTTGGGTATAGCCTCCGCTGAACATGACGGGGATCAAGACGATAACGGTGGTAAACATGCCGGCCGTGATCGCCAAGGCGATTTCTTTGGTGCCGGCCAGCGCCGCCGCGCGGGCGTCGGGGTGCTCCATTTCGTTGAAATGGCGGTAGATATTTTCCAGAACCACGATGGACGCGTCCACCACCATCCCCACGGCGATGATCATTCCCGAAAGCGTCACCATATTCATGGTGTAGGGACTCAGGCGCAAAATCATCAAGCTGAAGAGAAAGGACAGGGGAATACTGAGAGAAACCACCACGGCCGCCCGGATATCGGCCAAAAACAGGAAAATGATCAAGACGGTTAATATAATGGCCTGCACCAACGAACCCCGCATGCCTTTCACATTCAGATCGATTATCGGTTCTTGATCGTCGGTGATTTCGAATTGAATGTCCGGATAGGTGTTTTGCAATACCGGCAGGTGATTTTTGAATGTTTGAATGGCGGATACGGTCGGCCCCTGATCCGGGCGCAGGATATTCAGGGCGATGGCGGCCTTCCCGTTTCCGTGGTACATACTCCGTGGTTCTTGCGCTTGCACGGACACATCCGCCACGTCCGACAGCCGCAATTCTGCTTGGGCAGTGCGTCGGAGAACCAAGTTTTTGATTTGTTCAAGATTCTCAAATTCACCGGATGTTTTAATCAGATATTCATGGCGGCCGCTGTACAAGGTTCCCGCTGGGATGGAGATGTTTTGCTTGGCGAGGACGCTGATCAATTCTTCCACCGGCAGATGGTTGGCCCGCAAGCGGTCCCGGTCCACGCGCACTTGGACTTCGGGACGGTGCGCACCAAACAGATCCACATCGGCGATCCCCGGCAGAGTCAGAATCTCGTCTTCAATCTGGTTTTCCGCAACTAAACGAATTTCTTCCAATGTGATCGGGCAGCCCGGTTTCGGAGACAAGGCGACGGTCAGCAAGGGCCGCGTTGCATCCGTGATTTTGTAAATCCGGGGTTCCCGGATATCGCCGGGCAGTTCGGGCCGAATGCGCGCGAGGGCACTTTGCACATCCAACACCGCGTCGTTGATTGGCTTGTGATAGAAAAACTCGGCATTGACGGAGGAGACTTCATCGCGGCTGGTGCTGGTTACCTTTTTCAGCCCTCCGATGGTGCTCAACTCTTTTTCGATGATTTGGGTGATTTTATCGGATACATCCCGGGCCGTGGCCCCGGGTTGCACGGTCACCACGACGACTTGCGGCGGCACTGTATCAGGAAATAAATCGGTGGGCGTATTGAAGAACGCAACACTTCCCAAGGCCGCCACCACCAGAAGCAGGGCCATGACCGCGTAAGGATACCGGAGAGAAAATCCGGTCAGGTTCATGGATAGACCTCCACCTCCAGTCCCGCCGCGAGTTTCGCCCAGCCGAGAAACGCATGTTCAACCACTTGCGAGTCCGGGGCGATGCCAAGCACGGCCACCTCGTCGCCATTGTTGCCAAGAATTTCGACCGTTGTCTTTTCCAAGCGATCATTATGGACCACGTAAACATAATTTTGCTCTCCCTGTTGCAAGATCGCGGAGACAGGCAACCGGGTTGCGTCAGGCCACCGTTTCAGCGTAACCGTAATGGGAATGGCTTGTCCGCTTTTTACAATCGGATGCAATGCAGCCGGAAGAGATATTTCAGCGCGCAACATGCGCGATTCATTGAGCGCAGGAAACAAATGGGACAGGGTCGCCTTTTCCAGGCCGCCTTGGATGCGGAAATGCACTTCCGCCCCTTCTTGAACTTCCGGCAGGTCTTCTTGAGGGATCAAAAAGGATAATTTGAGCGACGAATGATCTTCAATGAGAAGCAGAGGTTTTCCGGGCATGGCGATATCGCCTGGATCGACAAACCGCTGGGTCACCACGCCGGAAAAGGGGCTGACAATGGAATAATACCCTAAAGTGATTTCCAATTCCCGTTTTTTCTGGGTGAGGGATTCAATCTGATGGGTCAGCGCCCGGGATTGTTCTTGCGCGGATTCCAATTTTCCGCGTGTCAATACATACTGATCCCGGGTTTTTTCGGCTTGGGAAACGGGGATCGCCCCGTTATGGGCTAAAGATTGGTCGCGGTCGGTCTCTTTTTTCCAATAGGCCGCGGACTCTTGTAAGGATTGAATCAACGACGTGTTCGATGACCATTCCGCTTGCACTTGGGCGATTTGGGCCGTCATCGATTCGATATTGGCTTTGATCTCGCGGTCATCCAATTGCAGCAAGAGATCGCCGGATTTTACCCTACTTCCCTCATCCACCACAATACGCTCAACCGTGGATTGAACCCGCGCGTTGATTTCCGCTTTTTGCACGGGCTCCACAACGGCTAAATAGTCTCGCCCTTGGACATATTCTCCGGCCGTAGCGGCCACCACGTGAACCGGAACCGGGGATTCCCCATATTTGGGCGCCTGCGATAATTGTTGTTTTTTAGCATTTACCAAGGCATTCACGCTTATGCCTACTACCAGCACAAGACCGAACACACCTGACGTAATGATAACCATTCGGAGGGCTTTCATTGGGATTCCCCCATGGCAAAGTCATACTGAGCGATAGCGATGTTGTATTCCGCCAAAGCCTGGTAATAATTGGTTTCCGCCGTCAACATAGCCGATTGGGCATCCAGCACATCAGTAATGGTTCCTTTGCCGGCGTTGTATTTTTCCTGTTCGATACGGAAACTTTCCTTGGCTTGGGCTATAGCGGTTTTCACAGCGATCACGCGCTGGTAAATGGATTGAACCGTTTTGATTGAGGTTTCGATTTCCAGCTGGATTTGCAGCCGGCGTTTTCGCACTCGTTCTTGAAGGGCCAATTGTTTTGCCTGTTCTTCCCGCACTTTGGCCTGGATCCGTCCGCCGACAAATAGAGGAACCTCGACAGCGAAGCCAATCATGCCCGTATCTTCCAGGGAAGCCGCACCCGGTTGCTTGAAATCAGGATCGATTCCCCACACTCCTCCGTAGGAGCCAAACAGGGAAAGGGCCGGCCACTGTTCTGCTGCGGCGGCCGCGACGCGGTTGGTTTGTGCCTGGTATTCCGCCTGATCGGCCTGCAGATCGGTCCGGTTTTCATAAGCCCGGTCAGGGGGAGAAACCCGGCCGGCGGGAAAAGGTTCTTCGTTCAATTCGCCCTCAATTTCCAAAGGCTCCGTGGCATTTTCGATCCCCATGAGATTCGCCAGAACCTGCTGCTGGATATCCAGTTTGTTCGCTTCCTGGATTCGATTCTGGATCACATTGGCTAATTGCACCTGCGTCCGTAATAAATCCACCTTGGCGGCCCGTTCGGCCTGAATCAATTGATGGATTCGTTGCTCATGCTCTTCCAATACGTGCTGCGAAAACTGCAGCGAATCAACGACTTTTCGTTGAGCCAAAATGTCATAAAACACACTACTCACGTTATAGATTAATTCTTGCCGGGTGCGGGCGAGCCGTTTTTCAGAGGCCAGTTGCAATAATTCCGCCGCTTGGATGGAATGGATAATCCGTCCGCCGGTGAACAAGGGCAGCGTTAAAAAAATATCCCCTTTCCAATTATCCTCACTGAAAACGGAAGGTTCGTTGGGTTGACGAATCGTCGTCAAGCGTTGCGTATCCAAGGAATGGGTGTACGTGCTTCTCAGTATCAGTGCCGGCCATTGTTCTCCGTGCGCATAGTCCTTTTGGGCATCCGCGGCGGCGGCGTTTTGTTCGGCCATCGCGATGTCCGGATTTAGTTTCAACGCCGTTTGGAGGCACTCTTGCAACGTATATCCGTTTTCCGCAGCCTGGGATTCCGGCATGGCGGCAATCCAAAAGAACAAACTCAAAAACAGGATCAATCCATATCGGGCATTCATGGTTCAACCCCAAATTGCGCCGAAAATCATTCCGCTGATTGTGGCCATAATGATGACGAGGCTTACATAAACCACGGTTTTCTTGGTTCCTATGACGCTTCGGATGACCAGCATATTCGGCAGGCTCAGGGCTGGGCCTGCCAGCAGCAAGGCCAAGGCTGGGCCTTGCCCCATCCCGCTGCCGAGCAATCCTTGCAGAATGGGAATCTCGGTCAGGGTAGCGAAATACATGAACGCGCCGACCACCGAGGCAAACAGATTGGCATAAAGGGAATTCCCTCCCACCAGGCTGGAGATCCAGTACGAAGGGATGATGCCCTCCTCTCCGGGCCGTCCCAAGAAAAATCCCGCAGCCAATACCCCCCAAAACAACAGAGGAGTGATCTGTTTGGCGAAATCCCAGGTCGACGTCAACCAATCGTCCATTTCTCCCGGTTCCGTCCCGGCCAGGACCGCCAGCCCGATGACACCCGCCACAAAGGGGATCATGGGCATCCCCGGGAAAACAAGAGAAAGAAGCAAAACCACCCCGCCGGTCAAAACCACTTTGTAAGTCTTGACGCCAAACCAAGCCGGCAGGATCGCGGCGAGCAAAACCGCAAAGACCGTAGTCAAGATCCATTTCCAGGAATAAATCCAATACCACAATCCGGATTCGGTGTCCGGTTGGGCCCAGTTGGCAAAGACCAGGATGGCCACCATGGCGAAGAAATACACGGCGTTTTGCCACAACGGCCGGGTGACTTCGGGTTCCGGCAGGTGAGCGGCCGCGTTCGCTTTGGCAGTCTCTTCCCGGTGGAAGATCCCATGCATGGTGAGTCCCACAATCACGCTGAACAGAACGGCGCCCACCGCCCGCGCCACGCCCAGTTTGAGGCCTAGAACGGCGGCGGTCATGACGATGGCGAGGATATTGATCGCCGGGCCGGAATATAAAAACGCGGTGGCCGGCCCCAGCCCCGCCCCCATGCGGTAGATTCCCGCGAAAAGGGGCAAGACGGTGCAAGAACAAACAGCCAGGATGGTGCCGGAAACGGAGGCGACGCCGTACGACAACACTTTCGGCGCGTTCGGCCCCAGATATTTCATGACCGCGCTTTGACTCACGAAGACGGCGATGGCACCGGCGATGAAAAAGGCGGGAACCAGGCAGAGCAGCACATGTTCTTGCGCGTACCACTTGACCAAATAAAGGGACTCGAAAACGGCGTTTTGAAACCGGGGGGATTCAACCGGCAGATAAAAGCATCCGAGAAACACACCAATAATCAAAGTCAATTTCTTCCATTCGGATTTCCAATTCATTTTGCCAATTCCTTGATGTCTTTTTGGCCCAATGGCCAATTAAAACCAGAAAAAAATTATCGCCCGAAAAATCGCAACAATTTACTCGATTGCCGGGAAAGGATACATTTCGCCCTTTCCGGACGTCCCTCCCACTGGCCCTTTCCCAGAGGGAGAGGGAATCGTTTGGCGCTCTCATCCATTCATCCGCTACGAATAAAGCGCAGAGAAAGGCCTGCATTTAGGTAAATAATTCCGAACAATCATTTTAGAACATTGTACTCTTCTTTTGATTCTTGTAAAACCGCCTCCACACAGTGGAGAAAGTTAAAGAGGCAGGGGGTCTTCAGAGAGTAAAACACCTGGTTACCCCGCTTATCGTCCTGCACAATTCCCGCGTTGCGCATCACGGAGAGATGTTTTGAAACCGTCGAAATATCCGATCCGATCAGGCTGGTCAGGTCACAGACACACCGTTCCCCTTCCAGCAAGGTCTGCGCGATGAACAGCCGCGCCGGGTGCGCCAAGGCTTTGATGATCCGGGCCCGGACGGCCAATTGGCGCTTCGTTTTCTCGTCCATTCACTCGCACTCCTGGGAAACAACCGCATCCCAAGTTGTGGCATCGAACTACTGGTATTTGGCATTATAGCCAAATAGCCAAACATATCAACCCTTCTCAAAAAAATTCTCAAAAAATATTTTTCGTCCTTGCTCGGGTATGACAATGCAGAAGAAAAGGGAAAAAGAAGGTTCATCCGGCAAGTGCGTATCTCGGTGAAAGCGACCATCCAATCCTGGGGAAAAAACGATGGCATTATTCCGCACAGAGAATGAAAATGGGAATTCTGTCTCCCTCGCCCTTTGGGAGAGGGCCGGGGTGAGGGGCGCCGAAGAAAGGATTTCTCTCACCCTAATCCTCTCCCGCGGGGAGAGGGGATGCTGGGAGTACCTCCCAGGCCAACCAGGTTGGATATTGATCATACCTTCTTGAAAATAAGTCCGCACTTGCTGGATGAACCCAAAAGAAGGAAATGGAGGCGGAGGGCTTGCGATGAACCGGGGGTACACTATAATTCGTCATATGGGAAAATATAATAATGTATTCAATCCGCTCTTGACCATTTTCAAGGCGCTGGCGGACGAAAACCGTCTCCGGGCCCTGCTCGCCTTGCACGAAGGGGAATTGTGCGTGTGCCAAATCGTCGAATTCCTCGGGTTGGCGCCTTCGACGGTTTCGAAGCACATGGCCATCTTGAGACAGGCCGGTTTGGTAGAATCGAGAAAATCCGGCCGTTGGGTGTATTACAAATACCCCCAGGAGCCGCTTCCGGAGGCTGTGCGGCTAACGCTGGTTTGGATCAACGGGGTTTTCAAAAACGATCAGAAAATCCTTCTGGATAAAGAAAAAATTGCAGAAATAGTGAAAATCGATGTCTTGGAGTTATGTAAAAAACAATGCGCCCAAAAAAAATTCTCTTTCTCTGCACCGGAAATTCTTGCCGAAGTCAAATAGCCGTAGGTGGGGCGAAGCATTGGAAGAACGGTCTTATCGAAATGCAATTGTTTCGTAGAATGCAGAAAATAGAAGAAAGCCGCCCTTTTGGGGCTGCTCTCACCCTATTTTTCTTTCCAAGGGAGAAAGAATCGTTTCGCGTTGCCAGCCGAATGCGTCCAGCGGATACAGCCAGTGAAAGTTCTGCATTCAGGTAAATCGTTGAGCCGATGGTTCATTTCTGGAAGTGAGATCCATTCCTCCAATTTCCCAAGTCCTTAAATTAAACAAGAAAGGAAAAAATCGTCACCATGCCCATTTATGTTTACGAAACAATTCCAAGTAATCCCGAAGAGAAGCCGACGATTTATGAGCTCCAACAAAGCATGACCGACGCACCCCTGACCCGGCATCCGGAAACCGGTGAACCGATCCGCCGGGTCATTTTAGGTGGATTCGGGATTCTCAGTTCGGCGGGGAACGATATCCGCCGGAGTGGTTGCGGCCCTGGTGCCGGCTGTTGTGGCTGAGCCGGCCTCATTGGCCGGGATTTATGCCGGCCGTGCCGCCCCACACCCAGAACAAAGCATTATGGGAAGGCGGTTTGGCAGAAAAAAAACTGTACTCCTAAGACGGGTGAGGCTTCCATCGTTTAACTTCTCCCCCCATGCGGGGGTAACCGTTTTTCCTAAAGGAGAGCCACCATGAGCCCGAATCTCATTATGATTGCCGGTTTGATAGGTTTGTCGTTCCTATCCGGTATGGTGGGTTTGGGCGTGGCCTTTGCCGCGATTCCGTTTCTGGCTCTTTTCCTGCCCGACCTCGTCCACCAAGTGCAACCCCTGAGCTTGCTGCTCAACGGGATCACCGCTTCGTTTTCCGCTGCCGGCTTCGCCCGTAGCAAACTCGTGGAATGGAACCAGGCAATCCCATTGGCCATCGTCTGCACGGCAGCGGCACCTCTGGGAGCATGGGCGGCTCAAATCATTCCCCAAATCGCCCTATGGTTCATTTATTTCGCAGCCGTGTTGTATCTGGCCTACCGGTTGTTTCAGCCGGCCAAACCAGGCTGCGGCCATCCACGATTTCAAATGGCCATGATCCTGGCTGTCCCGATTTCCATTTTATCGGGTTTGTTGGGTGTGGGTCCGGGTTTTATGCTTCTGCCTACGCTGATTCTGCTTTGCTTTGAACCAAAGCACGCGGCGGCGCTGACCGCGGTGGCCGTCACACCGCCTTCGTTTTCGTCGTTGATACCTCACATTCCGGGTGCAAAGTTGGATCCTCAATTAACCGTTTGGTTATTGATTGCAGGAGCCATCAGCGCGTATGCGGGAGCCCGGGTCACCAGTTTGTGGATGCCGGGAGTCCGGATTAAACAGATGTTCGGTGTCCTCATTGTCTTAATGACAGTATATAAGATCTTCACCCTGCTGGGATGAAAGAAAAAGGATTCATCCGAAAAGTGTGTATCTTCTGGAGGAAAATCGATTTCATTCTCTCTGGGAAGAGAGCGGACACCACGGTTCCTCTGCACCACAACACCCTCACCCCGGCCCTCGCCCAGAGGGAGAGGGAATTCGGAGGGTGGTCTTTCACGGTCCTATCAAGAGTAAAGAAACTGGGAATCCGAAAAAAGTATACACTTGCCAGATGAGCCAGAAAAGACGATTCAGCAAAAAGTCGGTTTTAGAAAAAACGGCCCCAACATATTTTAGGTATCCTCTTATTAATCGCACAACATCTTGTATGCATTTTTCAGAATTTGGACTATTTACCGAGACGTCAGAAAAAGGTTTTGGAGGCATACGATCACGAGGCTTAGTATCCATTTCGAACCGGCTCCCGTGAAGTAGATTATGGCAGCCGGTTCTTACCAGGAAAGGAAAAATGACATGTTCAGCCGATTCATCATTGCAACGGATCTATCCGCGGCATCGTATGCTGTAGTGAAGTGCCTCCGGGATTTGAGGACTTACGAGGCGAAGCACTGTCTTCTGCTCCAGTGTCTCAGTCTGCAGGAGATGGGGACAGTCGCGCTTTCCTACACCACCGCTTTTCTAGAAAGCACCCTCGCGGAACAAAAAAAAATCCTGGAACAACATGGATTCGAGGTGGAAACCCGGGTGGTCCCGGGATCCGCCAGACGCGAGATCAACCGTATCGCCACAGAGGAAAATTACTCCCTTATTGTGGTCGGTTCGCGGGGCCATTCGTTCGTTGGCGAGGCCTTTCTAGGAGGCGTGGCCTCCAGTGTGATTCATCATGCACGCACACCCGTTTTGCTGATTCGGCTCGAGGCCAAGCCGGGTGATGAACTGGAATTCGTCCAGGCTGGCCATTGTAATTTCACCGAGCATGTTCTGTTCCCCACGGATTTCTCAGAAAACTCGGACTATGCTTTTACGTATCTTCAAAACATGGTGGCGGATGGAGCCAAGCGAGTCACTCTGCTCCATGTCCAGGATAAAGACCGCATAGATCCGCACCTGACGCATCGTTTGGAAGAGTTTAACGAAATCGACCGCGCTCGTCTTGAAAAGATGAAAGAGCTTCTTCAAAAGAAGGGCCATGCCGACATCGCCATCGAGTTATGTTACGGTTCACCCTTCACAGAAATTACCCGCTTCATCCGGGAGCGGAGCGTGCCGCTGGTGGTCATGGGAAGCCAGGGCCGCGGGTTCGTCGAGGAACTTTTCTTAGGAAGCGTCAGCCACAATGTCGCCCGCCATTCCGAGGCCTCGGTGTTGCTCATCCCGGCTAAACGGACTGGCACGTGAGCCGGCATCCGCTTCGCCAACCGGCCGGGGAAAGGAGAAGAAGTGATGAAACGCGAAGAACTGGAACAAGCAATTTTGGAATTACCGCCGGAGGAAAAGATCCGTTTGATGAAAGATATCGGACCGGTTTTATGCGACACCCTTATGAGCCGGCCTGGCGCGATGGAGGAGATGATGCCCCTGTGCCGGAAAATCATGGCCGACCGCCCTAAAATGATGGCTCGTATGCGCGAGATGATGAAGGAACCCCCAACCGAAGAATAGCGTGGAGTCTGATCCCGACAAGCGGGAGAGAAGATCCGGATAGGAAACAATCCATGGACGAACGAACCAAGGAACTGATTGCCATCGGCGCCTCGGTAAGCGCGCATTGTCCACCCTGCTTGGCATGGCATTTGGGTAACGCAAGGGAACTGGGTATTGGTGAGGAAGAGGTACGAGCCGCCATCGAGACCGGTTTCATGGTGGGAAAAGGGGCCTCGGCCGCCGTACCGAATTATATAAATGGCATTTTTAAAAAGGATTAACCGCGCTACGGATTGGGCGGTTTCCATGATGGAGATTGTTCCGGATTTCATGCAAGGGAAAAATCCCTGTCTGTATTTTGGGCAACCGGTTGTGAGGCAAGGTTCAGATAGAAAAGTATTCAATGTCCCTCATAAGCAATTTCACGAAGATTTTTCGGGATGAATATGGATTCGACACCATTGCCATCCGGCGCGAAGCCTTGCAATATTTGAATCCAGGTGAGCCGCCAACGGATATACTGGTTTTGGATGTCGGAACAGGATCCGGATGGATGGCGATTTTGGCCGCTGAGCAAGGTCAGCGCGTTATCAGCATTGATATCAATCCGGAATGTTTACTCAGGGCAAAGCACCGCGCTGAACAGGCCTTGATGGGATCTGTCATTCGTCCTCTCTTTGTTTGTGCCGATGCACTGCGGATACCTTTTCCGGATAACTTTTTTGATGCTGCCATCTCTTTCGATGCCGTTCATCACCTTTTTGATTGCCCTTGCCCGGCCGGCATCAAGGAAATGATCCAGGTATGCAAAACCCATAGGGACATTATTGTTGCCGGCCTGAATAAGAATGGCGCCGCCGCTGTTCGAACCGTTCATGACAGAGCCGGATTGAAGCATGAGGAGAATCGTTGTGATGTGGAGAAGCTGGAAATGATGTTGCATGATATCGGGTTGCATTCGACACGCAGAGATACCTCATTTGTCACGATCTTTCATGCGCATCAGCAATGTACGATGATGAAAAATTCTGGTCAACCTCGATTGAACGAGCCCAACTTATTTGGAAGAATATTTTATTGCCGATTTGGTTATCTGACATAATTACCATTAGCAAAGGAGATGGCAAACGATGGCTAAGATTCAAGTCTACGATCCCCCGATGTGCTGTTCGAACGGCGTGTGCGGGCCGAACGTCGATCCCGATCTAGTGAGGTTTTCCCACGACTTGGACTGGCTGCAGAGGCAAGGCGTGGAAGTCGAGCGATTTAACCTCTCCTCCCATCCCGCCGCTTATGCCCGGAACGAGGTTGTGCGGGAGGCCCTAAGCAAAGAAGGCAGCGCCTGTCTTCCCCTGATCCTGATGGATGGAACAATTGTCAGCCGGGGTGCCTATCCCTCGCGGAGCGACATGATGGCGTTCACGGGAATCGGCATGGAGGTTAAGAAAGCCGATGAAAATGCAATTTCGGAAACGCCATCTTCCAAAACCACGAGCAAAATATGGAAAGACCTGGAATCTCTCCGCGACCTCAATTGGTCCGCGCAAAGTGAGGACGCCGTATTTATTTTTATTCCGGGCAGGAAGAACGACTGGGTCCCAGGCCAGACGAATGCCGCTGTGCTGGCTGTGCAAAAGACTCTGAAAACCAACAATATTAAACTCGGATTGTATATCCTGCCGGTTCATTCACCGGATTACTCCTCGCTCTCAATGCAAGTACAAGCTCCGGCTATTCTAATCGCAAGCAAGGGACGAGGTATAGCTGCTGTAACGGGTGAAGTAACTGAATCCAAACTTCTTCAGGCATTTATGGCGTCAATGAACGCTGGAAGTTGTTGCGCCGGTGGATGCGGTCCGTCCGGGTGTAACTAAAGGAGATATGATCCATGAACAAAGCCAAAGAAGAATTGATAACCTCTGATGTTGTAAGTTACAAGACGGATTCTTCACCCATACCCAAAAGGCTGAACTTCTTTGAACGCTATTTATCCTTATGGGTGTTGATCTGCATGGTGGTGGGCGTGGCCCTGGGAAAACTGCTGCCCGGCGTTGTCGACATTCTGAGTCAACTCGAATTCGGAGAAGGATCGCAGGTCAACGTGCCCATCGCCATTCTCATTTGGTTGATGATTTACCCCATGATGCTGAAAATCGATTTTGGTTCCCTGGCCGGGGTGACCAAACGGCCCAAGGGGCTCCTGGTGACGCTGTTTGTCAACTGGTTGGTCAAGCCATTCAGCATGGCGTTCTTCGCGTGGGTGTTTCTGCATCACCTGTTCACGGCCTGGATCGATTTGGAGACCGCGCAGAATTATACTGCCGGATTGATTATATTGGCGGCGGCTCCCTGCACCGCCATGGTCTTTGTGTGGAGTTACCTCACAGAAGGTGATCCCGCCTACACCTTGGTCCAGGTGGCGGTCAATGACTTGATTATGCTCTTCGCCTTTGCTCCGGTGGTCATGTTCCTTTGCGGAGTGGCCAACGTGGTGGTCCCGTCCAAGGTTCTTATTACCTCGGTCGTGGTGTTCATTGTCATTCCATTAGCCGCGGGTTGGTTCACGCGGACTTCGCTCGTAAAGGCCCGCGGCCAAACGTGGTTTGATCAACAATTTTTACCCGCGTTCCATCCGGTGACAGTGATGGCGCTCCTGGCGACGCTGGTGTTGATTTTTGCGTTCCAGGCGCAGAATCTGACCACCCAGTGGTTCGCCGTCATTCTGTTGGCCATTCCGATTCTGGTCCAAGTTTATTTCAACTCGAGTCTGACCTATTTCCTCATGTGGATGTTTCGCGTCCCTCATAATGTTGCTTCCCCTGGCGCGCTCATCGGCGCCAGCAATTTTTTCGAGTTGGCCGTTGCCGTGGCCATCACACTCTTTGGCCCAGGTTCTCCGGCGGCGCTGGCCTGTGTTGTCGGAGTGTTGGTGGAAGTGCCGGTGATGTTGTCGGTCTGTAACATCTGTAATCGCTCGCGCCCATGGTATCAAAGGACGGTGGGAATGAAGGCTTGAGGCCAAACGGTATGTTTCCTGTTTATGGTTCATCATGGAAGTCCGTCCTTAAGGAGGCATAATCCATTTCATATCCCTCCCATATCACTCCGGGGGGGCGGACACCCAGGTCCGCCCCTGCCCCATCCCCTCCCCCTGGTCCTCTACCCGGCGGGGGAGAGAATCGGGTAGTGTTCTCATCCGACCGGGTAGTGCAAATAATACGGCGAGAAAGTACGGCATTCCGGTAAACCGTTACAATCCAACACTCTCCTGGCAGTCAACGCGCGCGGGAAAGACTCGTCCTTACGCTTGATGCCACCCCATCCGCAGCGCCAACCAGCCCGCGGCGATGATCAGGGTGACGAGGGTGACGGGAATCCCGACACGGGCGTGTTCGCGCCAGCCGAGTTGAATCCCGAACTCGGAGGCTTTATCGGCCACGATCAGGTTGGCGATGCTGCCCACCAAGATCAGGTTGCCCGCCAGGGTGCTGCTCAAGGCCAGAATCGGTCCCGCGAAGGGGTGCGAGGCCGCGGGCAGCAGCAGCATGACCGCCGGGACATTCGACACCAGGTTGGAGAGGACCACGGTGACGCCGAACAGCCAGGCGGGATGGCGCAGATCGATTCCCCACTCATTCAGGCTCCACATCCCCGCCTCGAGCAGGCCCGACCGCTGGATGGCGTCGTTCACCACGAACAGGCCGATGAACAGCACCAGGATTTGCCAATCCACCAAGCCCAGCATGGCGCGCGAGGCCAGCCGCCGGCTCATCAGCAGGAGACCGGCGCCGGTCAGAGCCGCCACTTCCCGCGGCCAGGAGGTAAACAGAAAAATGCCCACCAGCAAAGTCAACACGAGCCATCCCTTCGTGCTCTGCCAGACGCTGTAGGTGGGGGATTCGACGGGGGGCACTTCGATCCGGTCTTTCCAGCGGCTCCGGTAGATCCAGAGCAGGATGCCCCACGCGGCGATCAGCCCGAGGAGCGTGGGAACCAGGCTGTCCAGCAAATAGGCCGCGAATGACATGCGCAGCCGTTGGCCGATCAGCATGTTCTGGGGATTGCCGATCAGGGTGGCGGCCGAGCCGATGTTGGAAGCGCACGCCAGACCCAGGAGAAACGGCATGGGATTCCAGCGCCGCCGGGCGCAGCCTTCGATCAGGATGGGCGTCATCGCCAGGCATACGATGTCGTTGGCCAGCAGCGCGGAGAGCATCCCCGCCACGCAGATCAGCAGCAAAAGCACATTCTGCGGCGTCCACGGAACGGCGGCCAGCCGGCGCGTCACCGCGGTGTAGAAACCGCCCAGCCGGAACTGGGATGAGATGACCATCAGCCCGAAGAGCAGCGAGACGGTGGGGATATCGATTGCCGCGCCGGCTTCCTCTGGGCTGAGCACGCCGGCCATCACCAGAAAAATGGCGCCCACGAGGGCGATCCCCGTCCGGTCCAGCCGGAGGGGGGGAATTTCACCCAAGAACATACCGATATAGACGAACAGAAAGACGAGGAGAACGATGGTTTGCATGGCGGTGGGGCTCGGACCTTTCATTCGATATGCCGGGAGACTGTGGCAGGGCACCTGCCTGAATCCCGTAGAGAAGAAGGATAGTGGTTTTCGCGGGGGAATCGAGAAGGGGAATAGGAGAAAAAAAGAAGAGCGGATGATTCCGGATCCCAATCATCCGCCCTTCGAGTCAGTGAGCACCAAACACTTTCACAGCACCTTGTAGCGTCCGGGTTCGGGGACGGGATAGGTGCCATCCGCGGCGGGGCGGACAGGCGGTTCGGTGGTGAAGTCGCCGGCAGGCGGTCCGAAGCGGAAATCGGATTTATACGCGTCGTCCCAGGTGATCTGCTGGCCGGAATAGACCGCCATTTGTCCCAGGATGGCCATCATGGAGCTGTTCACCCCGTAATCGTTCACCAGGGGAGTGCCGGAACGGATGGCCTTGAACAGTTCTTCATGTTCGACTTTGTAGCCGTTGCGCTCGATCCCTTCGTATTTCCAGTTGGTCTCGCCTTCGATGATGCCCTCCATCAACCGGCAGCGGCCTTTGGTGCCGATGAGAATGTCGGACGTGCCGGTGTGGCAATTTTCCTGCGTGCGGCCGAATCCGTAGATTTTCCGGCCGTCGGCGTATTCGTATACGACCGAGTAATGATCGAAAACATTGCCGTAGATGCTGCCGAACGCGGCGGAACGGCCGCCCAGCCCGTGCGCCTTGACCGGGATCTCTTCGTGCAGCGCCCACATCGCCTTGTCGAGGTTGTGCACGAGCGATTGGAGGATGTCGTCGCCGGAGAGCCAGGAGAAATGATACCAGTTCCGAAACTGGTACTGGATTTCGGTGTCATCCGGCTGGCGGGGGGCCAGAACATAGGGTGTCCGGAGATAATTCACCTCGATGGCCAGAATGTCACCGATAGCTCCATCGTGCACGCGCTGGATGGTCTCGCGGAACGCCGGGACGTAGCGGTAGATGAGGCCCGAGACCACGCTGAGTTTCTTCTGCTTGGCCAGATCGAACGTCTCCCGCGCCAGGCGCACTCCGGGGGGATCGATGGCGTGCGGTTTCTCCGCGAAAGCGTGTTTGCCCGCATCGATGGCCGCTTTCAGATATTGGGGATGGAAGATCGACGTGCAGGCGATGAGCACCACGTCCACGCCGCTCTCGATCACTTTTTTGTATCCATCGAAACCGATGAAGCAATGATCCTTATCGACCCGGCATTGCCCGGGTTTCCGGTCCATCAAGCCCTGCAGGGATTTTTCCAGCCGCTCGGGGAAGATATCGGTCATGGCAACCAGTATCACACCCGGATCGGCGTCCATGGCGTCGTTAGCCGCGCCGCTGCCGCGTCCCCCGCAGCCGATCAGCCCGATCTTGATCTCGTCGCTCCCGGCGGCGTATCCGAACCGGTGCACGTTCGCCGCGCGCAACGCGGCGGCGGACGCCGTTAACGCCGTGGTTTTCAAAAAGGCGCGGCGGGTTGATGATCCGGTATTCTTGGGTTGTGGAGTTTCCTTCATGTTTTTGGTCCCTTCGTTGATGCGTCCATAATAGCGCCGGCCCGTACAAGCCGGGTTTTTCCCGCTCATCTCGATCATTCCCGGAAAACCGCGCCTGCTCCCGGTTTTCCAGGATTCCGCCCATTATCCGGCAGGCCCGCGGCGGTTGTCAATCAGGCCCACCGCCGGGGAGCATCGAAGGGTTCCGTTCATGGAAATAAATTGATTGACGAAAACCGTTTGGATGTGCGAGAATCAATTGGAACAGTCAGGCAGGATGGGATTACGAGAATGCTGATTTGTTGAATAAAGAAAAATATCAGCGAGGTCCCGGAATGACCAGCGCGCAGGGGGAACATAGTTTTACCTTGATCGAGTTGTTGATCGTGGTGGCGATTATCGGCGTCCTGGCGGCTATCGCGGTGCCGAATTTCCTCAACGCCCAGATCCGCGCCAAGGTCGCCCGGGTGTACTCGGATTTCAACGCCCTCGGCCAGGCGCAGGAAATGTACCGCATCGATTGGAACACCTACACGGAGAACCATCACGATTCCGATGTGCCACTCCACGCGGGCCTTTACCGTTTGACCACGCCGACCTCGTACATCGGTTCCCTGCCCCAGGATCCGTATTACAACAGCCCGGTGGCGGCAGGCAGCGATTGGGCCCGCACGCAAAAACATTACACCTTCGGTTCGGAGCCGGACTGGGACGTAAAATGGGACCGGGGCGGCAATGCTTCCGGCCCGGCCACCCGGTGGCTGCTCGCCAGCGCGGGGCCTGATTACAGCGATGACTCCAATCCCGTGTTTGAATACCCCGGCATCCAGCACGTGGTTTGGGATGTGCGCACGGGGTTCACCGCGCCCGGCTATACGAGCGCCGTTTTTGTTTACATCCGGTATAATCCGACCAATGGATTAGTCAGTTTGGGGGACCTCCTGGGCGCCAGCGATTATAAGCAGGTCAATTGAAGCCGGGATGGGGCCGTTTCGCTGAGGAGAATCGTTTCACTCCCTGCCCGACCGGCGTTCAGAATGGGGAACGGGATCAGAGCAGTTCCCAACCGGTTATCCCGGCGGGTTGATCGAGCAGATAGAGATTGATTTCGTCGAACGACACCTCGTTTTCGCCGAATTCATCCCCGGGATTGCCCATGTGGAAGATGAGCAGCAGGATATCCGTGGTCAAAAAATCACCGGCGGGCAGCACGGTATCGACATACACCCACTCGCCCCCCGTCTCGATCGGGATATTCACGCTCGTGCCCGTCCAGGGATCCTCGCTCATGGCGACGATGGGCCGGATCGTGAACGGTGTGGTGCGGGTGCGGATCCAAAAGGTGACGCGCCAGTCGTAGAGGTCCGAACCTTCCGGCCGCTCGATGTTTTCGAAGGTGAGTTGCAAGTTGTTCATCGCCACCGTGGGTGGAACCGTGATGATCAAGGTGATTCCCTGGCCTTCCTTGCCTTCGTCCATAAAGTAATCCGCGGTGGCTCCGCTATGTTGCACAAGGTACCAATCCGTGAGTTCTTCTTCGAATGTCTGCTGGAAGATCAACGTCCCGGGGATCTCCTGCGCGCCGGCCGGACCAGGAAGCCAACCCATAAGCAAGAACAAAATCCCCCCGGTAGACCACGCGAAAATTTGCTTCATGATCATCCCTCCTTGCTTTCCATTCCGGTACATAATCCATTGTCCTGGTAATCAGTCTTTCATAAAGCGGAAGGGGAAGTCAAGCGATTTTTTGCCATGGATTTGCAATGGGTTGGACTCCACTAGAAAACCAGACCGAGGGGAGCGAGGTGATTCGTATCCTACTCTCCCCGGCGCGTTTCGGCCAGGAAGCCGCCAGGGCACGCCGCGGCGTGCCCTGGCGGATCATGGCGTTGGGCATCAGAAATTCACTCACGTTCCCAGCGTCACTTTGGTGCATTCCTTGTCGAGGCGCGCGACGGTCTTGTGCCGGTACGCCAGGTTGGCCAAGTGGCAGGGCGCGGCGGCGGTGTGGCCCACTTCGACCGGCGCGTTGGGTTCTTTCCGGGCGCGTATGCACTCCAGCCAATTGGCGATATGCGGCTCGGTGGGCAGCCCCTCTTCGCTTTTATAGATGGGGGTGCGGTTCTTCACATCGCGCCATGGCTCTTTATAGATACGGTAGCCGGTTTCCCCCTCGGCGAAGATCGGCTCGCCGATCACCAAGGTTCCCTCCGTTCCGTGGAACGTGACTTTCCAGCCGTTATCGAAGGAATTGTTGTAGGAAAGGATCCACGACGCCGTAAATCCATCGTACTGATAGCTGGCGCTGAACACGTCCGGGCACTCGCCACCCACTACGTACGATCCGCCTTCCATGACCGCGGACAGCGGGGTGCCTTTGCCCATGAACCATTGCACGAGGTCGAGCAGGTGCACGCCCTGGCCGGTGACCACGCCACCCGAATAATCCCAAAACCACACCCATTGGATGGCCCGCAGGGGATCAAAAGGCCGCTTGGGAGCCGAGCCGAGGAACAAATCCCAATCGAAATCCCCCTCCACTTTCACGTTTTTATCCATGGGCGGAATGTTCCAATACCATTGGGCGCGCACCAGGGTGACGTTGCCCAAAATGCCTTGATCAATGAGTTTTTTGGCCTCGATGCACATGGGCGCGCTGCGCCGCTGCATGCCCACCTGGACAATCCGGCCGCTCGCCCGGACGGCCTGGATGAGCCGCACGCCTTCCTCGATTGAATAGGTCAAAGGTTTTTCGACGTAAACATCTTTGCCCGCATCGATGGCGGCATGAGTTTGCGGGCAGTGCATGTGATCGGGGGTGGCGATGATCACCGCATCGATCTCCTTCATCTCCAACAGTTTCCGGTGATCCGCGAAGTCCCGCGGCTCCGACTGCGCCAATTCCTTGGCGTTGAGGCGCCGGCGTTGATAGACATCGCACACGCCGGCCACGGTGACGTTCGGATCATTCTGCAATGTCAACCGCATCAACTGGGTGCCCCGTCCTCCGCAGCCGATCAATCCCAGGACGATTTTGTCATTCGCTCCCAGCACGTGGCGCGTTCCTCCCAGGGAGGTGACCGCCGCCAAGGCCGCGCCGGTCCGCCCGGCTTTCCCTAAGAATCCTCTCCGGCTTATCCGTTCCGTGCCCATCTTGATTGCCTCCAAATGGATGTTTTTCAGGATTTGTTCATCCTTTCTATGGCCGCCAAGGTACCATGGAACCTGTTGTTTGGTAACCCATCCCACGAGAGGCACGTGCCGCCAGTCCGGGGGAGAACCTCCATTCCATTGCCAGCCATCCCCTGGGGCGTAAACAAGAAGGGGGCACGTTGTCCCGTGCCCCGATTTTCTTGCCGGCGTCGGAGATCACCGGATCAGATTAATCCTTGATGCAATCGAATCTTTTAATTGTACCCCTTTTCGCGGCGCGGATTTGCATCCTTCGTCCTTTCACACCGCCCGGGCCTTGGAGCCCCAGGAGAGCAGCCGGAGGCCCGCCCGCGCCTTACGCCGGAATTCGCCCCAACTGCGCAATTCCAACACCCGTTTCATGATGTAGCCCGCGCGCATGTAATAGCGGCGGTATCCCCACTGCATGAGGTTGATCAACTCATCGCGGGACATCACCTCTTCCCACAGTTCCGGCTGGAAATCGGGCCGGGGATTGCGGGCGAAATCCCGCCAGTAATCCTGTTTGTAAAGTCCCCGCTCGAAGCCCATGCGGTACAGTTCCGTGGCGGGGAACGGCGTGGCCACCGAGAGGTGGATGAAGTCAGCGTCCAGTTTCCGGGCGAACTCGATGGTCTCGAGCGCCTGTTCCTTGGTTTCGCCGGGATTGCCGATCATGAAGTATCCCAGGGTGGTGATGCCCCGGGCTTTGGTTTTGGTGAAGACCTCGCGGGTGCGGTCCAGGTCGATGCCTTTTTTCAGGACCTTGGTGATTTCCTTGGTCCCCGCTTCGACGCCGTAATGGATCCGTGCGCAACCCGCCGCCGCCAGGGCGTCCAGCACCTCGCCGGTGATGGTATTGATGTGGGCTCGGATATCCCACTGGATCTTCAACCCCCGCTCGATCTTTTGGCGGCAGATTTCCAGCACCCGGTCCCGCCGGATGGTGAACGTGTCGTCGTACACAAAGATTTCCCGGATGCCCATCTTTTCGCAGGCTTCCATCTCGTCGACCACATTTTGGGGGCTGCGATAACGGAACTGCTTGCCCAGGTGGGGCCGGTCGCAGAAGATGCATTGCATTGGGCAGCCCCGGCTGGTCATCATGGTGGTGATAGGGACTTCCTTGGCCAGCACGGAGTAATAGCGGTTTTGCGGAACGAGATGCCGGGCGGGCATGGGCAAATCGTCGAGATGCGTGTTGAGCGGGACCAGCGGGGTTAATTTGATTTCGCCCTTGTCCCGGTAACCGATCCCGTTCACCGCCGCCAGGTTTTTCCCCTCGGCCAGCGTTTCCACGAGATGGGTGAAGGTGTGCTCGCCCTCGCCGACGACGATGTAATCCACCTCGGGGATTGTCATCGTTTCATGGGGATAGATGTACACGTGCGGACCGCCGAAGACCACGGGGATGGTGCGGTCCACGCGCTTTACCGCCTGGGCGGTCAGCGCGGCATCGATCAGGGTGAAGGTCATGGCCTGAATGCCGACCAGGTCCGGCTTGCGGCGGCGGATTTCGTCTTCGATCTGTTCGTAGTTCAGATGCTCAAGGATCGTATCCAGGATTTCCACTGTGTGGCGGGTGTGTTTTTCCAGGTATGCCGCCACGTAGAGCAATCCCAGGGGCGGATACGCGCCGCTCTCTTCATCCACCACGCTGGGAACGTTGGTGGTGATCATATGGAATTCAGGCGGTTGGATTAAAAGAACCTTCATGCGGGACCTTTCTTATTAAATTGTTAAATGAACAGTTCCCGTCTACCCGGACGCCGTTCTAACTCCGGGCTTTCATCGGGAATGGAGTTTATATATATGAGTGCGCTTACAATCATTATTCCCTCTCCTTTTGGGAGAGAGCCAGGGTGAGGGGAAAACCTGCTGATTATACACAAATCCGGCCGGGCGCGCGCAAAGAGCCCTTTCTCACCCATGCGGTTCCGGAGAAGAATTCAACGTCCTTCTTCATCCCGATTATAATCTGTTTTCCGCTTCAGAAAAAAGGGTATTTGACTATGTCAAGTATGGCAGGACTCTTTGGCAAGCATCCCGCATAGAGTATTCTGGTGAACGAAAAACCGTGAGGAGGTTGGAGAGCATGATCGAGCGCTACACCCGCCCGGAGATGGGCCGCATCTGGAGTGATCAATACCGCTTTGAAATGTGGTTGAAAGTGGAAATCGCCGCCTGCGCAGCCCACAACCGGCTGGGCGTGGTTCCGGATGACGCTCTGGAGGAAATCAAAACCAAGGCCGCTTTCGAGATTCCCCGCATCCAGGAACTCGAGAAGACCGTGGATCATGAGACCATCGCGTTTCTGACAAATGTGGCGGAACATGTCGGTCCGGCCGCGCGCTATATCCATTATGGCATGACCTCCTCGGACAAGCTCGACACGGCCACCGCCCTGCAGCTCGTGGCGGCGTCGGACCTGCTGATTTCCGGAATGCGCGAACTCCGGCGCAGCGTGGGGGAATTGGCGAAAAAGCACCGCCGCACGGTGATGACCGGCCGCACCCATGGCGTTCACGCCGAGCCGGTCACCTTTGGATTCAAGCTGGCCATCTGGCACGAGGAACTGGGGCGGCAGATCGAACGTCTCGAGCGCGCGCGCGAAACCGTGCGGGTGGGCAAGGTTTCCGGCGCGGTGGGGACGTATTCGCACGTGGATCCCCGGGTGGAGGCCATTGTGTGCGAGGAATTGGGCCTGAAGCCCGCGCCGGTCAGCAACCAAATCATCCAGCGCGACCGCCACGCTGAATACCTGGCGGCCCTCGCCAACGCGGGCGCGACGCTCGAAAAGATGGCCCTCGAAATCCGCGGCTTGCAGAGGACCGAAATCCGTGAGGTGGAGGAACCGTTCCCCGCCGGGCAGAAGGGATCCTCCTCCATGCCGCACAAGAAGAATCCCAACCTTTGTGAACGGATCTGCGGCCTGGCCCGCCTGCTGCGTGCTTACGCGGTCACCGGTTTCGAGAACGTCGCCCTGTGGCATGAACGCGACATTTCGCACTCCTCGGTGGAGCGCGTCACTCTTTCCGACGCCAGCATCCTGCTCGATTATATGATCCACCGCATGAACTGGATCATCCAGAACCTGGTAGTCTATCCGGAGCGGATGCGCAAAAACCTGAACGCCTCCAACGGCCTGGTTTTCTCCCAGAAGGTCCTGCTGCTCCTCACCCGCAAGGGGATGTCCCGCGAGGACGCCTACCGTATCGTGCAAGCCTGCGCCTTGCGGGTCTGGGACACGGAGAGGAACCTGTTGGACGTCCTAAAGGAACACGCGGAATTGAAATCCGTGGTTTCCGAGAAGGAGCTGGAGGAATGTTTCGACCTGGAGGGCACGCTGAAGAACATCGACTTAATCTTCGAGCGGCTGGGATTGGTGTAAAATACCTTTGCTGAATCCAATCCCATGGTGTTGAACAGGCCATGAGCGTTCCGTCTTCGTCCCCATCCCCGCGGGTTCTGCCGCCGGCCGTATATGAACTCAAAAAACGGCTGGTAGAGAGGTTTGGCTCCCACCTGGTCCGTTTTATGGTTTTCGGCTCGTACGCCCGGGGTGGCCACACCCCCGATTCGGATATCGATGTCCTGGTCACGCTGGCGGGGGAAGTGAATCCACACACCCCATTGGAAATTTGGGACATCGCCCTCGATCTCGACCTTGAGTTTGATGTAGTCTTCGATGTTCACGTATTTTCGGAACATGAGATTCAAAATACCCTGGTGGGCGCGACTCCCCTAATAGAGGCCATGTTATCCGAGGGGATTCCCATATGATCTCCGATCAACAACGCCTTATTTGCCTGCACCGCATGGAGCGGGCAGTCAACACTTTGCGCGAGGCCCGGGTTTTATTCTCCAACCAAATGCCGCAAGGCACCGTCAACCGGATCTATTACGCCATGTTCTACGCGGTGGGCGCGTTGGCTTTGGCTCATGGTTTTCGCACCTCCAAGCATACCGGATTGCAGTCCTGGTTTAACCAAAACATCTTAAGGAAAGGTTTGATCGAAGCGAATTTAGGCAAATTGTATCACCGTGCTTTTGAATTACGAAACCGGAGCGATTACACAGATCTGGTGGAATTGGACGCCGAGGTTATTGGATCCATGCTGGAGCAAGCGGAGCCGTTCATCGGGCGGATCGAAGAGTTATTGATGGAACAATTGCAGAAGGAGAACTAACCAAGAACGTATCCATTTCCCCGGCTCCAGAGAAACAAGGTATTTCGCCTTTTCCGGGCCACCCTCACCCCGGCCCTCTCCCCGTGGAAAAGGAATCGATCCGCGTGCTTCTCCCGACTCATTCCCTGGCCAAAGCCTGGAGTAAGATCCGCATTCAGGGAATTAAATTCTCTCATAACAATTCGAGTCCTCTTGTAGAGGGGACTTTATTTGTGGTAGTTTCAAAAAACATTCCGGCCAAGACGGTTGGGGTACCCAGGCTGCCACAAACGAAGTGCGTTTTTTACTCACCGCCAGGTGGGGAGGGGGGGAATTTGTCGTCGGCCATATCCCATTGATCGAATTGTTCAGAATTGACAAAACGCCGCCGAAACCGCCTCCCGCTTGCATGGGATGGAATTGGAGGCGCCCATTCTGCCCATGGAGCGAGTGTGATGAAGGATTCCTTTCAATTGCGGGGCTTTTCGGGACGGTGGGTGCGGGCATTGCAGGTGCTCACCATTTTCTTCCCGTTAGTCACCCAGGCCCAGATTCCCCGGCTGACACCGACGCCCACCCGGGCGATCATCCAGCCGACGCCAACCCCGCTGATCATCAAGCCGACACCGACCGCCACCCCGATACTCATCCGGCCAACCTCCACGCCGATTATTGTTAATCCTTTCGATTTGCGTGTCAGCCAGGTGGTGTTGGACACGACCCAAATCGTGCACAGCATCCCTTCGCACGATCGCGTGCAAGGGCGGTTTTGGCTGGAGACCGCCAACAGCAGCAAGATCCAATTCGATCTGCGGATCGAGTATACCTTGCTGGACAGTGATCAGAACCCGGTGAAGCAATGGACAGAATCACGCCACGCCGTCGCGTTGCATCCGGCCGGAGAGGGAATCAATGAATTGGCTTTCTCGCTTCCCATTACACCTGCGGATGAGCTTTTGTTGAAATCGCATTTCATTCGCACTGCCGTGCGCGTGCTGGACGAGAAATCCAAACTTCCGGTGGAGGAGTTGAATCTCAGCAATAACACCGCGGATAGCAATACCCATTTTATTCTGCATACCAGCGGGATTGTTTTATTCGATGCCATTCAAACCCAGTTGGCTCAGCTCCGCCTGTATACCCCGAATCCCCTGATGATATCCGGGGAAGCCACGTTGAACGGAACGATTCCCCTGACGTTCAACCAAATTTTGGTGCAGCGCAACGCCAATCTGGACCTGAAGGTGATCGACGGTTCTGTGCCTTTTGCCCTCCCGTCACCCCACCGCCCTTCCGCCGGTCCGTGGGAATATACCCATGATGGGGCGGCATTGACGCCCGAGGGGGCGTTTGCCTTTCTTCGGGTGATTCTTCCCCCCGGCGTTTCCTATCGCCCCAAGGTCTCGAACAACCTGCTTTTTACCGAGTCCCCCATGCCAATTATGATTCAAGAATTGGATCAGGACCTCAACGTGGCGGCGCAAGAAATGACTTCATCCGCCGCGTTCATCTGGCGCGGTGAAGGCCTTCCCTTTGAAATCGAAACCCAGGGATTTGTCTTCCGGCCAGACGGGAAATTCACTCTGCTTCAACCGCGGATCGTCTATCAATTCGCCTTCCCCACCGCCCCGGCGGCCGGCAACACGCCCCGGCCGAGCAACGACGGCTATTTCCAGGCGGCTGCCACGGTTGAAGAACCGATAACCATCACCCCCGGGGGCATCAACGCCCGGCTGCGGCTCGCACCCGGGCAATATCAATCCTCGTTCCCGCGCCCGTTCGAGGTATCGCATAACGGCGGGGAGATTGTCATTAAAAATGGAAGGATTCACGCGGCCGAATCCGCCTTGCGCGACGTGGCCGCCCGTGGAAAAGTGCAAACCAACGGCTGTGGCGCAGGGGAGAGTGTCCTTTCCGTTGATATCCCGGGCGCGGCGGGAATCGCGCCGGATGGATCGGTGCTAGCGGACGGCTCCTTGAAAATCCCGTGGCAGCCGGCATTCAACACCTACCAATTCGACGCAGTCACTCACGCCGCATGGTATCAGCCGGGTTTTCATCTGCCGGAATCGCAGGTCACGGGAGGCGGGACCCAGATCGCCGCCTATCTGTTGGCGGCGCGGGACCGGAAGAGCGATGCCTTGGCGGGGAGCGGCGCGCTCTCTTTGGCTGAAGGGCCAGGCTTGTTCGCGGGAATCAACTTGATGCCCGAGGCGTTCGAAGCCTTACCCTTCACCGCGGGTATCGGCGGAGACCGCGCGGAGTTCCGCGCCACCGTCCATACCAAACTGTATGTCCGGCAAGCGGGATACAGCGGCGTGGTGCACGCGCAAGGCGGAGAAAACGGGTTGGAACTCTATCCCGATCCCGATTGCGGCAACCGGGGCTACGCAACCCGCCTGACCTCCTTCGGCCAAGCGTATCTGGATAACTACTCCGAGGGCCTCGATTCCGTGACCGAAGGGGTGGTCAACCTGCCCTGGCCGGCCGCCTTCGATGTGCCCTTTGAAGACATGACCCTGAACGCCTGCGGCGATTTGACCGAGGGGCGCGTCCCGCCCGGCGCGCAGGCGGAAGAACGGATTTTATCTTATTGGAACGCCCCCTTCCGTCTCTTGACCCTGGCTTTTTTGGATCGCGCGGAGCATGCCCCTCCGGGCAACAAAACGCTGTGGTTGACCACGATGAACAAGATTCCCCATTACCAAGACACGGTCTATATGCAGGTCAATCTCTGCCCAATGGGCCAGGTGAGGGAATCGTTCAGCGACCATCCCGCTCAATCCGAATATGATGGCTACAAGGCCGCGATCGAAACAATCTATTTTTCCTATTATGACGGCAATCCGGTGCTTCCCAACGGATTCTACAACCTCATCGGCGACATGGTGGTCTCGTATTTCGATCCCCCCAAGATCCACGCGCTGGTGCGAGGCGCCGTCGGGCGGATCGCGGACGGCAGCCCGTGGGCGGAGCACGTGCGCCCTGATACCGCGCGGAGGGGTTTCCCCGATGGGTTTCAAGCCCAAAACAGCGATATAGCCGGCTTGATCGAAACGTACGTGGCTCAGCATCCGATCCATGTCCGGAAATTGTTCGCCAACCTCATCCCGCTGGACTACGAGTTGGTCTACCATCCCAGCCGCAAGGTTTTTCAGTCTCCCGCGCCCAAACAGCAGGATCTGATCGTCCTCGATATCGTATCGGCGGTGGAGAATCTCAATCCCAGGCTGGCGGAAATCAGCTTTGGGATCGAAGCGGGAGGCCTGCCCGAGTTAAACCTCAGCAGTCTGGGCGAGTCCTTCACCAGCGGGATTTCCAATACCTTTTTGGGTCCGGTCCGGGACCGGTTGGAAGCGGCGGCGCAAACCCTGACCGGGGATATTACCATGGCGGTGCGGGAACCGATGAGGAATTACATCCAACCCCGGGTGGCGGCCTTTCTGAACGATGTCCAGCCATATTGGGCGCAACTGGACTCCAGCCAAGCCGCGGCGTTCATCGATTCGGCCACCTTTGCGGATGTCCTCGACGGTCTCCTGGCGGAGGTTCATCTCCCCAGTTACCTGCACTTGAACACGAATCCGGTGGCGGCGAAGGTTCAAGAGTTGCTCGATCACTTGAACGCGGTCAACGCGGCGCTGCATTTCAAACCATCCACGCTAGCGGAGGATCTAGGTCCGCTCGTCCAGGCGCTCCTCGATCTGGCCTTCCTTTATGCCCAAATCGCCAGTGGAATTTATGTGCAGGATATCATCGCCCCGATCGAACAACCCTTGCAGGAAATCATCCATTTTTTGGATGCCGAGGTTCTGCCCCGCCTCGAAGAAGCCCAGCAACGTTTTTCGTTGGAAGGGGCCAATTCCTTTTTGCTTTCGCATTTCCCGGGGGCCCAAATCGCCCAGGCGGAAACGGAAATCAAGGACATGCTCCGGCAAGTGCTGCGGCAATGGGCGGCTTCCCATCCGGCCCGCCTGCAAAACCTCCAAGCGGAAGAAATCACGGGCTACATCCTGGTGGCGTTGTTGAACTCGGCCCTGTTCCGGCAATTCAACTCGGTGTTGACGGACACGCTATTCCCCATCAAGGACGCGCTGCTGGACCAGGCCCAGGGCGTGCTGGACCTCATCAACCATGAAATCAAAACCTTCATCAAAGAGAAAACGGATTTCGTGGACGGGGCTTATTCCCAAATCAAAAACGCGCTGGGTTTTGAAGGCGCTTCCATGAAGGGGTACGCGGTCATCAGCGGAAACCGGATGGACAAGCTGCACATCGACGGCGAATTCACGATGAAATCGCCGGAGGAGATCACCTATTCCGCCTATCTGGACCTGACGCGATATCAAGCCAGTAACAGCGGAACGGCCTGCGCCGGCGTTTTGGATGAAAACGAGTCCATGGACGTGCGGATCGGCGCGAAAAATACCGGTCTGGATTGGGCGGGCGCGGATCTGACCGCCGATTTGATTGAACTCAAATTGATGATCAGCGGGGGACGGCTGGTCAATGTGGGCGGCGCCATCAACACCTCGGGAACGCTGGGCTTCGAATCGTTCGCTATCGAGGGTCCTGATTTCGGCCTGGCGATCGGGGCGGTGGAAAACTATCTCTACGCGGGATGCAGTGTCTTTTTCGAAACCTACCGTTTATCGGGCGGGATTTTCCTTGGCCGCAGTTGCACCTTGGAGCCGCTGCAGGTGATCGATCCCCGCGCCGCCGAACGCCTGACCATCCCCAGCATGAGCGGGGTGTACTTGGGCGTGGAAGGCACGTTCCCCATATTGGATTACGGCTGCGCCTTACGGGTGGGGGCGGAAGCCTCGCTGGCGATGTGGTATTTCACCGAGGGGCCCACCTACGGCGGCCGTCTGGAAGCGGGAGTCTACGGCCGGGTCGCCTGTGTGATCAGCGCCAAGGGAAAATTAGAGCTGAACGCAGGCAAGAACAACGGCACATATTATTTTGACGGCCGGGCCTGGGCCGCCGGCGGAATCGGCTGGTGCGAACCCAGCCAATGGACGACTCCCCAAAAGGCGTTAAAAGACAGTTGGTGTTTCGCTTGTGTCGCGATCTTCGATTTATTCTTCGACGAGGGATGGAGCGCGGATTATGAAACCGATTGCGGATAAAGTGCGGCCGGCCGGAATCTCTTTGGGTATCTCTTTTTTGGGCGTTTTTATATGGTTGGCCCTAGGGGGCGTCCATCCCGCCGCGGGGCAAGACGAGACACCGCAGATCTTTTTCGTCTCCATCACCGGCTCTCCTTCTTTCCCCAACGGTCCGGTCCCGGTGTTGCTCCGCTGGTATGCCAGCACGGATGCTATTCCATTCCGCCGGTTCGCCCTCTACCGGAAAACAGGGGCGGCCGATTCGTCATCGCCTTTGGAAGCGCTGACCCTGACCGGGAAGTTACGTGAATCCGCCCTGATCCGCAGCATCCTGGAACATCCGTCCAATCAGCGGGCGTTGGATGATCTGCTCGCATTGCTCGACGACATGTATGAAGAGCCGGTAACCCGGGACAATTATGCCGAGCCGTTGATCCGGATTTTAAACGGGGATCCAACGTGTGACACCTGCGCGCTGCGGGCCAACATGCTCGTGCAAGCCAACTATGCCATCGCGATCATCGAAGGGTGGGGGTACCTGGACGCGGTGGCGCCGGATACATACACCTACGAACTGCGCGCGACGGAAGGGACAGCGGGCTCGGAGCCAATCATCGGCCGGGTTTCCGTCAATGCCCGGCGCCCGACCCGGCTTCCGGCGCCGCAGCAACCGGTGTTTGTCGATATCCCCGGCGAGCGGGGGCACGCAAAGGTGTACCTCCAATGGGCCATGGGGGATGCACTCACGGAGCAGCGTTCGGCCATGTTTGGGTACAACGTGTACCGGGGGGAGGGCGATCTCGGGGGAATCCCGTTCAATGAACTGATGGAGCTGGGCGCGATCCAGCAAATCAACGCGGTTCCCATTTTACCCCCGGCGGAATACGCGGTCAGCGGGGAGGAATCCAACACCTATTTCTTCCGCGATGACAATCAAACCCTAACGGATCAGGGAATTGAAGGCGAACCCTTCTCCCCCGGCGAGGTCTATACCTATTGGGTGGCCGCCCGTGATTTGTTAGGGCAAAATGGAGAGATCAGCCAGCCCCGGGTGGTCACCGTGCCGGACAAGCAAGCCCCCCAGATTCCCGCAAACGTGCAAATCAAACCCGTCGAGACATCCCATGGAGACCGTCTGCTCTTGACCTGGAGCCGGAACCATGACGATACCCAGCGTTACAATATTTACCGGTTCCGGCAATACAACCACGCCGGCCATCGCGAGCCGCTGGCCCCGGTCGATGGCCTGACGGAAGGCCGGATCGGCAGTACAGACCAACCCGCCACCGGCGATCCCGCCTATCAAGACACCAGCCTCCAACGGCCCCAGCACGAAAACAAGGCCTTTTGGTACACGGTTACCGCCGTGGACGCGTGGGGCAACGAATCGTTTCCATCGTCCCCGGTACGAGGCATTCTATTTGATGAAACCCCGCCCGGCCCACCGGCCCGGGGGCAGATATGCCTCAATCAGACCGTCTGTGATGTTCAGAATATCGCGTTGACGGCGGAACCAGGGAATGGGGAACCATTTCAGATCACTTTTTTTGTCAGAAACCATTCTTCGAGGCTAACCCACCTGAGCATCGTGCGGGTGGTGGACCCAGAGACCGCCACCCATCTTCAGGTGCCGCTGCTCCAGGCGCTTTATCGCGGCCCTTTTGACGCCCAGGGTCAAGTGATAGTCAGCGACACGTTCCATCTTTCGGAGGTCAAGCGATTGCCTCAGTATCACATCCAAGCGGGACAAGGGGGAACAACCATCTGCCAGTTGACGCTGCCGGACCAAGCCCATCTGGCAATGTATGTTGAGCAAATCCACACCAAAGGCCATCTGATCTGCGCCATCGATCTTTCCACGCGGATGGAACCGGTTTGCCTTCCGTTCCAGGCGGGGACGGAACCGCACATGCCCGTGGATGAGGATGGAAACCTGGTCCCGGTGGTCATGCAATTCCAACGGGAGACCGAAGACGCCAAGGGGATCATCCTTTACCGCAGCCTCAATTGCCAAGACTTTTACGCGGCCGGCCAAGCGGACTTCGACGAAAACGGCCAGGCACAGATCGCGGACGATTACGCGCCCCAGCAGGGCGGGCGGGTCTGTTACGCGGTGCGGGCGGTGGACGAAAACGATAATCAAAGCATCCTGATGTATATCCCTACGGCAGTGGCGGTCGCCCCCGCGGGAGAAACCATCCGGCCTTCGATGCAATCCGCCACTCCGGCAGGAAACCCGGACTCTCCCGCTGTGCTGGTCCAATGGTTTTCGCCCCCCTATGGGTTATCGCATTTCCGGTTGTATTTCTGTTCGGGAAACAATTTCGATGAAACGGCCCCCAACGTGGCTGTAAATTCGAACCAATATACCGTGGATGAGGAAACCAGCCTCTTCCAGACCGTCATTTCCTCGATTCAAGAGGGGGGATATCACCCGCCGGAGATCAATCGGACCTATTCTATTTACTGTAAAGCCTACATGCAGAGCGGCGAAGAACGGATCAGTCCCAATGGCGTACTCTTCCATTGGTCCGCCGCCCCTGAGCCGGGGGACTACCCGGCCTGGCCCGCCAGGCCCCTGCCGCCCGAATCCGGAGACTTGGTTGTCACGTTGTTCGAATACAACGCCGCTGATCCCAATCCCAACCGGCAGGGAGTGGGGATCTTGCTGGGGGAACGAGTCAATATCCTCCAGGGGTACACCTATGGGATCGAGTTTCCTTTTCAAGTGTTCCGCCGCCGGGTGGATAAACCCGGCTATTCTTTCGTGCAAGTCAGTCCATTGCTGGAAACCATCCGCCGTGGAGCCGATGGAGAGGTCATCGATCCTTTCTTTTTGGAAATCACCCAGCAAACTCCCTCCCATGTGGACCCATTCCAAAAAGCCAGCCTCTACTTTCTCGATCGTTCGAATTTGATCCAAGGGGCGAAATACGAATACAAAATCGTGCTGCTGGACTCAAGGAATGGGGAGATCAAAGCCGTGCGCGGGCCCTCCCAGCCCATCGAGGTGACCAACTAATGAATCGTTTCCTCTTCTTCCCCTGGATGATCCGCCTCCCGCTGATTCCGCGTTTTTTCTGGCTGGGTGGTTGGATGATGTTGCCCATCGCTCTCGCCGGCGCGCAGGGCTATCCCCTCCTGAAACCGGCTGATGTCAATGCGGACGGCTATAGCGACCTCGTTTTTTACGATGGTTCGGGCCCGGTGGTCATTTTAATCAATCAGAAAGACGGTACGTTTACCGCGGCCTCTCAGTTTTTTCCCCAAGGTACTCCGGTCAGGGAAATACGCCCGGTGCCGGTCACCAGCCGGACCAGCGCGGATTTGCTGCTCTTTTACCCGGAGTATGCCGCGATGGAATGGAGGAAAAACGCGGATTATGCCGTGATGGAACCTGTCGTCCAGAGCCCAGGCGCCGGGGCGGAAGCCATCGCCGCGGGATTTTCCACTCAAGCGGCCGTGGCCATGGGTTTTTCTGGATCCCGGACCATTGCCGTGCTCGAACGCGCCGTCCAAGGCTGGGATGTCCTTCCAACCCTCGCGGCTGATGATCCGGTGTGGGATTTGCAGTTCATCGATCTCGATCAGGACGCGTCGGACGAGTTGCTGGCCTTGTGCGGCGCGGAACAGCAAACCATGAAAATCTACAAAAGGACCAGCCGTTTTTTGCGCGGGGAATGGAGCCTCGACCGGCACATCGGCCTCCATGGGTCCGGCTATCGGCGGTTTCACGCGGGGCACTGGAATGAGGATGCCCAGCTGGATCTATTCCTCTGGAACGCTGAAACCGGGCAACTCGTTCTTTCTCTGTTGGGCGCGCCCCGCCTTCAGTCCGAGAGGTTGCCGGCCGTTAATCAGATAGCCCCCGCCGATCTGAATGGCGACCATCTCCTCGACCTTCTCATTCTTTCTCCCAATCCCGTTTCTCTGACTTGGTTGCGGAACAGCGGCGGACGGTTTTCTTCAATCGTGATCCGCACCGAATTGCCGGAAATCCAAAAATTCACTACCGGATATTTTACTCAAACCGCACAATTGGAAGTATTTCTCCTTGGAAAGAATGCCGATGGCTTTCCATATGCCATCCTTTCAGGATTCGATACCGGCAAATTCCAAACTCTCAGTCAAGGCCGCCTCCAAGTTCCCGAGGCCTTATCCGGCGGGGAGAATGAAAATGTGCTGATCATCAAAACGGAGGATTGGGTCAACGGCGAGCCGTATATCTATCGTTCGTTCCATATCCCCGGCTGGACCACGGGGATCGCTTCCCTGGCCGCGGATTTATCCCAAATGTTTGTCAAGCGGGAACGGTTCAGCGAAACCGGATTGACCGCGGCAAGCGATCAGGCCATCCCCTTATCCGGACTCGGGGAAGACTTGTCCCAATACGTGGTGCAATTCAATCAAATCGCGCCGGATTATTCCCATCTCTCCTTGCATCCGCCCCGTTTCTACAGTCCCCTGGCGTTGGACATCGCCCCGCCCGGGGGAGAATATCAACGCGCGATCACCGTGGAGCCCATCGCGGACGAAGCGGCCCAAATTTTCTACCGGATCGGATCCGAAGCCTGGCGGCCCTGCCACGAACCGATCGTTCTCTGGGAAGACACCGCCATTTCTTTCTATGCCCAGGCGCAAATCCAAAAGCAATTCCTCTATAGCCCGGTCCTCCACCGTTCGTACCGGTTCCCAGGGGGCCCTTCTCAGGATAGCGATGGCGATGGCATCCCCGACCGCCTGGAATCCGCGTTCCAGTTACCGGTGCTCTCGCGGACCTTCGATTATGACGGCGACACGTGGAATGACCTGGAGGAATTGATCCGGGAAAGCAATCCTTTGGATAAAAACAGCGTTCCAAAAGACCGGGATTCGATTCCATCCCACACCTTTCCCAACCGGAAGATACTGGGCGATGGCTGGAGCGACTTCGATGAAACCGCCCGCCGGACCGACCCAGCCGATCCCCTGTCCTTCCCTGCCGCGCCCAGCCTGGATGTCGCGGAATACGAACTTACATTAAACTTGGGCGCGTCGCTGCAAACGCTCCCGTTCCCATTTTCGCTCAGCCAGGGATCGGTGCTTTCGGTAGACCATCTCACCGGCGACCGTGTGCTACGGACTGAATATGAGAACCACCCGTGGCGGTTTCGGTTGCCCGGCCATCAGCCGCTGATCGTCCGCGCGCGGGAACGCTCCAATCCATCGCTGGTACTCCTGGATTATTCTCCCTCCCATGTCCCCTACTGGAATCCCGCGCGGGAATACGACGGCCGGCAGACTCCGGCGGAGTGGCTGGCGAAGCTTCGGCAAAAAATCACGGCAGAATTTTACCTCGAAAGAAGCCAAACCATCGACCTGGAAACCACGGCGGCGGTGCTGGCCTTTCAATTCTGGATGATTCGCGAATGGCATGAAAACCAGCCCGCGCAATGGGGCGGCCAGGTGAAATTCCCGCGGCCGGATCCCCTGAGGGAACTTCAACGGCGCTATGATTTGGACGCCGTGTACGCGCATATCCAAAATGGCCTCCGCGCGACCTCCTGGCCCGTCATTGTCCACAAGGCGTTCGTGTGGGCGCAAGCCAATCCGTATCCCGATAGCGTCGACACTGTTTTGCACCATCTATTGCTGCGGCAACCGGTCCCGGACCGGCGGCTTCCCCCGGATATCACCGAGGCAGCCGCCGATCAAGCCATCCAGGATTTAGCGGCCTTATTTTCCACCGTGCCGGATTTGGTCATCGACGCGGATGGAACCCTGGCTTGGCAAGACCGGCAGGTTCTTTTTACCCCTTCCACAGGCGGGACTTCCATAGTGCTCGCGGAAGGATGGAACTTCACCCCCGGCGCGGCCGTTCATCTGAAAGGAACAATCCAACGGCAAAGCCAACAGGCAGGATGGCCTCGTATTCGGGTTGAAAGCCTCGCGTTGCTCGATGAGGAATCCCCGTGGATTTGGAGCGACCGGGATGAAGATGGTCTGCCGGACGATTGGGAAGATTACTATTTTGCATATACCGGCGCCGATCCCCGGCACGATCCGGATGCCGATGGCCGGACCAACCGGCAAGAATATGAGGAGCGGACCCATCCGTACGAGTCTCGTGGATGGCTCCCGCGGCCCACGCCTACGCCGACCACCACTCCGGCGCCTTCTCCAACCCAGCAGCCTGTCCCCTCTCCCTTCCCCAAATCGCCGCTGGAGGTCACCCGGCGGTTTGATTTCGAGCAAGATTCCCTGGCCGGCGAAGGCTTCACCCCCGTCCCGGGGGGATTCCAGGGATGGAGTCCCGGACGTGTGCATATCGGGGAGAACACTGAAAGCGGGCTTTCCTCTGATTTCCGGAAAGGCGCGTTCTTGCAGTGCGGTCCGGGGGAGGTCATGCTGTTAGTAAGCCAGCCTGTTTTGGTGGGTAAAAATCCGGTCTTCGTGCGGATTACGGTTAAAGCCGGCAGCCCCTTCGGGCAATTCGCCGTCGCGGTATTGGACGGCGATTACAATGGCTCGATCGCAACGTGGATTCCTGCCAATACCCGGCATCTGGAAGCCACGATGCATCAAATCACCTGTCTCTATGAGCCCGTGAACAGCGATACGATTGTGATCGTCGTCCAACTTTTCACTCCCGGCGACGTTCAACAGACCGTCGAAATGTATATAGACAATATCGAAATTCTTCCCTTTGAACGGGGGATCCCCATCGCCGGCCGCAATTTGGGCATCACTCCCCTGACGTCCCGGCGGGATGGATGGTTCCAGCCCGCTCCTACGGGGACAACACCCACGCCGGCGGCCGAGTATACGTTCGACCAAGCCACTTTGGCCGAAGCCCAATGCCTGGAATATCCCGGCGGATTCAGTCCCTATCCCGGAGGGGAATCGGTCTTGGGCGGGATTCCAAGCGGTCTCAATGACGCAATCAGTAATGGCAGAGGCTTGATCTTCACCTGCGATCCGGGGGAAAACCAACTCATTCTGGGCTATCCCCCTGTCGAAGCGGGACCTTATCCCGTCTTGCTCAAATGCATGGTCCAAACGACGTCCCCCGAAGGGCAATTAGCCCTCGCCGCGTTGGATGGCTCCCACAGCGGTTCCATCGCCACATTCATCCCCAGCGATACGGCTTTCATGACCGGGCAGTATCAACCCGTCTGCCTTGTGTTCCAACCCACGGATACCACAACCGTCTCCCCCGTGCTGCAGTTGTATGTCCCCCCAACCGCACGCGGCCGGGTGACCGCCTATGTGGATAACCTGCAAATCATCCCGATCCGGCCCACGGACCGGTTGGAGGCGCAATGGGTCAGCCGAAGGAGCCCGAATCCGGACTGACTGTCCCCACCGATGGGCCGTTGGCCGCCTTGCGGGACGTTGAACACACCGCTCTCAGCCCCTTTTGATTTCACTCCCTTCTTTGTCCGCCAGCATTGTGACCTCCCCCACGCGGCATTCGATCAGCCGATTCTCTTCCAAGCGCACGGTGACCGTATTTTTGATATAGTTGAATTGCTCGAGCACGCCGGACCCGTGGGGGGTATCCACTCGCGCGCCGAATGCGGGCACACTGCGCCGGGCCTCGACATAATCGTCCACTTCGTACGACAGGCAGCACATCAGCCGGCCGCAAAGGCCCGAGATTTTGGTAGGATTCAGGGCGAGGTTTTGTTCCTTGGCCATACGGATGGTGATCGGCTCGAACTTTTGTAGAAACCGCGAGCAGCACAGTTCCTGCCCGCATATGCCGTACCCGCCGAGTTTCTTGGACCGGTCGCGCACCCCGATCTGGCGCATTTCGATGCGCGTGCGATAGGCCGAAGCCAAGTCCTTGACCAGTTCGCGGAAATCGATGCGGTTGTCAGCGGTGAAAAAAAAACGCATCTTTTTCCCGTCGAAAGACCGTTCGACGGCGGCCAATGCCATGGGCAGTTGACGCTCGCGGACTTTTTCGAGGCAAAAACGAAACGCTTCCCGCTCGATGACGCGGTTGGCACGGACCACCTCGAAATCCGCCGCTTGCGCGGGAGCCAGCACAAAAGCCTCGGCCGCGGGCGGCAATGCCTCTTCCCATGTGTACGGCGGGGATTTGACCTTGGCGAATTCCCGATCGCCATCCACTTCCACCAAGCAGTAAGACGGCGGCCGGAGATCCAGCGGCGCCTCCCGAAACCGGGCGGTCATGCGCCGGTCACGGATTTTGATATCAATCACATCCATCGTGTTTTCCAATCAACGATTCCACCTGGAAATCCGCACCGGTTGCCGGCGTCACACGCAGGCCGTTCGCTGCCGGGAATCGGGAACAGGAAGGTTCAGGGGCGGCCAGGAAGAATCGGGTTTTTTGCATGGAAATAGGGTACCACGATATTGATTAAATCAAAGATTCCCACCCCGGGATGGTTTGCCCCCTAGGGGAATCCGGAACGGACGCTCACTGGAACCCGCGCCCCGTCCTGCTATAATTCTACAAAATCCTATATCCGAAACGGGATCCGAATCCGATGCAACCCTTTGATTACGGCCGGCCTTCCCCCAAGCCCACGCAGAGCCCCAACCGCGTGTTGAAATATCATCTGACCTCGCTTGGGTGTCCGAAAAACCTGGTCGAAAGTGAGGAGATGATGGCCCGGCTGGCCCTGTCCGGCATGGTGCTGGTGCACGATCCGGAAGAAGCCGACTTGCTGGTGGTGAATACTTGCGGTTTCATCGGACCGGCCAAGGAAGAATCGATCGACGTCATCCTGGATCTCTGCCGCATCCGGCAGGAAAATCCCTGGCAACGGCTGGTGGTGGTCGGCTGCCTGGTGCAGCGTTACCGGAACGAATTGCGGGAAGAACTGCCGGAAGTGGATGCCTTCGTGGGCGTGGAAGACAAAGACGCCTTTCTCAAGGTGGCATGGGAAGCGGTGGGACAAAAACCGGTGAACACCTATCAGTCCCCGTTTCCTTACGCGCCCCGTTTGTTGACCACCCCCCCGCATATGGCCTACTTGCGGATCTCGGATGGATGTTTCCACAATTGCAGTTTTTGCGCGATTCCCGCCATGCGCGGCACGTTGCGCTCGCGGCCGATGGAGGAGATCGTGGCCGAAGCCAAGGGACTGGCCGCCGGGGGCGTCAAGGAGCTGGTCATCATTTCGCAGGACACCACGTCGTATGGGATTGACCTTTACAAACGCCTGGCCCTTACGGATTTGCTGGCCCATCTGGAAGAGATCGACGGCATCGAGTGGATCCGCCTGATGTATCTATATCCCCACTTGATCGACCGCCGGTTGGTCCATTATTTCGCCCGTAGTGAAAAACTCGTTTCGTACGTGGATATGCCCATCCAGCACAGCGATCCCTTCATTCTGAAATTGATGAAACGGGGCGCGACCGATGTGCATATCAAGCGGGCGGTGCACCGGTTGCGGGAAGTCCGGCCCAATATGACCTTCCGGACGACGGTGATCGTGGGCTTTCCGGGCGAGAAGAATCATCATTTCCAAAACTTGATGCGCCTGTTGGAGGAACTGGATTTCGACCGCGTGGGGGCCTTTATGTATTCCCGCGAGGAAGGAACCGAGGCCGCGGCCCTGCCCAATCATGTGTCGGACCGGATCAAGGAAAAACGTTACCGCACCGTGATTGACTGGGCCTCGGACCGGGCCCTTGCCAAGAATGAAAAATTGATCGGCAGCATGCTCACCGTGCTGATCGACCGGCCTGACCCGGAAGGGGACGGCTACTGGGGACGTTACTCCGGACAAGCGCCGGAAATCGACGGGCAAGTGCATGTGCGTGGCGACAAATTGATCACGGGCCGCTTTGCCCCGGTGCGCATTACGGCGGCGGATGAAGAAAACCTGTACGGCTACGTCAATACCGACATTACCATCGTCCGCGAATAAGGAATCTCCTCTTGAAATCACTCCCTCCCCAATGGATGAACGCTACGTGGACGCAAAAAACGGCTTATCTCATTTCGACCACCGCATGCACCGGACATTGGCCGGTATCGGGCACCTGGGGCGCGCTGGCGGCTTGGGCGTTGCATACCTGGCTGTTTCCCCGCGCGCTGACTTTGGCCCAATGGCCGGTGGCGTTGACAATATTGCTGGGCGTGACCGTAATCGGCATCCTTTGCGCCGAAAGCACAGAGCGGCTGACCGGTGTCAAGGACGATCCGAGGGTAAATGTGGATGAAGTGGCCGGATATTTTTGGGCGGTCTTGTTTTTACCGGCGGGCTGGCAGTATACAGTTCCCGCGTTTTTTCTGGCCCGGGTCTTCGACATTCTGAAACCCCCGCCGGCCTACCGGTTTCAACACCTGCCCGGGGGTGTGGGAATCATGCTTGACGACCTGATCGCCAGCCTGTACGCGCTGGGAGTTATGCACGGTATATGCTATTGGTTTGGGTGAGGAATGAAAAGGATTTTCCACAAGCCATTCCCATTTCAAGCGAAAAACCCATACCCGAAGCCGGCGGCCGATGATTCCGAACAGCAGCCTAGGATCCCAAATGGCAGCCCATGGACTGACGCGTTTCGCTATGGGCTGCCCGGATGCCAGCCGCGATGCGCACGTCCGGACGAGTAGAGCGGGTCACTTGGATAAGGGCTTGCCTGACTACCGGAGCAGGATATAATGCAACCATCCTCACCGAACAAGATTGCATAATGCGCCGGTGGCTCAATTGGATAGAGCACCTGACTACGGATCAGGAGGTTACAGGTTCGAGTCCTGTCCGGCGTAACCTGAAAAGACTAAAGTTACGATCGATTTTCCTTCTTTGTAAAACTCCTTACGATACCAATACGATACCATTTGAGCCCAAACTCTACCCGTTTTCACTCCTTTCCCAGGTATCGTTTCCCAACCCAGATACCAACCTTCCTCAGGTTTTTTTCTCTTCAATCCGCTCAAGGGTGGCAGAGTATGACTCCGCCCATGGATAAGCCCAAAGGCACCATTCCTAAATCATCGTACCTTCATGGAAATCCCTACCGCCATCCGTCGGCGGGGTGAAGAAATGATTAAGGATTTTGAGGAAAGGACCAAGCGGGTGCCACAACCGGACAGGATTTCCCCACCCGCGGGACCGATCTCATTGGTTCGCCAGGATGAGGGTGGAATCTTCCCCCTGGATGAATAAGTCGGAATACGAGGAACTGGCAAGAAGCCAGGAACGGATCTAAAAATTTGTTTCAACTCGAAGGTTTCATGCATGACCATTAAAGGCATTCCATCAACCCCGGTATGGCTCTGCCACACTACTATCTCCACCACCCGGCTTTTCGGCAAGCGAAATGCCCGCCCCGAGGACCGCTCACCGTATAAAGGGGAATATTGGACAACTCGAGATCGGATTCTCAGGGCTATCGAAATCACCAAATATCTAGAAAATAGGATATCTTGTAACAGGTCACTCACCTGAAGTGAAACTCGCTCGAAATCCCCCTCTTTTCCAGGGTGAATCCCGCCGCGAAAAAAATAAATTATACAGAGCGTTAATTCCGAGCCGGGTCAGAAGTTTTTTAAGCATAAAAAGAACCGGTTCGCCATTGTCGAGCAAATTCTATCCGAATTGCTCCACTCCGGCCCCACACCTGAAAGCCTCGGCCCAAACCGGGAAGAAAACCCGAAGGATGAAAAAAGCGTGCAGCCAGCCATGCCATCCCGGCCACAGATTGTTGTTGTTGACGCCCTATTGGCATTACGCGCCAGGCTTGACACTCACATGCCAGGTCAAGCGGCTGATCCAGGAGGCGTTGCGGTTACCGAAGCGCGCCGCCTGGCCCGGCGTCTGGAAAAATACCGGGACGAGCTCTTCACCTTTCTGAGCCATCCGGAAGTCCCCGCGACCAACAACCACGGGGAGCGCGAGGTCCGCTTCGTGTTGCTGATCCTCAAGAACATGTACGGCAACCGCAGCGACGAAAGCGCGTTGATTCAAGGGTTTTTGATTAGTTATATTCCGCACTCTGAAACGGCGCGGTTACAATCTCTTCGCGACCTTCGTGGCCGCCCTGCGGGAATATGTGCGCACCGGGCACCTGCTGCTTTTCCCACCGGTTAGCACTTAAGAAGAGTGATCTGTTACGATAGTTTCACATCCTCCCACCGCAACCCAAAAATTCTCCCTGCCGGTGCACAACGCCTTGCGGCATCAAAGATAGTTTCACCACAAGTCCGCGCCACGGGCCGCAGTCGAAGGTTTCGAGTGCTCAACGCCTTGCGGCATCAAAGATAGTTTCACTGGAATCCAGTGTGTAAATTTAAAAAATTTATGCTAAATATTTCACTCCCTGTAACTTACCAATAGAGAAGCCCCTCCCTTTGTGGCAAAATACCGGAAACATCACTCGAATGTCCCGATGTATCACCCCAGGAGAGCTTCCCATGAACGCCTATGACATCGAAACCAGTATAGCCGAAGGCCGCGACGGATTCGAGAGCCTAATCGAGTGGATCCTGCAGAACGCGGACCAGTATGAAGCGCACGAGATGGAAGCGCTCATATTCCAGAAACTGATTCCCCTCGGCTTGGCCGCCCTGAAAACCTACTTTGCTCAGCGGGGGACGGGGGAGGTCGGCGATGAAATCCAGCGAGAAGACGGGGTGATCCTCGCGAAAGAATCGGGGTTGCATCCCCGAAGATATGTTTCCCTCTTTGGTGCGTTGCCCGTACCCCGAACGTGTTACCGGACCGCGGGGGAGCCGGGGGTGTTTCCCTTGGATGAGGAAGTCAATTTACCCGAACGGTGCTATTCCTATTACCTGCAGGAGTGGATGAATCTGTTGAGTCTGGATCATCCGTTCGCGGAAGGCGCGGAGCGCCTGCAGCACTTTTTCGGGGTTCCGCTGGTGGAAAGCGGCATGGTGCTGGTGGCGCGGGAGGGGGCCCGGGATTACGACGCGTATTACGCGCACAAGACTCCGCCGGCGCCGGAAGAAGAAGGCGAGTTGGTGGTGGTTTCGATGGACGGGAAGGGGGTGCCGATGATCCAGTCGGAAGCGGCGAAGCTCCAAGCCCGCGAGGAGTCCGGGGACCGGCGGCCGAAGAAGAAGGAAGCCCTGGTGGGAGTGAGTTACACGGTGGACCGGAAGGAGCGGTCGGCGGCGGATTTGGCGGAAAGGCTGGTGAATCCGGAGGCGCACCGCGCCCGCCGGAAAGAAACGGGGAAAGAGGAGGAGCCGAAGGGGCAAAACATCCGCCGGATGGCGAGCGTGAAGCGGGCCAAGGCGGATGTCATGCGGGAGATGAAGAAAGACACGGAGAGGCGGGATCCCACCCAAAGCAAGCCGCTGGTGGTGCTGCTGGACGGGGCGCTGGGCTTGTGGAGCCTGGCCTTGGGGATCTTTTGCGGCTGGCGCGGCGGGGTGACCTTCATTCTGGATATCATCCATGTGCGGAATTACTTGTGGGAAGCGGCCCACGCGCTGCACGGGGTGGGGAGTGACGCGGGGCGGATCTGGGTGCAAGAACGCATGGAGCAGATCTTGAAAGGGGGCGTGGGGTACGTGATCGGCGGCCTGAAGCAAACGATCACCAAGCGGAGGTTGAAAGGAAGCGCGCGCCAGGCGTTGGAGAAGGCGATTACCTATTTCGAGGGGCACAAGAAATGGATGCGGTACGATGAATATTTGGCCGCGGGGATGCCGGTGGCGACGGGGGTGGTGGAATCGGCGTGCGGCTCGGTGGTGAAGAAGCGGATGGAAGGGGAGGGCAAGCGGTGGAGCGTGGAAGGCGCGGAAGCGATCTTGCGGTTGCGTCCCTGGAGAAGAGCGAGGACTATCTGGCCTATTGGCGATTTCATGCCGCGCAAGAGCGGAAACGATTGTATGAAAATAAGCTCAACTATCCGCCGCTTATACAGTTAGCTCAGGCCGCCTGAAAAACGGAAAAAAGTTACACACTCAACGCCTTGCGGCATCAAAGATAGTTTCACAGATGCAACGGATTCACCTCATAAATTTCGTCTTTTTGTGCTCAACGCCTTGCGGCATCAAAGATAGTTTCACTTGGGAGTGGAAGAATTTTGAAATCCGGGATGAGAAGTGCTCAACGCCTTGCGGCATCAAAGATAGTTTCACTTGTGGCCGACGAGGGGGGTGATGGTTGATTTTCCGTGTGCTCAACGCCTTGCGGCATCAAAGATAGTTTCACATTAATAAATTTTATGCTCTGTTTAGATGACTTTTAGTGCTCAACGCCTTGCGGCATCAAAGATAGTTTCACAGAAAAGATGCTACCGGTTACACGACTGGAATAAGGTGCTCAACGCCTTGCGGCATCAAAGATAGTTTCACTCGTCCGGTTCCCCGTAGAGAACCGTCTGATGAGGGAGTGCTCAACGCCTTGCGGCATCAAAGATAGTTTCACCTTCGCGAGGACATCTGTGAAGCGTCCCTTAGCAAGTGCTCAACGCCTTGCGGCATCAAAGATAGTTTCACATTTGTACCATTTTCCTTTGGTCACCACTTGGCCGAGTGCTCAACGCCTTGCGGCATCAAAGATAGTTTCACGTGGTACGGCGTAGAACGGGGGATTGACGGCAAGGTGTGCTCAACGCCTTGCGGCATCAAAGATAGTTTCACTATTTCTAATTACATCAACACTGTTTGATGAACTACGTGCTCAACGCCTTGCGGCATCAAAGATAGTTTCACACGTTGTCCGGCGTTCAGAAAATACCGGCAACGATGTACTCAACGCCTTGCGGCATCAAAGATAGTTTCACCTGAGAAAACGAAAAAACTTAGATTTTTATTTCCAGTTAGTGCTCAACGCCTTGCGGCATCAAAGATAGTTTCACATGCAATCATCTTTAAATGGATTATCATCATTATGTGCTCAACGCCTTGCGGCATCAAAGATAGTTTCACATCAGTTTTCCCGCTAACGTCAGATTACCTGATTGTGCTCAACGCCTTGCGGCATCAAAGATAGTTTCACGATTGTGCGCCGCCCCCGCGAAATCCGTCGCCAACGAGTGCTCAACGCCTTGCGGCATCAAAGATAGTTTCACCGTGGAGGGGTCTTTCAGGGTAACGAACTCCCGGTGTGCTCAACGCCTTGCGGCATCAAAGATAGTTTCACACCGTGTCCCGCCCTGCATAAACCAGACAGGAGAGTGCTCAACGCCTTGCGGCATCAAAGATAGTTTCACTCTCCCAAGCGGGAGGCCGCCGATTCATCGTTGTCGGTGCTCAACGCCTTGCGGCATCAAAGATAGTTTCACCGGAAAAGGGGGGCCCTGATTTTACGTTTCTAAAACTAGTGCTCAACGCCTTGCGGCATCAAAGATAGTTTCACTGGTTGTATGTGTGTGATTGTGTGTGCACTAGCAGTGCTCAACGCCTTGCGGCATCAAAGATAGTTTCACTTTGATACTCATGCAAAATTAATTCGGCACTTTTGTGTGCTCAACGCCTTGCGGCATCAAAGATAGTTTCACCTCGACGGAACCGATCGCGGTTCCATAAACATCTTGTGCTCAACGCCTTGCGGCATCAAAGATAGTTTCACTAGAAGATAGCCGGATTCACGATGAAATCGCGGCCGAGTGCTCAACGCCTTGCGGCATCAAAGATAGTTTCACTTTTTTTCGGTGGGATAGCCGATCGATCGCCTTTTGTGCTCAACGCCTTGCGGCATCAAAGATAGTTTCACTTTTTTTCGGTGGGATAGCCGATCGATCGCCTTTTGTGCTCAACGCCTTGCGGCATCAAAGATAGTTTCACAACGCAGATCACACAACACATCACAACCATGACATCGTGCTCAACGCCTTGCGGCATCAAAGATAGTTTCACGGCGGCCTTCTTGCAAAATGCAAGATGTCAGACTGTGGTGCTCAACGCCTTGCGGCATCAAAGATAGTTTCACTAGAAGATAGCCGGATTCACGATGAAATCGCGGCCGAGTGCTCAACGCCTTGCGGCATCAAAGATAGTTTCACACCACTGCCAACACAAATATTCTCACTGTGCAGCAGAGTGCTCAACGCCTTGCGGCATCAAAGATAGTTTCACAAGGACAATCCCCCCCCCAATAGTATGACTTACTGAGTGCTCAACGCCTTGCGGCATCAAAGATAGTTTCACCCATTCACTGCCGTTCCAGATCTGAAGTTTCATCTGTGCTCAACGCCTTGCGGCATCAAAGATAGTTTCACGCACGAACATCCGCGTGATATCCGCACGGATCGAATGTGCTCAACGCCTTGCGGCATCAAAGATAGTTTCACTCAGCACGTCCGCCAATTTCATCAACCGCCACAAGTGCTCAACGCCTTGCGGCATCAAAGATAGTTTCACAGGGATTGCCAGGATATCCATTTCCTCGCGATTCGGTGCTCAACGCCTTGCGGCATCAAAGATAGTTTCACTCGGGATCACCGACGAGTACTGGCGGCTCTTCAAGTGCTCAACGCCTTGCGGCATCAAAGATAGTTTCACTTGATGACCTCTGGAACGACGCTCCGTGACGACGTTGTGCTCAACGCCTTGCGGCATCAAAGATAGTTTCACCTACTACAATGCAATTGATAATTGTTCATTTAGTTAGTGCTCAACGCCTTGCGGCATCAAAGATAGTTTCACTTGTTTTACTGGTTGCATCAGGAAGTCGTGTAGAGTGCTCAACGCCTTGCGGCATCAAAGATAGTTTCACAGGAAGATTCCGAATATTATCCCCTATAGATTCTATGTGCTCAACGCCTTGCGGCATCAAAGATAGTTTCACCGGCGGCTGACATGACATTTGGAAATAATTTGCTTTCCGTGCTCAACGCCTTGCGGCATCAAAGATAGTTTCACACTGGTTGATCCGGGATGCACCGCAAAAGTTTGGGGTGCTCAACGCCTTGCGGCATCAAAGATAGTTTCACGGGATTGATGGATTCGCTGACATCCACGGATTTTCGTGCTCAACGCCTTGCGGCATCAAAGATAGTTTCACTCGGCGAAAACAACCGTGCTTCCTACTTTGACCGGGTGCTCAACGCCTTGCGGCATCAAAGATAGTTTCACGGCCGTGGAAGAGGCGGGCGAGGCCGATGAGATTTCGTGCTCAACGCCTTGCGGCATCAAAGATAGTTTCACACAACCGGCAGGAGGAAAGAAAGATGAAGAAACTATAGTGCTCAACGCCTTGCGGCATCAAAGATAGTTTCACCGTGGGAGTCTCTACGTCGATCCCGTATCGCTCCCGGTGCTCAACGCCTTGCGGCATCAAAGATAGTTTCACAAGTAATATTTTGCGATCTTTACCTTTCTCAATTTTGTGCTCAACGCCTTGCGGCATCAAAGATAGTTTCACATGAATACGCCGACACCGGCGGCGACACCGACGCCAGTGCTCAACGCCTTGCGGCATCAAAGATAGTTTCACACGTAAATCATTTAACGGTATATCATTTAGAAAACTGTGCTCAACGCCTTGCGGCATCAAAGATAGTTTCACATGTGATGAAATTCCGGCACATCCAACCCGAAATCATGTGCTCAACGCCTTGCGGCATCAAAGATAGTTTCACTAGGAATCCCATGATATTAGATTCTCGCGCCGTAGGGGTGCTCAACGCCTTGCGGCATCAAAGATAGTTTCACCGCTCTCCGCGTCTCTGCGGTGAAAACTCAAAACTGTGCTCAACGCCTTGCGGCATCAAAGATAGTTTCACACTTGCGAAACTATCTGGATTACGTAAGGGCGGAAGTGCTCAACGCCTTGCGGCATCAAAGATAGTTTCACGAGTAATTTTGCCACTCCTGGCCTCCTCTAAATTCGTGCTCAACGCCTTGCGGCATCAAAGATAGTTTCACAACAACGCCGGGAATGTTTTCCCGGCCATTATGGGCTGTGCTCAACGCCTTGCGGCATCAAAGATAGTTTCACATGATTTTAAAAATCAACAACGTTCAATTCCGGAGAAATGTGCTCAACGCCTTGCGGCATCAAAGATAGTTTCACAGGGGGGCCCAGATTTTACGTTTCTAAAACTGCATGGTGCTCAACGCCTTGCGGCATCAAAGATAGTTTCACTACGGACATGCCGGGCCGGATTTCGTTTTGGACCAGTGCTCAACGCCTTGCGGCATCAAAGATAGTTTCACAATTTCCAGGCAGTCCGCTTGCGCCTTGGCGAATAGTGCTCAACGCCTTGCGGCATCAAAGATAGTTTCACGTATAGTGCAGATGGTCGCTGAGAAATAAATCCTCGGTGCTCAACGCCTTGCGGCATCAAAGATAGTTTCACCATAATCTTTCTCTAGAAGTAACTCGGACAAGTATGTGCTCAACGCCTTGCGGCATCAAAGATAGTTTCACCGTGGTATTTTGTGTCTTCACGGCGGAGGTGGAAAAGTGCTCAACGCCTTGCGGCATCAAAGATAGTTTCACAACAGGATCGGGTTCCATCTCGATGAGAATCCGTTCCCGGTGCTCAACGCCTTGCGGCATCAAAGATAGTTTCACAAAAATATACAGGAATTCTTCCACCTGGGGTATAACGTGCTCAACGCCTTGCGGCATCAAAGATAGTTTCACCGTATTAAAATCAAAGGAATATATAAAGACCCAATCATGTGCTCAACGCCTTGCGGCATCAAAGATAGTTTCACTAGTATCTCCTTGAGCACTACTTTTACCACCTACTAGTGCTCAACGCCTTGCGGCATCAAAGATAGTTTCACCGCCCGCGACTGCAAAGGAGTGGCCGCCTTTCCGTCGAAGTGCTCAACGCCTTACGGCATCAAAGATAGTTTCACTATCAACACGGCTCGCAGTTCTTCGATCGCTTCCTGGTGCTCAACGCCTTACGGCATCAAAGATAGTTTCACTGTTCGCGGATCGCGCCGCCCCGCTGAGTTTGTTGGGTGCTCAACGCCTTACGGCATCAAAGATAGTTTCACCGCCTCGTGGTAGGTCTCCACCGCCTCCACCAGGTCAGTGCTCAACGCCTTACGGCATCAAAGATAGTTTCACTTCACCGCCGAGACGCAGAGGGCGCAGAGGGAATATGTGCTCAACGCCTTACGGCATCAAAGATAGTTTCACACAGGAGGTCGCCCTATACTCACGTCACCCTGTTCCAGTGCTCAACGCCTTACGGCATCAAAGATAGTTTCACCAATCCGCTGTTTGTGAGCGTTCCCGCAGATCCATTAGGTGCTCAACGCCTTACGGCATCAAAGATAGTTTCACAAATTTTCGGCGCCGAGGTTGACACGATCCGGATGCGGTGCTCAACGCCTTACGGCATCAAAGATAGTTTCACCAGGATCCACAACTGAATCCAAATCTGACGTTCCGTGTGCTCAACGCCTTACGGCATCAAAGATAGTTTCACTTGGTTTCGCTCATGGTTGCCTCCTAGACGGTCTGGTGCTCAACGCCTTACGGCATCAAAGATAGTTTCACTTCTTGAATGGAGAAATTATCTACGGCATTCCAGGTGCTCAACGCCTTACGGCATCAAAGATAGTTTCACACAACCGATGTCATCAATCCCTTATTGTTTCCCTTTTGTGCTCAACGCCTTACGGCATCAAAGATAGTTTCACACGACACGCGCCGGCCGCAGTTCCATACCGGCGATAAAATGTGCTCAACGCCTTACGGCATCAAAGATAGTTTCACATAGATAATGCGGATGGAACAGATACAGCGTGTCCGGTGCTCAACGCCTTACGGCATCAAAGATAGTTTCACTGGGCTTCCAGAAAGGTGGTATTCAGGGCTTGGGAGTGCTCAACGCCTTACGGCATCAAAGATAGTTTCACGTCCCAGCGTAACTTCAGGGTTCCGTATTTGTATGCGTGCTCAACGCCTTACGGCATCAAAGATAGTTTCACATAGTCCGATCCGTATTCCCGGCAATATGCCCATTGGTGCTCAACGCCTTACGGCATCAAAGATAGTTTCACAATATCTCAGCTAATCTACCCACCGAGACCGCCTGCGTGCTCAACGCCTTACGGCATCAAAGATAGTTTCACGGGAGGGGTGACACCCTTGAATACCCCTCCCAAGGGGTGCTCAACGCCTTACGGCATCAAAGATAGTTTCACTGAATCATACGGGTGTCTATTCTATGCCCTTGGGAAGTGCTCAACGCCTTACGGCATCAAAGATAGTTTCACTATTGTGCGATAAGTCTGGGTAGTATATAGGATATATACGTGCTCAACGCCTTACGGCATCAAAGATAGTTTCACCACTCAATCCTCGCGCGCGTGAACGAGGAGGGCAGGGGTGCTCAACGCCTTACGGCATCAAAGATAGTTTCACAGTCGAACGCGGGACTGCGCCCCAACACCTCGCCCGGGTGCTCAACGCCTTACGGCATCAAAGATAGTTTCACACGAAGAACCGGATTCGATTTCCGTAGGGAAAATAGTGCTCAACGCCTTACGGCATCAAAGATAGTTTCACGGCCGACTTTGCATCTCACGGAATCTCAAGAGGTTAGTTGATCCGTTTTCACGCGGCGAATTCAAATCACAACAATTTTGGAAAATAAGGACAAACTCGAAAATAAACATCGTCCTAAGTCCTTTATACTGCTTGAATTCACGATTTTACATATCACTCATTCTTAAGATACAAATAATTACTTCAACAAACCCAACCGCATGAAAGGCAATCCTCAAGAATCCGCTTGACACAGAGCCTCATCCTTGAATTTCCCGCCAAGGACTTGAAACGTTGGCGGGTCAATATCCCAGCGGACCTCGCCGGATTGTTCGGTGACTCCCTCGGCGCACTTGGAACAAAGCCCCACGATTAGAATATGATCTTCCTCATGGACCACCTGGCTGAGTTCCCAGCGCAGCCGCTCGATCTGGCGGGAAGAAGCCTGCACGCAAAACAAGGAATATTGAATGCGGTGTCCATATCCCTCCATGAGGCGGGCGACGCGCCGCAGCCGCTTCGGGTCACGAATATCGTATCCCACAATATGCCATTGCCGGGCCATGCGTGTTACCTCACCGGATCCGGGACGTGGCGAACAAGCTGGATTCGTCCGTCCAGCACTTTTCCAGCAACCGCACTTCCAGTTCGATTTGCCGGTAATAGCTCAGCGAATAATCCAGGATGGGATGTTTCCAGGAATCATTCAATCGATTTTCAAAGAGCTCGATCGCTTTTTTGCGGCCGTCGTCACTTAACCAGACTTTCACCGGGGTGCACTGAAAATCCACCGTCGGATCCCACCGGTTGCGCCGCAGGGAGGCGATCACGGTTTGATCCCAGATCGGCACCCGAAACAGTTCCATGATATCCATCACCAGCGGATGGGCGGAAGAGCGGGGAGTGTGGTAGTACCCCAGCGCGGGTTCCAGCCCGACCTGCAGGATAGCGCTCATGACGCTGCGGTAGAGCAGCGCGTACCCGAAACTCAAGATCGCGTTGAACCGGTCGCGGGGCGGGCGGCGGGTCCGTTTCTGGAATTCGAACTCCGGGGGAATGGTTCCCTGCAGGACCCGCCGCAGCGCGGAGAAATAGGTGTTACCGCACGCGCCCTCGTATCCCCGTAGCTCGTCCGGGTCGTTGGCGTTTTCGGCCTGGCGCTTGAGTTTCTTCATCTGCCGGAGATGCTTCACGATCTTCCCGCGCGTCTCGGAACCGTTACGGGTTAACCGCAGGAGGTACTGAAACTGGTTCTCGATACGGTTGATCACCGTTTTCTTCGCCAAGGTCAGGCGGTTGACGGGATCCGCGAGAAATTGATATTGGCCCAACCGCCGTTGCACGCGCCCGACTCCCGTGGTCAACGCGCAGAGATAATTCCCCCCGCTGGTGAACCAGTGGACGGGGATATCCCGGTAGGCACATTCGGCCAACGCCTGTGTGGAGGCCTGGGCGTAGCCATGGATGACAATCTCGCCGATGTCCTCGATGGGCAGCACCGTCTCGCCCGCTTCCCGGGTGATCACCTTGAGCGTATCACCGTGGCGGGAGAGGCGGTCACCGTGGCCGAGAATGTGAATGGTCTGCGTCTCCCGCTTGGGAGGAAAGAGGCGGATGGATTCATACGCCGGATCCCGTTCCTTGCGCGTCTCTTCCGGCAAGCAGATGGGAGAGAGCGAACAGGCCACGCACAGTTTCTCGTTTTTCGTGATGGGAGGTCTTGTGGGCGATTCCCGCAATTCGTTGGCGCGGGCGATGGCCCGGCGGACCTCGCCACGGAGTATGTCATCCACGGGCGCCACGACGGTTTTGTTGTCACGGTGATACCGGATGCGGGCGGAACGGACCGGCTTTTGGACCGCCCGTTCGAGCAGCATGGCGTACGCGCCCACCTGCACGCGATCCGAGTTCCACGCCAGCCCATTGTTGGACCGCCCGCGCTTGTGCTCGTAAGGATAGATTTCTCCATCCCGGGTGCGGATGGCGTCCAGCTTACCCACCAGTCCGAGTTCTTCGTCTTCGAGTTGATAGGTCTCGAGTGATTCGTCCTCAGCCAGTTCTTCATGCAGGCGGCGGCCGGCGAAGACGTTGGCGTCGGCGACGCGGATCTCCTCGACCTCCTCGAAATAGAAGAGCCGCTCGCAATACAGCAATGCGTGAAGGGCCATGACGCGGGTAAGGGGCGGTGCGATGTCAGTCATGGTTTAATTTCCATTACATTGTACGTGATGACACGATTTGGGGCATTTCCGCAATCTCCGGAGGCTGGATTGCGTCGATTTCAACCAGCTCGCCCACAACATGAACCGTTCCCGCGGAACCCACATGATCAACCCAAACAGGAAGCCCGAGCAATCCTTGATCATTCAGTTTATAGAGCCGGATTTTCGATGGACGCAAGCATTCCTTGAGTTTTCCTCCATAGAGGGATACCTGATCCACCAGATGGGTGCTTTCGCCCAGGCTCAAACCACCGAAACGCTTTATTCCATTCCGCGTGAGTGGATCCTGCGCTTCTTGAACGCGCTTTTCCAAGGGATTGTCCTGGTTTGCATCCTCGCTGGAATCGAGCCAGATGATCAACTCGATTCCAGTAAGGATTTGCTGGTAATCGGGACATGAATTTGATCCACATCCCAATCCATAAGAATAATTAGGTTTTGGCCAACCTTGATCACGTACCCAGATTTCAAATTTCTCTCTAGCTTTCTTTGTTCTTGATACTATGTGAACCTGTCCATTTGGATCTACCCAATAATTGTCTTCTTTTACTCGCCACCTTTTCCTTAATACAACACTACATTCTGGTTCACTTAGCAACATGGGTGTGACTCGAACTCCCATATGCTTGAGCCGGTTGGTTTCACCCACCAGGGAGAGCAGAAAACCGTAACAGGTGGCGGGCGGTGGGATGATTTCCGTTTCCAGGTATTCCCGCGCCAATCCCTTGCGGAAACAGGCGGCGGGGACCGTAACGTAAACTCCGATCATGATGGTTCACCCCGCGATGGATAATTGGCTGTCGAGATCTTTACAAGCCTTGTCGATGGCGGCTTTCACCCCCATGACTTCCACGCCTTTTCCATTGAAATCCTCGGCGATTTTCCAGGAAAGATCACTGACGCCCAAAATCAATTCTTCAGCCAGCACATCGCCCACATCGATCCGGCTGAGCAGGGATCGCGCGTGGAAGGTTTTGCCATCGTCATCAGTATTGAAGCAATAAAGCAACCGGGGCGCGGGATCATCGGTAATCCGCAGAATGATGGCGTCGGGAGAAAAATCATACAGAAAGCGCCCGTGATTGCCGGCGACCGAGCGCAGATGGCCGATCGCGCGTAGCGCCTTCGCGGCGCGGCTGGGATCGCGCAGGCGTTCGGGCGTCATGGCCAGTCCGAACTGGTAGCGGGTGGCGTGGACCTCGGTGCCGTAAGGAACCGGATTTTCACCTTTTTTGGCGGCGGAAGGCGTGGCGGCGGGGGAAGCCGCATTGAAGGTGATGTCGCCGTACCAGGGATTCAAGGAGATGGCGCGAGTGACTTCCAGAACCGCCCGGCGCACATTGGCAGTTCCCGTTTCTCCTTCGTTTTTCGCGGCTTCGGCGGACATGAATCCGAGAAGGTCGTCATCAATGTAGGGTGTCTCCTTGGAAGAAGCTTCCCAACGCTTGAATTCCCGGTCTTGCCATTCATTGATCCGGGTGTCTTCATTGAAGTTGCGGTTGGTTCCTTCCTCCTCGGCCTGCGCCAGCAAGCGCCGCAAAGCAAAACGGATCGCTTCGGCGCTAACAGTGGAGTGTGTTTGACCTTGCCAGATGAGTTTCTGCAAGGTGGTGATATTGCCTTCGGTTTCCGAACGGTTGTTGGCGGCGGCGCCAAACGGGGTGATGATACTCGCGAATACGTGAAGTGCCATTGGACTATCCTCCTGTTATTTAAACACTTTGTTCATTTGATGCATCGGATTCCAATATTTCAACTTCTTTCCCGGTATAGCTGGACAGGGCGAGAAGCGCTAAATCCCGGGTTAGTTGCCAATTCTCATGATCACTGATCATCGGCAATACCTCTTGCCATTGTTTTTTCAACACTTCGATACCACCCGCCCGGCTGAACATGTCGCATAAGGCATACCGGATCTGTTCTGGGGTCTTCGCTCCGGAAAAAGCGATCCGCCAACGATCATACTGATTGCTCCATCGCTTTTTCGTTGCTTGAGTCAGAGGTTTTTTATCAGAACCCTGAGTTTCTTCCTTGATCCGGCCGTACGTTTGAGACATCGCTTTGTGAACGGATTCGATAAAAGCCTTTTGTACGCCTTCCATCGTTTTATCAACCATGGCTTTCAATCCTTTCTTTTCAAAGTGGATTTTTTCGCGAAGAGGTTTTTTGCTGATAGGATCCATTTGGACCATCAGATTAGTGAATCCTTGGTAGAAAGGCTGGTTTCGGGCTAAGTTATCGGCGATCAACGGGCGGATGATGCTGTCCACCCAAAACCATTCGGTTTTTTCGATGGTTTTTTTGTCTTTCCCTTTGCCAGTGGTTTCCTTTTTCGTGTGGGAAACAATTCTCGGGGGCAGCTCTTTCAGAGCTGATTCAAATCGTTCTAACCGCTTTTCTTCCCCGGGGGGTACTATCATTGCCCGGACGCGGGATTTTTGCTGGCTGGCCCAGGGCGTGGGTTGAAAGGTAATCGCGTGGCAAGCAGGAATCTCGTACCAATCTATTACCTTTTTTGATTTCAGGCGAATCTGGGCTTGCAATACCGCGTCACCTGCGTTCGTGATTCGGCATTCGCGAGAAACCAACGGTGTCATATAGGGACGATTCTCAGCAAATTGAACAAGATCTTGGACATCCGGAATGACCAATACTCCACACCCCCGGTTGACCGGAAGCGTCAAACATCCAACTATGGCAAAATATAATGCTAATACTTGGTCTACGGATTCTTCGATTTTCGTGTCGGATGGAAAGGCGTTGTGACGGACGACAGCCCCGGGATTGAGAGGACCAATGACTTCGATCGGTTTGGATTGAAGGCATCCTTTCTTATCAACTAAATCCTTCCAGCCTACCTGATGTTTGAATTTATTGCATTTTCTATAGGAGATAAGTATATCTTTATCATCTACCTGATATGATAAGATGGTGTCATTTTTTTCTAAATCACGTACTCGGCCATGTTGAAGAAAAGTGAGTGTCAGGCCACTTTGCAAATCAATTAGAACTTCCTTGCTAGGTGGATGGATATATTGTCCAGGAAGATAGATAAGACTGTCACGAATTTGAAAAGCCAAGGAGAATAATCGTTTCAAGAACTCTCCCGCATGTTCCGGTTCTCCGAAGTTAAGGGTGACCTCCAATTTATCAATGCTCCACGGCGGTGTATTATCATTCCAAGGAATACCAGGAATTTCATCTTCTGAGATTTGTTCTTCTCTGTAAGCCCGTTCGATATACCGAAGAGTACACGCCAAGCCGCCTAATCCGGCGCGGTGCAGCATGGACATACCCGGATCAAACAGGCGCATGGTAAGGCTAGATGGAGCTTCTTCATTTACTTTTGATCTTTTTTTAGCCATCTTGCACCTCGTTCCTCGCTGTAATCAATCGTCTCCTCCGGAGCGATGGGGATGCCCCGATATCTTGGCCATTTATGCCACTCCAGATGCCGGGGAGGGTGATTCATGGGAATCAAGACTTTTTTCAGCTCGCGGAAGTTTTCCGCCACCCGTTGCCGGTCACTTTCCTGAATCACGGTGATCCCAGGGGAGCCTTCCCGAAGCTCCAAAACGTTGGTAATAGGTCCTCCGTCCAGCCAAGCGGATGGACAGTAGGCGGGTCGGCGTTCCTTGCTGTCTTCGATCTTCTCTTCCCATGCCCGGGCCAAATCGAGTTGGGAAATGCCCGTTTCCGGAAGAGCATCAAGCCACCGGCGGGCGGAATCCAATTCGGCGGCGGTATAGGGCAGGTTTTCCGGGTCCCCCGCTTCATCCACCGGCTCGATGACGATAAAGGGGCGGGTTGGATCTCCCTTTTTCGCGCGGCGGTTGAGGCGTCCCAAGCGTTGAATCAAGGCGGGAAAGGGGGCCAGATCGGTCACCAACAGCGACGCCGATAGATCCAGGCTCATCTCGGCCACCTGGGTGCAAATCGCCAAGGCGGGTTGAGGCTCATCTTCCTTAAATCGGGCGATGACTTGTTGATGTTGCTGTACCCGGTCTTCATACCGGAAGCGGCTGTGGTAAAGAATCGGTTCCAGTCCCGCCACTTTTGCCCAGTCATAAGCATCCATCGCCCGGTTGACCGTGTTGCAAACCCAGAGGATCTTTCCGCCGCGCACGTATTCCTGCTGTATGGCGGGGAGAGGATCCTGGTTGTCGATGGTTCCTTGCCGGTGGTAGCGGGGAATTTCTTCGATCTCTTTGGGGCCGTCGATCTCCACAAGATCAACGCCCATTTTTTGGCATTTGTTCCGCAAAATATCGAGACGTTTTTGCGGCAGACTAGCGGTCATCAATAAAACGGGAATACCGCGCAGGGCTTCCAGAAAGCGGAGCAACGCGCCGAAGAGTTTGTCGTCATAGGCATGGATTTCATCAAAAACAAACGCCGCGCCCGCCAAGGCCGGCCAGGCGTACAAGCCCCGGCGGTTGTTTTGAATCAAACCGAGCACCGTATCCACCGTGCAGCTGACCATCGGCGTGGACCAGGCTTTAAGGGATTCAATGCGGATCACCCCTTCTTCCGGGTCCTCTTCCTCACGGCCGCGATGGATTCCCAGAATGATGGCTTTATCCACATCCGCCCGGCTGGTAAACAGATCCGCCCCGTATTTGCCGGTTTTTTCATCGGGATTGAAAAGGTAATCGCGGAATCCCTCGGTGGCGGTTCCGGTGGTGGGGTAGCAGATATACACTCGTTTCCCTGGACATCGTTTCCTTGCCCAGTGGTACGCGGCCAGTGTCTTCCCCGTGCCGCATCCGGCTTTCAGGAAGGTGATCGGTCCCGCCTTTTCCGCGGCTTCTTTTTGAAACGGCCGCAACCGGTCCTCTATTTCATCCACCGCGCAATGCAGCCGGCTAGCCAGGATATCGGCGATTTGTTCCGGCCGGGGAATTGCCGAGAAGGCAGCCTTGATCCAATTCCCCTGCTGGGTTCGGTCCGAAATTTCCTCCGGCAACGCGGATCCGGCGATATCCGCCGCAATCATGCAGGCTTTACAGGCCGCGACAAAACGCTTTTCTTCAGGTGAAATGGATTCCCAGTATAGATGCCGCTCTCTAATACCGTGGCTGATCAGTTTGAATATGCTTTTCGATCCCGATAAATGAATAGTTGCCAATGGAAGAAAAGGTTCATTTTTTAGTTGAAATTGATCCCGAATAAACCTCAAACAGGCTTCGAAATCCGGATGTTTGGTATAGAGGATCATCTCTGAACCACTGCCGTCTAAACACGGTTTAGGAGGAGAGGACCGCTTGTAGGCGGGATGATGCCCGGTGATCGCGCATTCCATCGCTAACCAGTTGATGGGATCGTTATCCAATGCGGGAAATAACCACTCGATGGCTTCTCTGAGAATCAAGTATGTCACCCATTCATGGCGCAGGCCTTGCACAAGACCTTTCCGGTCGGGAAATTCGTCCGGTTGCAACATCCCTTGAAAATGATCGTTGGCTTTACCCAGATCGTGCAGCGCAGCCCCGAGGCAGACGACCTTTTGCAGCCGGGGGAACCATTTTTCTTCATCCAAGCCCAATGCCGCCAGTTGGTCTTTGCCGGTGAGATCCACAATCGACAAAGCCGATTCCAAGGCGCATTTCAAATGACCGGGCAAATAAACATGCTCGCAATCAATGGACTGGCCGTTCGTATCCGTCTCTAGGCTTTTTGCTAATAATCTTTTCGGCATTTTCATGATTTCTTCTCTCTCACCCTCACAAACACCCCGCACCCGAAGCGCCGGCGGCCGCCCAGGCCGTGCTCCTGGATCGTGAGGGATTCCTCCGCCGTGAGTCCCAGCAAGGCCACCGGGTAGCCGACGATCCGCTTGTCTTGAATGCACACGGTCCGGCGGGGACCCAGTTTCAGCTCGGCTTGAATCTGCAGATCATCCAGTTGGCGCTGCGCGGCTTCCCGGAACGCGGCCTCCTCCAGGAATCCCTTGATCGTGACCAGACGCGCGCGAAGATTGGCCGCGGGAGTCAGGAGATACACCCGGGGGACGCCCACCTGCAGGGGGATTCCTTGAATCATCACGGTTTTTCCCGCCAGCGGGAGGCACGTCGTGATCTCGCCGGATTCCAACCGGATCGTGAGGCGGCTGCGAGGAGTCAACTGGAGCACCCCGTTCCCCGCGTACACCCCCCGGATCGGGTGCAAGGCCAGCCGGGGATTCCCATGCAGACTGGGAATCCACCGGTTGACGGCAGAAAACAAGGCGTATCCATGATCCACAGGGACACAGGTTCCCCTCAGGGGAAATGAAAGATCGACGAAAGGCATCCTATTAAACCTCTTTCTTTATATTTATGAATTCGTTGATAATTCCCCACTGATTCATAGATAAAACACAATAAATTTTTTACAATTCGGGTGATATTGCAGGAAATCCAATTCAATCCAGGATGCGTTACTTATTGCTATTAATCTCGTAAATATTTTAATGTAATACCGTTCTGTCAGAGGATTCCATTTAACCTCTTGTTATTGAACCGGGTGACGGCCATCTTGAATGCCCTGTCTGTGCCGTATAAAGACAACTCGCCATTTGGTGTTCGGATGTTCAGTATTTTGACAAATTTTCATTTATTAGTTTATATTATTTCATATTTCTTCCTTTTGTCAATTCTAAAGATAATTTAAATTCAAATATTTTTAATCCCTATTAATCGTCCCAGAAGAGCATTCCGCCGGTCCGCCGGGTGTAGATCCCGAGGAGGAGGCCGTAGTCGCTGTGCCATTTACATCGGATCTTCACCCCCCCCTAAATCACTAACTCAATAAAAATGAAGCAAATAGTTCCATTTGAATCCTCAAATGCAGTAACGGATATCACCAAACCCATCCGCATGTCCAAGAACGGCAAGACCGATCAGAGCGCCCGCTCGCGCGAATCCTATCACAAAGTAGATAAGGTCAATAACCGGACTGCCGCCAATCTGACCCAGTGCAAACCTGAGGAGATCGCCGCCCTCGAATTCGCCCTCCAGCATAAGGGCGATCTGCCCGCGCTCACGGCGGGGGCCCCCTCTCTCGAACTGCGGGAGGGCCACTCGGTGGGGACGGTGTGGACCATCGCCCACATGGCCAAACGCCTGGACCTCGAGAAAGCCTTGAGTGTCGGCTGGCCCGGCCGCCTGGCGTTGTGGCAAGTGCTGGCGCGGGTCCCTGATCCCGGTTCGCGGCTGTCGTCCGTGCGTCTGGCCCAAACCCACGCTGTGGGGGGGGCACAGCAATTCCTTGCGGCGTTGGATATCCCCTTGCCGGAGGTTCTGCCGTGGAGAAACGTCCGGGTAGTCATGAGAAGAAAAACGGCCTAAGCTGCGCAAAACCGAATAAAATGAACCATATACAATCTCTTCTCGATTTGGCGTTGGGGGTGAAGATCCGTTGAATCGTTGTCATGTTCGGGTCATGGTGGAAACCCTCCTGGTCTACTCTCGGCCTTCCGGTTTTCCACCTTAATCCGCTGTCTGAATTTTGGGGTTCATTATACTGTATGAATTTTATAATGGATTTAAAACCGCTTCCGTTTTCAACCATGCCGGATCCACGGTTTTCATGTGGGCCAGGGCGTTGCGGATTTTGCGGAGGATGGAGATCCGATCCAGCAAGTCACGGTTGAACCGCTTAAATTTCAAATCGAGCACGGCTTCTATATGGCTAAGTTCCAGATTTTGAATATTATCGATTAATTCTCCATTCCGGGCCATGTAGGGCAGTTTAATAAAAGGCTTTGCGCGTTCGAGAATAAGTTGGCGTTGTTCCTCGAGAAACGGATATAAGACACGGATCTGGGCTTTCCAGAGCCGACGGTTCAGTTCCCGTATATCGAGAAGAGCACACGCACAAGAATGAAGATGGGATAATCCGTTATTCCGGTTCACCATCCCCATAGCCCATGCTTCTAGAAATGAAGATGGGATAGCCGAACCCCAGCCGCGCGACCAGGCGGCGCATAACGATGTTCGTGTAGCGGGCCAACGCCAAATCCTGCAAACGTTTGTAGAGCCGCTCGATGCGCGATGCAAGGCGCTTCCGGCGTGAAATCCGCCCCCGCCCACAACTGTAGCGCGTCTTGGATCAGCCGCTTGGTCTTCCGGGCGAATGCCTGCCACTCCGCAGCGAGATTGCGCTGATCCACCTTGACCAACTCGTTGAGCAGGTGGAACAGGCAGCACTGATGCAAGCCTCCGGGGATGGCGTCGTAGGCCGCCCAGAAATCGGTGACCAGGATCCTTTTGAGGCAAGTTGAAATCCCATTCCCTGTTTGTTCATATCCTATTAGAATGGGGCATTGGTCAGGAATATCCCCTACAGCTAAAATCACGCTCGTATGGGCGTGTCATGTCTCGACGCCGCGCAGGGAATGATCATGCGCCAAGTTTGCCGTTGGACGAACCGGGCGCGGGATTCGGCCGGCCCTTTCCCGGAACATCCAGAACAATTCCTCATCCTGCCGGCGGATGGCAGGGGGGAGTTTCAGGGTGATCCTCAGGCCAGCGATGCCTTGGACTTCATCGAGGACTGCGTTCATGATGCTTCCCCTCTCGAACAAACGGATGAACCCCACAAAGCGGGGATGTTGCCGGATGGGGAAACAGGCAAAACGAGGGTTTTTTTCGTCTGGGTTTTAGCACCCTGTTAGCACGGGCGGAAGGCGTCGAAAGAAGGTTTGACGTAAATTCTTGATTTTATTTAAGCTGGCGAAGGGATTCGAACCCCCGACCGGCTGATTACAAATCAGCTGCTCTACCGGCTGAGCTACGCCAGCGATTTCACTCTCAACCAATGAGGTACCCCCAAACTCTCATCATGTCAATTATACTCAATCCCCGCGATTATCAAGCCTTCGGGTAGCGGCCATGCGGGTCCGGGTCCAGACGGTTCTGCCATCCCTTCGCGGGCCAGAAACCTGCTTGGCTTCGTACTCAACGCCTTACGGCATGGGTCCGGATGGTTCTGTCATTCCTTCGCGGGCCAGGGGGGGCTCGATTCTATCCGGCCCTGGCTCGCGGATCTTCTCACCTCATGGGAACCGCGGGGGAGGTGTTGCGCGGGGATATGAGATTATGATAAAGCCGGCCGGTGGCGGCCGGGCGCCGCGGGGCGTCGTATGCCTTTGGAGGTGTCAGCGGTAATGGTTTGGGTGTGGTTCATTTTGGTGTGGCTCATTTTTCTGTCCGGTGGCGGATGGCTGCATTCTCTTCAAGCGGGGGAAAAAACCCATGGGACTTATGCTGGATTGCCCCGGCCGGTCTTGGAGCAGGTTCGAGAAATGACCGGCCTGGCTGAACACGAGCTGGGTCTCGATCCGGTACACCTTCGTTTTTCGTCCTCGTATGATCTTTTACCGTTTCACGAGTGGCTCATCCGCTCACCGTTGACCGCGCCGCGGACCGTGGAGCGGTTGGCCGTTAATCTGATTCAATCCGCGAGCCGGATCCAGGATGTCGTGGCGAACCTCTCGATCCTGGCCGGCCGGCGGGTGGGGAGGATCGGCGTTCCCGCGTGGAGCGATAGGCCTCCTTCGCTGGAGGAGTTTCAGCAAGCCTATGCCAGCGCGTTGTTGGATAACGAAAGGCTTCGAGAGGAGGAGGCGCGGAACCTGGAAGACTTTTATCGATCCCTGCCTTTGGGAGGGCGAATCTTCCTGGTCCAGTTTTTCCAGGCTTTGACTGCTTCGCTACCCCGGATGCGGGCGGGGCGGAAATCCTTTACGCGGATCGCGCCGTTTTCCCAGTGGGAGCGGGTGATCCGGGTGCAAGAGGACGAGGGGATTTCCAACGATTTGATCCGCCGGGGCCACCGGGACGCGGATTTAGTTTCATTGTATCAAGCCGGCGCGGAAATCCTGGCGTTTCTGCAAGAAGCCCTCAAAAACTTACAGGGGCGGGATGAGGAGTGGCCCCCCCAAAAACTAACATGGTCTACTCCCATGGGATGGATCGTTATCTCGGGTAAAGGCAATGATATTCATGAGCGGCCGGAACCTCCATTGTTGCTGATGGACATGGGCGGCGACGACACATACGCGGGGCACTACGCGCAGACCGATGGGGAGCATCCCCTCTCGATCGTTATCGATTGGGACGGCCGTGACCGGTATACCAGCGGCGCGGAGGGCCTGGGAGCGGGCAGCGCGGCGCTGGGGTGTTCTGTTCTAATCGATCTCGGCGAAGGGGAGGACCACTATACCGGGAAAAGCCACTGTTTCGGTTACGCGTTCGGCGGGGTGGCGGTGCTTGTCAATGAAGAGGGCGGCACGATCTATGAGACTGAATCGTTCAGCCTGGGGGCGGCGGAAATGGGTTTGGCGGCGTTGGTGGATGGGTCGGGGGACGATACCTACCGGGCCATCCATGCTTCGCAAGGCTACGGCGCGATGGGCGGGGCGGGGTTGCTGGCCGACTTGGCGGGAAACGACGTTTATATTGCCGCGGCCACGCCGGTTGTGATTCCTTCCCCCCAACTGCCGGAACGGAATTGCTCCGCGTCGCAGGGATATGGTACGGGGCGCTACGGTCCCAACCTGGATGGGCACTCGTTGCCGGGGGGGATCGGCCTGTTGTTGGACGGTGGAGGCGCAGACCACTACGTGGCCGGAGTTTTCGCCCAGGGAGTGGGCTATGGATTTGGCACCGGGATATTGGCCGATCTGGGCGGGGATGACCTTTATCAGGCGGAGTGGTACGCCATGGGGGCGGGCGCGCATCAAGGGGCAGGCATATTGATCGACGTCTCCGGCGCGGATGTTTACACGATTTCGTATTACATGGGCGGCGGCGCGGGCTCGGACCTGGCGATGGGAGTTTTGTGGGACGGAGAGGGGAACGATACGTACCAGGCGCGGAACGCGTCGCTGGGCTGCGGTTACACCAACGCCTTCGGCTTGCTGATCGATTCCGCGGGCAATGACCGGTACACGTTGGATGACCGGCTGGGAGCCGGAGCGGCGGTTAATGACCGGCCAGCCACTCTGCGGGGATTGTGGCCCACATTCGGCTTCTTTTTCGACCTCGGGGGGACCGATGCCTATCGGGTCCCCGGCGGACGCGACCATCACTTCTGGTCGAACAATCCAGAAGAAGCCCCTTGGCTCCACGGCATGGGGATGGATTGGGGCGGGCCGGAATGAACGGGGGACGGGCGTGGACATGGGGATATCCTCTCGAGTGATAGAGATCTGGAATCCGGCAACCAATGGATTCGAGGAAATGTTCCTCTATAAGTAGAGAGAGGACCGCGAAAAAAGCGGCGTAATGCTTCACCCAAGCCTTTTTTCCGGAGGTGGGGCATCATCCAGGCACCAAAAAACTGAGAACGAGAAAGATGCCGCGGGTGATGATCCAGAGGGTCACGAGGGTCAAAACCGCCCCGGAGAGGAGCATCAGCAAGGCCGGGAGGAGAAGCAGCAAGATAAGGTGCTGGGGCGGCAGGCCGTGGGCTTCGCGCAAGGCGTAATAGAGCAACACGCAAAACAACGTAGTGAATAGAATGAGATTGACGAATGGGAGGGGAATGAGCCAGGCGTAAAAGGCCACGCTGGAATAAGCAACGCCACGGTACGTGCATTCGAAACCTTCTGCTCCACCGGCCAACCGGACTAGTCCGTGGAGGATGATGGCCGAGACAAACAAGGTGGCGATACCGTACACGGCCGCCGGCAATACGAAAAGCAGGGATACACCCAGGGTCAGGGGGGCGAAGAGCAGGGCGTAGAAGAGTTTGGGAATCAGAATGTTGACCGCGGCGAAAAGCGTGGGCTCAAGGAATCCGTTGTCTTCCAGGCCGCGGTGGAAGAATTCCGCGGGGGACAGCACCAAGCGGCGGATTTCTTCTACATATTGCTGGATGAAATGAGCCGCGCGTTTCTGAAATTGTTCGAATTCGTTCATAAACCACACCCCGGCCGGACACTCTACCGCGTAGCGTAAACCCAATGACGAAGTTATGATACTGTTTCAGGGCCGAAATTTGGATGAATCAGCGCCCACACCATGCCATGAAAGACCGTTCCACACAAGATTTCTTGTTTGTTCCCGAACCGCCGGGAGAGCCGGAGGCAGGGCGTGTGGATGCTTTCGCGCCGCTGGCCGAACGCTGCCGGCCCCGGCGGTTGGAGGAATTATGCGGCCAGGAAGAGATCCTGGGGGAGGGACGCCCCTTGCGCCAAGCCATCGAGCGGGACCGGATACCCTCCATGATCCTCTGGGGACCGCCGGGCAGCGGGAAAACCACCCTGGCGCGGATTCTGGCGCGGCGGTCGAAAGCGAGTTTCGTGAGATTGTCCGCGACCGACAGCGGCCTCAAAGATCTGCGGGCCGTGGTGGAACACGCTCAGCGGCGGCGGCGGGAATCGGGAACCGGCACGATTCTGTTCATCGATGAGATCCACCGCTGGAACAAATCGCAGCAGGATTCGCTCTTGCCGCACGTGGAATCGGGGTTGATCACGCTGATCGGCGCGACGACTGAAAATCCCTCGTTCGAAGTGATCGGCGCGCTGCTCTCGCGGGTGACCGTATACACGTTGAATCTGCTCGAACCCGGCCATCTGGAAACGATTCTGCGGCGCGGAGTGGACCAATTGCGGAGCGAGGGGAAGCCGGTGGAAGCGGATCCCGAGGCATTGCGGGCCATTGCCCTGGTCTCGCACGGGGACGCGCGGACCGCGCTGAACGCGTTGGAGCAGGTCGTAGAATACCTGGCTCCGCGGGGCGGTCCCATCCGGTTGACCGTGGATGCGGTCACTCCTGCCCTGCAAGAAAAACGGATTCTATATGACAAGTCGGGCGAGGAGCACTACAACCTGATCTCGGCCCTGCATAAGAGCATGCGGGACAGCGATCCGCAGGGGACGATCTACTGGCTGGCGCGGATGCTGACGGCCGGGGAAGACCCGTTGTATGTGGCCCGGCGCATCATCCGCTTCGCATCGGAAGACATCGGCCTTGCTGATCCTAACGCCCTGCTGCTGGCGATTGCCGCGCGTGACGCGTACCATTTTTTGGGGTCCCCCGAGGGCGAACTGGCGCTGGCGGAGGCCGCCGTGTATATGGCCACCGCGCCCAAGAGCAACGCGGTCTACACGGCCTACGGTCAAGCCGTGCAGGCGGTGAAGGAGTATGGCTATCTGCCCGTGCCCAAGACGATCCGTAACGCCCCCACCTCTCTCCTGAAAGAATTGGAATACGGCAAGGGATACCAATACGCCCACGATTACGAAAACGCCTTCGTGGACCAGGAGCATTTGCCCGAGCGATTGAAAGGCGCCCGTTTCTATGAACCGACCGGCCGGGGACGCGAAAAACAAATCCAGGAACGAATGCAATTGTGGGAAGAACTCGCCCGGAAACAGCGGGAGAAGAAGCCATGAGGCGCGGCGGAACCGGAGACATCCGGATGGATTCTGCGGCCGTGGTCGCAGACAGCCGCGCGTGGATCGGCGGACAAGCGGGCCGCTGGAACGAGGCGGTCCGGACAGCGGTGATGCGGGTGTTTGTGGAACGCCCGCTTGCTTATATCAACCTGGAGGAGATCGCGCGGATGCCGGGACTGTCACGGGGCGTGGCGGCCGCGGCGATCGAGGCGTTAGTCCGCGAGGGCGTGAATATCCAATCCCGCGCGCCGCTTGAATATTTCTTCGAACCGGACGCGGACGCGATGCACCCGGATTGTGTCACCGCCCGGCTGCGCACGCGGTGGTGGGGCCGCGCGGTGTGGGTGGGGGGGGAGATCACCTCGACCATCGACATCGCCAAGGAACTCATTAACCAAGATGACTCCCACGGGACAGTCATCACCGCCGAGTATCAAAAACAAGGCCGGGGCCGCCAGGGCAGCCGCTGGATTTCCCGCAAAGGGCGCGATCTGCTGGTGACCTTCCTCATTCAACTCGCGGATTGGGAACCCTCCCCCACTCTCTTGTCGCTCTACGCGGTCACCGCCGTGGCGCGGGTACTCGATACCGCCTATCAAATCCCGGTTTCTATTAAGTGGCCCAATGATGTAATCATCCAGGGGCGCAAAGCCGGCGGGGTACTGGTCGAAAAGATCGACGCGCGGCGGATGGTGTTGATCAGCCTGGGATTGAACGTCCATTCCCGGCCCGCCGATTGGCCGCCCGAGTTACGCGGACAGACCACCTCTCTCGCCCTGGCGCGGAACGAGGATTGGCAGCGCGATTTGCTGCTGGCCCAATGCGGAACCACTTGGGAAGCGTTGTGGGAACACATGGTGCGGGACCGGGGCGAGACCGTACGGAGCTATTGGCGGCAGTATTCCTCCACGCTAGGCCGTCCGGTCACATTGCGTCACCGGCGGCAAAGCCTGACCGGCGTGGCGCAAGATATAGACGAATGGGGCCGCCTGATTCTTCGCGCCGGCGACGGCCGGGTTCTCCATCTCCTGCAGGAAGAGGTGCGGGATTTGGAAGTGATCGAATGAGGGGATGTATCATCCGCGAATGGATGGGACATCAATCCAACCAAATTATCCAGCCGGCCGGCATCCTCCCTATTCGAAAATCTGACAAGCCGTTTTCGTTGTGTTACTTTCCTATACGGTGTTGGCGGCTATCGTGTTGGATGGTATTTCGGATATTCCTGTTTTTGTTCACCCCATTCCCGATCGATTGAGGGGAGAACCGCGCATGGGACGGATCCTTCTCCTGCTCTTGCTCGCTGCCGCGGCTTACGGCGCGTACTGGCAGAACTATTCCCTCCCCCGCGAGCCGGTTGTGCCACCCCCGGCTTCCACCCCGGCGGCCACTCCCCCGGTGGTGGTGCCAGCCCAGACGATGAAATCCGAATACGGCCGGACGGTCAAAGGGAGCGCCGGCTATGAATATCTCGCCTATTTGCCCATGGGATACGGGCGGCCGGACCGCCGCTGGCCGCTGATCGTCATGTTGCATGGGCAATCGATGGGGGGAAACGTAGATGGCTTCAAGCAATACGGCCCCATCAAGTACGGTCTGGAGCATGCCGGTTTTCCCTTCGTGGTGGTGTCGCCTTCCACGCGGGACGGATGGGATATCAAACGTCTCGAAGGATTTCTCAGCGCGGCGCTTTCGCAGTTGCCGGGCATCGACCTGGACCGGCTTTATCTCACCGGGTACAGCATGGGAGGGCATGCGGCCTGGCGGTGGGCGTGCGCGAATCCCCGGCGGTTCGCGGCCCTGGCCACAGCATGCGGCGTGGGCAATCCGCAGGAAGTGGTGAGAAAATTGCAGAAGCTGCCGGTGTGGGTGTTCCAGGGCGCATTGGATGACATCGTATCGCCGTCGCTCGGCATGCAGATGATCGGCGCGATGAAAGCGGCGAAGGGAGACGTGCGCTACACAATATTTCCCGACCAGGGGCATTTCATCCTGGGGCCGGTGTATGACAATCCCGAACTATACGACTGGTTTTTGTCTCACGCGAAACGAAGCGGGAAGGGGAAGGTTGAAGAGGCCGGGATTGCGGAGAGGAACATCAACCGGGCGGAAATATCCAGCGCCACGAAATGAATGAGGATCAATTTTAAAAAGCGGAGGTGAACCGCGGGGGTCCACCTCATTTGTTTCATTTATTTATTTTCTGGCTTGCCGTTCCGCCGTGGATTTACAGCAGGTATTTCTGCGCTTTGCTCAGTTCCTCGTCGAACCGGCGCATCCAGGATTTCACCCGCTGGCGGGTGGCGAAGAGCAGTTCGTCCTTGCTGATGGCCTTGAGGAAGGGCAGGTTGCGTTCGTCCATGCAATCGTACACATCGTCGAGGAGATCGGGCATGTTGATCTCCACGGCGCCCTTGGCGAGCGCGTCCTTGCGGGTTTTGGAATGCTCGTACCGGGTGAACTTGTCGGCGTCGCCGAAGTAGAGGTTCTTGACGACGACGTAATCCGTGGGGACGTCCTTGAACGCCTCCATCGTCAGCCGCAGCACTTCAATGCTGTCCTTGAGCCGCGAGATCACCACCACCAGCGTGGCCCGCGCGCCCAATTCAGCCAGCGCGTCGCCGATATCCACTTCCTGGAAGAGCCGCTCCAGCGATGTGCCCACCCCGGCGGGCAGATCCACCAGCACGTTGCGGTCGCCGGTCGCCAGTTCGTTGAAGACCGGGTCGATGCCTCCCTGGCTCATCACATCCACGCGCTTGACGGGATGGATGGAATCGTAATACCGGAACAGATGCGGATTGCGATGATCGCTGTCAAATGCCGTGTAATGCCGTTCCTGCCGGATCGACCAATCCAACAACGCCCGGGCGGTAGTGGATTTGCCGATGCCGCCTTTGTCACCGTGAACCAGAATCAACCGTTTCATGAAAACCTCCAACTTATCCCACAACCCTCGATCGACATTTCCCACGAACGGGACTCACGTTCCGGGCGGGGAAAATCGCGGATTCGCAGGGCGCGGCCGGCCGCCGGCGCCTGTAGGATGATGATATTCTTGTAGGGTACACTATAAGAAAAAACCAGAATCCCGCAAGGTCCTGCCTTCGCCGTTTATCCCCGGTTCCGCTGAATCCTGCAGTGCCTTACCCGGTCTTCTTGGGCAGAACGATTTCCTCGAGCCAAATGGGCGATGGCGAGAGAGAGACCGGCAGCCAGACCTTCATGGCGCCTTCGCCCCGGTGCGCCCAGGCAAAGTAGGGAATCAGCGTGATATCCGGGATTATTACGTCTTCACGGGCCCGGGAAGGCTCATCCCGCGCAACCGAACCGCGGATCACCACGACGCCGCCCAACATGTATTTCCGGAAGACGGTTTCAAACGTCATATTTCCGGGAATTGTCACGCGGTCGAGGCCGGGATTGTTATCCACCCATTCGGCGCAATAAACCACCGGTCCACGTTCGAGAGCCACCTTGCCGCGGTTCTCTGCCACCTTGGCATGGCACTGGACGCGGCGCACCGGCATGGGGAGGTCCAGTTCCACGGTGTCGCCATCCGCCCAAACGCGGCGCAGGAGGAAGTAGCCTTGCTCCAGCGGAGGCACCATGGAAGTGCGGTTGACAGAAAGCAGCACCGGTCCGGCGGGTTCATCCACGTAAGTGTACAGATCGCCGGGAACCGGGCGGTTCCGCGCCCAGCCGGGCACACGCACCCGCAGCGTGAATTCTACGGGCGCGGCGGTGTGGACGGTGATCCGCACGCGGCCGTCCCAGGGATAACGGGTAGCCTGCCGCAGGCGGATGGCCTGCCCGGCCAGGGGAATCGAAGCCTCGCCTTGCAGAAAGAGGTTCACGTAAATGGAGTCGTCTTTCCGGGCGTACACATACCCCGGGATGGAGGGGATGAAGCGGGCCACATTGGAGGGGCAGCACGAGCAATCGAACCATGGGCTGCGCTTGTACGAGCCATCCGATTCCAACGGATTGGGATAGAAGAAGAGGTCGCCGGTCAGGGAGACACCGGAGAGGAACCCGTTGTAGAGAGTCCGTTCGAACACGTCGATGTACTGGGAATCGCCGGTGAGCAGGAAGAGGCGGTGGTTCCAGAGCAGGTTGGCGATAGCGGCGCAAGTTTCATTGTAAGCGGTTTTGTTGGGCAATTCATAATCGGCCCCGAACGCCTCGCCGCCGCTCCGCGAGCCGATGCCGCCGGTTAAATACATTTTGGCGTATACGACATCCTCCCAAATCCGCTGGATTGCTTCGATGTAGGAAGGATCTTGCGTCAGTGCCGCGACATCGGCCATGCCGGAATACATATACACGGCGCGGACGGCATGGCCAGTGGCCTCGCTCTGCTCCACCACCGGTTTGTGATCCTGGCAGTATTCGCCCCAGATCGTCCGCAGACCGGAGCGGCCGCGCATGTCGAGGAAGAACTTGGCCTGGCGCAGGTATTTGGGATCGCCCGTGATCCGGTAGAGTTTGACCAAGCCGATTTCGATTTCCTGGTGGCCGGGGACCTCACACAGTTTTCCCGGACCGAAGACCTCGCAGATCAGACCGGCGTTTTTGAGGGCCACGTCCAGCAGCGAGCGTTTGCCGGTGGCTTGGTAATGCGCCACGGCGGCCTCATAGAGGTGTCCCACGTTGTAGAGTTCGTGGCTGTCCTTGAGGTTGGACCAGCGCGTGGGGCCGGCGCCGCTGGCGGGATTCTGAGGATCGATAGTGCGGGCGGTATAGAGATACCCGTCGTCCTCCTGGGCCGCCGCGATTTTGGCGATTAGCCGGTCCAGGTAACTGTCCAGCCAGGGATCGGGATGGAGGGCCAGGGAATAGGCCGCCCCTTCGATGATTTTAAATACATCCGAATCGTCGAAGCGGATGCCCTGGAATTTTCCTTCCATCAATCCCCCCGCCTTGGCAAAGTTATCGATCCGGCCGGTGGCCTCGCATTGGCGGAAATCGTAGGGGATGGTCACTGTCCGGTTGGTCTCCAGGCGCGGGCGCCAGAAATCGTCCTGCACGCTCACCCGGGTAAAGGGCACCGGCTGCACGGGATAATCGCCGCCCGGACCGGCCGCGTTGGCAGAAGAACCAACAATCAGGGCCCCTATGAGAATCCACCCCAGCGTGAAATGTGTCATATCCCCTTTCCCCTTTCCTGGAACAGATGGCTGACGGGGTCCGGAAGCCTTCGAACCCGCCGGTCCCCGCTGTTCTGAGACGAGAATCTATGTTATACCTATTTTTGCCGGTTGATGAAATACGCGGCGGCCATTTCCAACCAATCAAGGAGGCGGAGCTCATGACGATGTCACGGCGGGCGTTTGTGGGAGGACTGGCGGGAATGACCGTGCTGGCGCGGACCGGATCGGCCCAGGATCCAGCCGCGCCGGCGGTTCAGCGCTATGTCCGGTTTCTGACGGGCGAGCGGGTGGTCTATGGGTTGGTGGACCAGGAGACGGTATACGAGTTGCGGGGATCCATCTTCGAGTCGCCGGCGCGCACGGGATTGATGTATCCCTTCAGCAAGGTGAAGCTCCTGGTTCCCTGCGAGCCGACCAAGGTGCTGGCGGTGGGGCGGAACTACGCGAGCCACCTCGGCGAATTGCCTCCCCCGGCGAATCCCGAACTGTTTTACAAACCGCTGACCTCGCTGCTCGATCCCGAGGGGACTATCATCATTCCCCCCGGAACCCAGGATTGCCACTTCGAAGGCGAGCTGGTAGCGGTGATCGGCAAGAAGGCCAAGAACGTTTCGGTGGAGGAAGCGAAGACCTGCATTTTCGGGGTGACCTGCGGCAATGACGTCTCCGCGCGCGATTTCCAGGCCAACGACATGCAATGGTGGCGCGCCAAGGGATCGGACACCTTCGGACCGCTGGGTCCGATGATCGTCCGCGGGTTGGACTACGGCAATCTCCTCCTGACCACGCGGCTCAACGGTGAAGTGAAACAGCAGCAGAGCACCCGCGATTTGATTTTCGACCTGCCCACGATCGTCAGCTTCACCAGCCGGTATGTCACGTTGCTGCCGGGAGACGTGATTTACACGGGCACGCCGGGATCCACCTCGGCCATGAAATCCGGCGATGTGGTGGAAGTGGAGATCGAGGGGATCGGCGTCTTGCGGAACACGGTGAAATAAGCGCCGCGTGATTCAACCTGGCTTAGAATAATACCCCCCTCTTTCCCCAGACTTTGAGGGAGGCCGAGGGGGAGAGGTTCCTCATGCACATGCTTCTCTTGGAGGAATCCCAAAGGGCTGCCGCACATTACCGGCCGCCATGCTGCGTTGGAATGGAATCAGCCGATCGTCTCCGGGACCACAAACGGCGGCCGGTAATAGCGGGTCAACATGTCGTTGGCTTGGATATCATTGGTGATGGTCTCGGTGGCCGGATCGATTTCCAATTTGCGGCCCAAGAAGTAGGCGGTATCTTCCAGTTTCACTCCGTTCATCACCAGGTGTTGTTTCATGCGTTCAAAGGCCTCTTGAGCGCCGGCGTTGTCCCCGAAGGGTTGGATCGACGACGAAAACGGCACGGGTTGTCCCAGGCGGTACGAAATGTTCGCCAGATGGCAGAGCGCGGCAGAATAGTGGCCTTCCAGGATATCGGCGTTCAGATCGGATGATTTCCGGCTGCGGACCGCGGCGATGAAGTTTTGGAAATGGCCGCCGCCGGGTCCCAGTTGGACATCCACTTCCGGCAGATCGTGCGGCTGGCCGCCTTCCTTCGGGATGAATTTGCCATTGACGACCGTACCGGCTTCGAAATGCATGACATCGTCGCTGCCGTCCGCACCCATGTAGGTGTCGGTGGGGAGTCCCCGGACTTCGAAGATCAGCTGGGTGGTCCCGTAATCCATGAGCACCACTTGGGTGTTCGCGGTCTGGCCCTGGTCGATATAGCCGAAGCGGCCGCCGACACAGATCACGCTCTTAGGCAGGGTGGCCCCGGGGATCATCCAGCGGGCGATGTCCATCTGATGCACGCCTTGATTGCCGATGTCGCCGTTGCCGAAGTCCCAGAACCAATGCCAGTTGTAGTGGACCAGGTTCGCGTTGTAGAACTGATCCGGCGCGGGTCCCAGCCACAGGTCATAATCCAATTCCGCGGGGGGGTCGGTGTTGGGTTTGAAGCCGATACTGTCGCGCCGTTTGTACACAAGGCCGCGGGAGATCACCAGTTGGCCGAAGGTGCCCTTTTTCGCGTGTTCGGCCAGTTGCCACCATCCGCGGCTGCTGCGGCCTTGGGTGCCGTGCTGGACGATGCGGTTGTAATAGCGGGCGGCTTGCACGCACACCCGGCCTTCGCGCACGTTGTGGCTGCACGGCTTTTCGACATAAACATCCTTGCCCGCCTGGCATCCCCAAATCGTGGAAAGTGAATGCCAATGATTGGTGCTGGCGATGCTGAGCACGTCGATGTCTTTGTCTTCCAACGCGCGGCGGATATCCTGATAGGTCTTGGGGGTTTTCCCGCCCAGTTTCTCTACTTGCTTGATCCGGTTTTCAAAGGTCCGGGCGTCAGGATCCACCAGGCAGACCACCTGCACGCCACCGATCCGCATGAATTCGTTGATATGATCGCCGCCCCGGCCGTGGATGCCGGAAACCGCCACGCGGATCAGGTCGTTGGCGCCCAACACTGTCCGTCCGGCCTGAGTTCCGCTGATCGCAAAGACGGCTCCCGCCGTCAAGGAACGCTGCAGAAATGATCTTCGGGGTATCGGGGTCATAATCCACTCCTTTGTCCTCACTCCCATTCTCCGGGGAATTCGAAGTCATCGTTTCTTCCGGCTCATCCGCAATCTCCCTTCAAACCGGAAGGTGATACTACCTTATCATATCCACCCGGCCCGCACCAAGCCGGTTTACGGAATTTATACTGAATAGCCCCCGGGGAAGCATTCGATCCCGAATCATTTTTCTTTTTTCCAGTAAAACGAGGGCAAGGCAAAGCCGAAGAGGGTCAAGGCGCTGAGCCAGCCCAACACCAGATACGGCCAATACGTGGCGATCAGCGCGCCCGCGGTGGGCAGAATGGCCACCACCCACAAAAAACCGACCGCTTGACGGATATTGCCGGAATGAATGGGGCTATCCAAATCGAGGGATTCGGGCACTTGCGCGAGGCTGGCGTCCGCGATGATTTGTTCCGGGGCGAGGATAAGAAAATACACCAACAGGCGGGCGAATTCCGCCGTGGACAACAGGGTGATCGCGAGAATCCAGAAGAGTTTGCGGGACCGTTTGGAACAGACGGGGCAACGCGAAATCCAATAGAGGCGGCCGATCCGGTACAGGGCGTACAGCACCAGCCACACGCCCAGGGTCAGCACACCCAGCCCGAGGTGGAGTGTCCGGCGGGGCGCTGGAACCGTAACCGTGAAAGGCGCGGCCGCGCACCGGCAGGCGAATTGATAAGTTTCCGTAGCGTCCATTCCGCTTTGGCCCAGCCGGATTCAGGATGATACCGGGTATTCCAGGACTATCAGTAACCCAAAAACCGGTACAGCGCAAGCAGCATCACGCCCGTATTGACCAACAGGGCGGCTTCGGATTCCGTGTAGGTTTCCAGAAACCAATGGGGATCCGCCCATCCGGCGCTGGCCGCCATCGGCTGGGTGTGGTTGAGAATGTCATCCAACAACGCGTTCAAATCGTCCTTGAAGGGGAAATCCCCCGGGACGCGGTTCTTTTCCTGTTCCAGAACATACTGGTAAAAATCCCCGTGGATCACGGCCTCGATTTGCGCGGGCGTGCGCACGTGTTCTAACAGGCCGCGCGCCGCTGGGCTGCGCGTATCCCGGGCGGCTGCCCGCAAATCCTTTTCCCCCAAGTAATTGCGCGCCGCCTCGAGCGCGTCGAAGAGATAAGTCACCGCGTCGCGCTCGATGACCAACAATTCGTTGAGGCCCAAAAACCGGGTGAAAGGCGTATCGCGGAAGCGGAACAACATTCCGGGGAGCAAGGCGACCTCGATGTCTTCCGCCTCCAGGAAGGGCATCGCTTGCAGGCGTTGCTGGGGCAGGGGACTGGAGTCCAGCGACGGGATCGCGATCGCGAGAGCCGGGGATTGGTCATAGAATCCAAAAAAATTCACACCGATTTCCTTCCCCGGCGGGAACAGTTCGGACAGAAAACGCATTTGGGTTTGCGCGAGCATGGTGCGCATCTGGACGGGATCCCCTTCGCGGGGACGAAAACGGAACGGCCGGTCACGCCGCCGGCGGGAAGGAAGATTATCCGAGGCCAGGCCGCTCAAGAAGGCCGGGTCTTCCTCCCGCGAGCCAGGGGAAAGTGTCCCTGTGCTGTCCCCGGGACGGCCGGCCACGAAAAGGGCATCGAATCCAGGGGAGACCGAAGCCAGCGCCGCGGTGGCCGCAAAGGGGCTGTCCCAGGTGGGCCAGCGCAACGCAATTTCGATCAATCCCGCCGGATCGGCTTCCTTGAACGGGAATTCGGGGAGGGGTTTCCAGTCTGAAACCCAGGGCGTGGCCGATTCGGTTTGCGCCATGACCGTCAAAACGCCCCGGTTTTCGGGAAAACGCACCAGACAATAGGCTTGGCCGGTGCCATTCTCCCGCATAATTTGCGTCAAGCCGCCCAAGACCCCAGGGATTGGGGCGCCGGGATAGCGGGCGTTGATGAAGAGCGCCGTCACGGTGTTTGGATATTGTTCCCAGATGGCGGCCTGGGGTCCGGGGGATTCGATGCTCTCCGGCGGCGGGGGAGTTGACCACAAATGCGCCAACGAATCAGGCTGGTTGCTGATCCACAGCCAGCCGTCGTCCACCCGCCAGCCCCAGGTTCCCAAGGGCGATTCGACCACCTGGATGGCCTGGGAGCCGTCCAGGATTACCCGCGTGGCGGCTTCGGGATACGAAGCCATCAACGAATGAATTCCAGGAGGCACCGCGCCGGGCGCGCCCGGGGCAGTGGCATGGGGAATCGCGAAGGCCGCCACGGCCGCCAGAGGGGCGGATTCGTTCAAGGGAGGCAAGAGAAACAGCCGCATTTCCTCCGCATTTTGAAAAACTTCGGCCAACGCCGGGGTCGCGCCCTGGGGAAGAGAAGCGGTGAACTGATTCCACACCGTGGCGACGGTCTCTTGCTCGAACAGATCCGAGAAGCCTTCCGTGTGCTGTCTCCACCGTTTGAGATCGGCCAGCACCCAGTATGGCGCGGTGTTGGGCAGAAAACGTTCGCTGAGGATGGTCCCGGCCGGCGGCTCGGGCCCGCCGGTTTCCGGGGAGGACGCCTCCACGCCGGCGGCGGGGGCCAAAGGAGCATTCGTAACCGGTCCACCGCGGAAAAACCAGTTGAAGAGGCTGCCGCACAACAAACCGAGGATGAAGATCAAGGCAATTCTGTAATTGTTTTTCATAATGAAACACTCGATCCCGGGCCGGTCCGGGCTGATCCCGCCGACAGATGGAAAGATGGCCGTGTTCATGGACAACCGCGAAGGTTCCGGTCTCCGCCGGTTAAGGGCTGACCCCTGCCCGCACATCCACTTCCTTCATGATGTTGCGGAACTTTTCATACCGTTCGATGCGCGCCTTGTGGCGGTCGAAGACCGCGAGGCGGTCGTTTTGATCGGCGAGAATATACGGAGTGATGAACGTCAACAATTCGGTTTTCGAGGTGCTCTTGCCCCGCGATTTGAACAGGTTTCCGATGATGGGGATTTTCATCAATCCCGGCACGCCCCGGTTGCTTTCCGTAAAGCTGGTGTCGATCACGCCCGACAAGACCGCCGTTTCCTCGTGTTTCAAGGTCAGGCGGGTGGTCACCGTGCGGCGGGAGAAGGCGGGCGATTTCCCGGACGGGGTGATCAGCGCGAACTGGTCCAACACCTGTCCGGATTCCAGATCCACATCGATGGTGACCGTGGTGGCGTCGTTGATGTGCGGAGTCACGTTGAGTTTCAATCCCACTTCGCGGTAGTCGATTTCCTGCTGGGTGGTGACGTTGCCCTGGGAGATCGTCCCCAGGATGGGCACTTCATTGATCACTTCGACGAACGCCCCCTGGTTGTCGCCGGTGAGGATGTTGGGCCGCGCCAGGACATTGGTGCGGCTGTCGGATTGCAACATATCGATGGCGGCACTGAAGCTGGCCTGAGAAAGGATGGTAGCCCGGTCCAGCCCGATGGCGTTGGCGGGGGCGTCCAGGGTGGCTTCCACATACACGGGAATGGTGTCCGGCCAATTGATCCCGTATTGATCGTCTTGCACGTCGATCAGTTCGACGATGAGCACCTCGATCAGCACCTGGGAGATTTCCCGGTCCAGTTCGTTGATCAGTTGTTCGATGGCGTCGAAATATTGCGAACTGGTGGTGACCATCAGCGAATTGGTGCGGGTTTCGGAGACGATGCGGACCTGGCCGATCATCTGGCTGATTTGTTCATCCCGCGCGCCTTGCTGATTCATGTACCAGAAAAAACCCTGGTTGCGGGAGCGGGCGGGATCTTCTTGGAACAAGGCGTTCAACTGTTCCGCGAGGTAGGCCGCGCTGGCGTTTTTGAGCGGGAATACCCGGGTGGTTCCGAATTCGGGCGCGAGGCGGTCCAGTTTTTCGATGAGTTTTTCGACCACTTCGAAAGCCCGGGGGCTGGCGGCGATGACGATCAGCGAGTTGGTGGTGGTGTCGGCGATGGTTTTGACTTTGCCGGTGAGGCCGGTGAGGCCCTGCGGTTGGCTGCCTCCCCAGCCGAAGAAGTAATTGTATCCCATCGATTGCTGATTGGCGGAAAAGACCTGTTCGATCAAATAGGCCACGTCGGCCGCCCGCACGTATTGAATCCGGTACACGCGGGGTTCTTCCTTGGATTCGGGCAGGGGGCGGTCCAGTTCTTTGATCAGTTCCTCGACCATGGGGATGTCGGCCGGCTTGGCGGTGACGATCAGGGCATTGAGGCGCTGATCTTCCACGATTTTGATTTGGTTTTGGTCGTCCATGCCGCGGCCGTAGCCCCACCAGGAGCGTTGGTTGCTGGTCTGCCCGGTGATCAGTTGCTGGAGCATCTGGCTGAGCACGATGGCGTCGGCGTTTTCCAGCATGAAAACGCGGGTGATGCGTTCGTAGCTGTCCTGGTTGTCCAGTTGGTTCAGCACATTCTCGATCGCGTTGACGTCTTCGGGATAGGCGTGGATCACGATGCTGTTGGTGCGGGAATCGGCAAACACAACCGGCTGATAGAAATTGGTGCGGCGGGATTGGGTGAATTGCTGCAGGCCCTGGGCGATTTCCCGGGCGTCGCCGCTTTTCAGCTGGAAGGTTTTGGTCACCATGTTTTGCATCGAACTGACATCCATCTTCAGGATGAATTCCTCGATGGTTTTGATCGCGAAATCGGGCGCCGCGATGATGAGGGAATTGGTATAGCGGTCCGCCACCACCTCGCTGGTCATGGAGGCTTCCTGCCGCCGGTCGCGCGTTTCGCCGCCGGAGGTTTTGGCCGCCACGATGTTGGCGATCATGTCATTCAGGCTGCGCGCCAGTTCGGTGGCGTTCAGGTACCGCAGCCGGAACACCCGGATCACCACGCCTTCCACTGTGGTTTCTTTGTCCAGTTGGTTGATGATGGCCACCAGGCGGTCGATGTTCGCGCCGGTGTCCGTGATGACCAGCGTCTTGGAACGGTCGTCGGCGATGAGACTGGCGCTTTCTGAAATCAACGGCGACAGGGCTTGTCTCATCTGGGTGGGCCGCGCGTATTTCAATTCGACGATCCGGGTTTGCACGCGGGAGCCCAGTTTTTCCGCTTCCTGGCCGACTTGCACGTCCACGCCCTTCTGTTTGGCCAGGGAAACCGGCAGGACCACGATCATCTGATCGGTTTCCAGAAAGGTGAATCCCTTCAACATGAAAGCGGTGTCGATGATCCCCATCGCCTCTTCCTTGGTGACTTCGTTGGGATTCACGATCGTGAACTGGCCTTGCACGTCGTCGCTTTTCAACACAACTTTTTTAGTCATGTCACTGAGGAACTTCAACACCTGATCGATGGGGGCGTTGTTGAAGTTCAGACGGAACTTTTCCGGTGCACCGGGTTCGCCGGACACCGGCCGGGCAGTTTCGCCGTTGGGCACGAACAAGGTGCCGGTCTGGAGCAGGTTTTTAAGCGAATCGGCGAAGAGGCCGCCCAGCCCCGCATTGGTAGAGCCGGCCGTGGCTTCGGCGGGCGCCGAATCCGGCGGATTGTCTTGAGCGAGGCTCATGGGGACCGCCACGGTCAGTACCGCCAGGATACCGGCGGTCAGGAACCCGGCGGCTAGGAATCCGGCGCCGGGCACGATCCGCCGGAAGGTTCGCGTCTCGATGGAAAAGCCGTTCATTCGATTCTCCCATTCTTTTTTTTGGATCTTCGATGGCGGTTACACAATCGTCATTGGACTCGGATCCTTCTCCTCGGAGCGGGTCACGGAGCGCGGGTTTAATTCCCGCTCCGGCGGCCCATGAATTGTTGCCGCGCTCTTTCGCGTTCTTCCGGAGAAAGGTTCATGAACATCCGCCGCCGTTCTTCAGGCGACATGTTGCTCAGTTGTTCCCGCGTGAGGCCGCGGGACTGCAAGACTTCTGGCAGTGGCAGATTGGGACCGGGGCGGTTGTCCCGGCCGGCACCCGGACGGGGACCGCCCATGCCCGGGCGGGACCGGCCGCCGCCGTCGGGGGAACCGCCACCCTCACCCTGAAACATGCTCAAGGTTCTCGTGTTTCCGTCGTCTTCTTTCAGCACGACGGAGGAGACACCGATCTCCTCGAGGGTGGCTTTTCCTCCCACTTTATCGCCCACGCCCACTTCCTGGCCGTTGATCACCGCTTTGTTCAGATAGATGGCGGTGAGTTGATAATTGACGTTTTCCTGTTTGAAGATGTTTTTGGCCGGTGAAGGCGGGGTGCCGCCTCCTTCCGGATTTCCGGAATCGTCCGGGTGTCCCGGACGTCCCGGACGATCCGGCCGGCCAGTCCGTTCCGCGCCGGGAGATTCCGGATTTCCGGATTCCGGCTGGACCGAAGCCGTTTCGGTGATCAACCGGTCTACCTTGTGCAACTCGGCCACCGAAACGCCCCACGAGATCAACTGGGAAAGGATCAAGAGCATTAGGGTGGCCAACACCAGGGGTTGCCAATACGCCCGCGCCAGTTGTCCGATCTTGTTGGAAAGCATCGTTTTCATCCTTCACTCCTGACAATCGCCGGAACCGGGCCGGCCGGTTCGGGCTGGGAATCAATCAAATAAGTTGTTAATGTCAAAGAAACGTCCAGTTCGGGACGGTTGGGATCCTTGAGTCCGGCTTTCAGCGTGGTGGGCTGGCAGTAATATTTCGATCCCCGCAATTCCCGCAAGAACGCGATGAGGCGGTCGAACGGGCATTCGATCGTCAATTTCAGTTCCAGCGTGGGGATCGGCTTGGCCCGCTTGTTGATGCTGGGCGACCAGTTTTTGATTTGAATTCCGCCGCGCCCCGCCACTTGCTCGATCTCGGCCATGAATTTCGAGACTTCGATCTCTTTGATGAAGGCCCCGGCCGGATTGCCCAATTTGGCGCCCAATTGCCGGTTGCGGTTTTTTTGCGTTTCCACGTTCCGGATCTTGGCGAAAAGATCCTCGAACCGCTCCGTAGTGACGGCGGAGAACTCGCTGGAGGCTTCTCCCGGCTGGGACAGCAGCGACCAGGCGATGTACAAGACGCCCGGGACAGCCACGAGCACCGTGACAAGCAACAACCGTCTTTCCCGTTCCGATATGGCCATGTCGTGTCCCTTTTATCCTGCCGTGCGCAGTTTGCCTTTCAAGTAAAACACCAGTTTGTCATTTTCGAAGGCGGCGCGTTCCACCACCACATCCTTGAAATAGGGGCTCTCGTTGAGTTTTTGCTGGATTTCCACCGTGTTTTGGTTGTTTCCCCCGATCAGCACCAAGTCCATGCCGGTCTTCGCATCGAAATGGACCGATTTCACCAGGATGTCCTTGGGGAGGATTTCCGCCAGGTAGAGGAACAGTTCGGGGTAATTCACGTGGATCCGTGTCAACTGCCGGAGCCCCTGTTCTTCCCGTTGCAGTTGCGCCGCCCGCTTGATTAAATCCTCGCCCCGGTTGAGCCGTTCGGCCACCGCCTGGCGGTACCACATGCCCTTGCCGGCCCACAGCAGCAGAAAAATCGCCAAGAGGCCGCCCGCCGTGGTCATGAACTTGCGTGAGGGCAGGGCGGCCTCCGGGAGAAAGCTGCCCCAGGTCACACCGGCCGGTTCCTCGGGCAGGAGGTTCGGCCCCGGGATGCCCGCTGTCAGCCGGCTGTAGGCCATGCACAACAGGGCGAGATGGGAATCGAACAGCACCGCCTCCCCGGCTTCGAAGCGTGAGGCGACATCCGGCAGCCGCAGCCGGGCCAGGCGCAAACCGTTACGCTCCGCGGTTTCCTGAATCGGGTCCAGGGGCCAGTCGTCAAAGCCGCACAGCACCATACTCTTAATGGTTCCGGGGGGAAAGCGGTCGGCCACGTAGGACAAGGTCCGTTCGATTTCCTGGGCGAGGACCTGCCCCCGGGATTCCAGGCCGGGGGTGTCATCGAAACGCGCGGGGCGGTGCAGCGGCACGGAGCGGGTCACATAAATCGACCGCCGGGTGGCCACCGTGATCGCCGCCCGCTCCCCGTCCTGGCAGACCAGCACAGCCGGTTCGGCCAGGGCGTAGGGATCCGTGCTCAGGAGGTATTCGTAAAAGGCCCAGAAGTCGGAGGTGATCTGGTTGGGGGTCAGGACATCCGGCGGCCAGGCGCTCAGTAACTGCTCCAAAAAAGTTTTGCGCGCGGCAATCCACACTAGGTGTTTTTCCGGGTCGGTTCCATGGGCGGAAGAGATAAAGTAATCCCACGCGATGCCCTCGATCGGAATCTGCAGGGCTTCGGACACCTCGAAAGAGACCAAATCGCGGAGGGTGTCATCCTCGCACGCCGGCGTGTCCATGAACCGGGCCGTCAGGCGGTGGCTGGGCGCGACGAAGACCACTTCATACCGGGTGAACCAGCCCAGTTTGAGCTGGGAGGCGGCGCTTTCCACCGCGCCGCCCAGGTTTTGCAAGAGGTCCGAGGCCTGCACCGGGGAGGAAGCATCCGCTTCCTCGTTCCGCAAAGGCTGCGCGCCTGCCCCCACCACCAAGAGGCGGTCTTCTTCGCGCTTGGTTTCCAGCCACACCAAGTGACCGGCCACCGGTTGCAAAAACACCACGTGATTCGTTTGCGAAAGGATACTCATCGGATCACTTTCCAGGTCCGGATCGCAGGAGGCGAAATCCCCCGGTCCAGCACCGCGAAAATCTCCTTGTACGCGCGTGTGCGCAGGATGTACCCGGAGGACCGGGCGGAAAACACGCTCGATTTGGTGCAGATCGAATTGGCGATTTGCTGAAAGATCGTGTCCGTGACGCCGTTCACATCCAGCAATCCGCCGATATCCGCGAACGGCCCGTTGCTGGATTGGCGGTAATCCAGAATATCGTCGATCAGGTTTTCGTCCTCGCCGATCAGGCAGCGCAACACTTCCCGCGGGGCCGTGTTGATATTGACCCGTCCTGGCAATTGCTCTTCATCGGTGACCGTGAGGCGGTCGATGATTTGTTTCAACTTATCCCGGGATATCGCGATGGAATTGGATGATCCTTGGGTGGCTTGACCGGCTTGGCCACTGCCGCCCCCGCCGCCCCCGCCGCCCCCGCCACCGGCTTGATTCCTCCGACCGCCGCCGCCCTGCCCGCCCCCTGGCCGGCCGCCGCCCCCTCCGGCGGGTTGGTTCCGGATTTGAGCAAGCGCAGTTTCTTCGATCCAGGAGGAATCGCTCATGGTTTGCCCGCGTGTGGATTGCCGACCGCCGCGCCCGCCCCCCTGGCCGCTAGATCCGCCGCCGCTTTGACCCCCTGACCCCCCGCCGCTGGAACCGGCCACCGATTTGTTCAACAACTCGCCCACCGAGGTGAAAGCCTGTTGACCGCGGACGGAAATAATCGCGTCGATTTCCTGCTCCGTGAGCACCTCGCCGAATTCCGCCGTAAGGGTTTCCTTGTCGGCCGAGTTGAGGTTGATCCGCTTTTTACCTTCCGCGGTGACATTTTTTTCATACGAAAACACGGTCAGATAGGGATACCATCCCCGGTCCAAAATTCCGTCGCTGTTGTCCAGGGGGTACGTCTTATCCCCGTCGTTTTCGTTGAGGTCCAGGATGCCGTTGGTGTTAACGTCTTCCCCGTACAAGATCTCCAACGTCATGTCCTTTACCAGCAGCAATTCCTCGAGGGAGTCGAAAAAGCCGTTTTTGGGCGCGTACGGTTCCGGCAGGGATTGGTAATAATCGAATTCCGCGCCGAATTCTCTGGGATTGTCGTCATCATCCCGCCAGTCGAGGATCGGATCGATGATCCCGGGCGTGGCGTTGGGGAGCCGGAGGAGTTGCTCGCGGGTGGCCGTGTTGATGTTCAACTTGCCCGATTCGTCCACCGCGCCATAGGCCACGCTGCCTTCTTCCTGGGTATCGGGACGGACTACGCGGTAGACGCCGTCACCGAGGAATACGTCCGAAAACGCTTCCGGATTGGAAGCCCACTTGTCCGTTTCCGAATCGGCTCCGGTTTCTTCCGCGTCCTTGACCAGTTCGGCCATAACCCGGTAGATCCCCGCTTCCGCCAGCAGTTTGGCCTGGTTGCCGTCGTTGATGTTGCGGCTGATTTTCAAGGCCATATTGGCTTGGCGGGTGAATACCATGGTGATCGCGCCGATGATCGCCACGACCCACAAGACCACAATCAAGGCCGCCGCCCGGCGGGAAGCATAATCAACCACGGCCGCTCCCTCCTCCCGTCCGGCTGGTACCGCCGGATCCGCCCGCGCCGGTTCCGGAAGTCCCCGCGGGTTCCCGGTACGAGGGGATCCACACGGTGGTCGAGGCCAGTTGCAGATTTTCCAGGCTGGGCGCGTCGCCCACAAACCGGGGCGTATAAAGGCCCACGGTGATGTAGACGGCGGCGGGTACCGATTCGGAGGAATCCCAGTCGGGCCACCAGGCCGCTCCATCGAAATATTGGAAATCCAAATACAGCACCTGGGGGCCCAGCAGCGCGATTTCGCCCCCGGAGAAGGGGTCCATGTCCGGAGTGAAATCATACCGTCGCACCAGCCACCGCTCGGGGGTGGTGTCATCCTGATCGATGTAATACTGGATTTCGGCGAGGTCGCTGGAGCCGCCGCCGGTTTCCACGGGATTGTGAATGGCGCTGATGAAGGTCAGGATGTCCGTCTCGAAATCCCCGGTTTGAAAATCCATGCCGACGAACCGGGTGGTGTCCTGGTGGGGTGATAAAAAGGTCATTTCCAAATCGGCGCGCATCCGTTCCAGAATCAGGCGGGCGGTTTCAGGGGCGTTGGCTTTTCCCGAAAATTCCCGGTACCCGCGTAACACCACCGACAACGACATGAGCGCGCCGCCCAGCACCAGACCTGTCAGGGTGGTGGCCATCAACAATTCGACCAGGGTGAAGGCAGCCCGTCTATGCCTCATGTTCTTTCCGTTTCCGATTCCGTGCTGGAAGCGCCCGGGATCTCGTAATAATGATAGGTCCTATGCCGCAACGCCTGTTGCCGGTTGCCCCGGGTCCACAAGATCACCAGTTCGACCTCGTAGAGGTTGGGGAGATCGGTGTAGAGGTAATTCACCTGCCATGCGAACCGCGGGTGCAGCGTAAAAGTCCCCTCATTGATATCCAAGGGCGACAGCAAATTGGCGCGCAGCTGGGTGTGCAGTTCCCCCATCAGCGACGCGGCGATCGAGTACTCTTCCGACAATTTGCCTACCAGCAAGGCCGAAGAGAATGTGGTCATCAGGCTGGTGACGCTGATGCCCAGGATGGTCATGGCCAGCAGCGCTTCCACCAGCGAAAACGACCGGGTCCGCCGGGTTTTATAAATCGTAAAATGATTCCACCGCATGGTCCCAAACCAAAACCTGGCCGGTCAGGCCGATGATCCCGATGGTGTATACCCGCTCGCGGTCATCCACGAGATAAATGAACGTATCGGAGGTCGACCCGTTCGGTTGAAAAGTCAGTTCGTTCTCTTCCAGGGTTCCAAACAACGTGCGCTTTTCGATCAAGGCGGCCTTTACCTTCGCGCGGTATTCGCGGGGGTAGGCCACCGGTAACGCTTCTTCCTGAAACACGCCGGGGAAATTGACCGGGTCCGCCTCGGAGGAGAGCCGGATGTTTCCGGTCTCCGGGTCGAACGTGATCTTGGTGACCGCGCTGCGTTCCACCGCCACGCCGCGGGCGTAACGGAGAATCTGCGCCACCGCCTGGGAGGCGTGTTTGAGGGTCATGCCCTGCATGAGCGGCGAAAAATTGGGAACCAGCATCCCTAGCATGATGCCCATGAGGGTGATCACCAGCATCAGTTCGACCAGGGTGAAGCCGCCCGGCGCTTTTTCTTGGGACGCCGTAAGAAAGGGATTTATTCTCCGCTCGTTCATGGATGATCGATTTTTGGGCGTTCCGCCTCAGCTGACCATGTTGCTGATGTTAAGGATCGGCAATAGGAAGGCGAACAAAATACCTCCCACGCCGATGGCCATCAACACGATTACCAGCGGCTCGAACATGGTGATGAAGCGCTTGATCGCGTGCGCCACTTCTTGATCGTAGGTTTCCGCCACTTGGAACAGCATATCGTCCAGGCTGCCCGATTCTTCGCCCACCGCGATCAGGTTGGTGACCATGGGAGGAAAAAATCCGGTTTCCCGCAAGGGTTTGGCCAGCCCTTCTCCTTTCTTGACTTTCTCGCTGACTCCCCGGAGGGCGCTGGCGAGCAAGGCGCTGGAGGTGGTATCGACCATCAAGTTCAGCGCCTGCAACACGGGGATGCCGCTTTTCACCAGGAGGCCCATGGTCCGGGCGAAGCGCGAGATCTGCGCCTTGATAAAGATCGTGCCCATCAGCGGGGTTTTTTCGACGAGCAGGTCGAGTTTTTCCTTTCCCACGGGATGCGATTTGAGTCTCCGGAAGCCATAGCCCGCCGCCACCAGCAGGAGCACCAGCAGCCAGAGATACCGGACGAACAGATTGCTGGTGTCGATCAGGGTGCGGGTCAGCCATGGCAATTTGTCGCCGAAATCGGCAAACACCATGCTCAATTTGGGAATCACCATCGTCATGAGGAGGGCAACTGAACCGATGCCCACCACCACCACCAGGCAGGGATAGGCGAGCGCCGTCAAGATATTCGATTTCAACGCGTTTTCGGCTTCGATGAATCCTGCCAGTTGTTTGAGGACCACATCCAGGACGCCGCCCGATTCGCCCACGCGGATCATGCTGCAATACAACTTGCTGAAGTGTTTCGGGTAGGCCGACAACGCGTCCGACAAGCTGGCGCCCCCGTGGATTTCGTCCCGTACTTCCCGGATGATGCGGCCCAAGGTGTCGCTCTCCGTTTGCTCCTCTAAAATCGCCAGGGCCTGGGACAGGACGATGCCCGCCTTCAGCAGGGCGGCCAGCTGCCCAGTGAAGACCTGGATGTCCCGCTGGGTCACCCGGGAACGGCGGCCGGTGGACACGGCGGCGCCGGTTTGAGCCTTGGCGGCTGCTTTGGCCTGCCCTTCGTTCACCTGCACCGGGCGCATGCCCCGTTCCTTGATCAGGGAGACCGCGTCCGGGCGGGATCCGGCCGTCAAGGTTCCTTCAATGATTTGTCCGTCCGCCGACAAGGCGCGATAGGTGAAAACCGGCATGCCCTTGGTATTCCTTTACGATTGATCCTTACGATTCCGCCGGACCGCCCGGGTCCGGATTCTTCAGGGAGGGATGATCTCGGATCACGACCCCTCGCCCATTTCGTCTTCTTGCGATACCCGCACCACTTCTTCCACGGTGGTGGTGCCGTCCAATACTTTTTTCCAACCGTACTCCCGCAGGGTGGTGATGTTGGCGATCTGCTGGATCTGGTTGGCCGAAGGACGGGTCAAGATGAGATCGCGCACCGCGTCGTTGATCACCAGCAGTTCGAAGATACCTTCCCGGCCCTTATAACCCTGGTGGTGGCAATGCTCGCAGCCGGTCCCTTTGTACACCGTCACGCCGGGCGGAATCGTATAGCCGGACAGGCGCATCATTTCTGGATCCGGGATATAGGGTTCCTTGCATTTCACGCAATTTTTCCGGACCAGGCGTTGCGCCAGGACACAGGCCAGAGAAGACGAGATCAAGTAGGGATCCACGCCCATGTCCATCAGCCGGGTGACTGCTCCCGAGGCGTTGTTGGTGTGCAAGGTGCTGAAGACCAGGTGGCCGGTCAGGGCGGAACGGATGGCGATTTCGGCGGTCTCGAAGTCACGGATTTCTCCCACCATGATGATGTCCGGGTCTTGGCGGACGATCGAGCGCAGGCCGTTGGCGAAGGTCAGCCCGCGTTTGGGATTCACCTGCATCTGGTTGATGCCTTCGATGTTGTATTCGACCGGATCTTCGATGGTAATGATCTTGACGGCGGGGTTCTGGATGCGGTTCAAGGCCGCGTAGAGGGTGGTAGTTTTCCCTGAACCGGTCGGTCCGGTCACCAGGATGATGCCGTAGCTGCGGTGGAGCATCCGCACAAATTGTTCTTCGGTATCTTTGTAAAAACCTAAATCCTCGATTTCCAGTAAGACATTGGTTTTATCCAGGATCCGCATCACCACGCTTTCGCCGTGGACGGTAGGAATGGTGGAGACCCGGAAGTCGAGTTCCCGGTCCGCCATGCGCAGGCGGATATGGCCGTCCTGGGGTGTGTAGCGTTCGGCGATGTCCATCTCGGCCATGATTTTGATACGTGAAACGATCGCCGGTTGCAGGTGCTTGGGCGGAGGGGGCATTTCCCGCAGCATGCCGTCGATGCGGTAGCGGACCTTCAATTCGTTGGTGAACGGTTCGATGTGGATATCGCTGGCGTTTTCCTGGACCGCCTGGAAAATGATGAGGTTCACCAGGTTGACCACCGTCGGTTCGCGCGCCAGCTCCTGCAAATCCTCAATGTTGTCCGATGCCTTGATTTCGTTGTCGTCACTGGTGCTGAGGTTGGCGATTAATTTCTCGATGCTCGCGCCGAAATACCGCTCGATGTTTTCGAGCAGCTCCTTGCGCCGGGCCATAACCACTTCGATTTCGCAGCCGGTGAGCATCCGCAGGTCGTCGAACACTTGCAGATCGGTGGGATCGACCGCGGCCACCGTCAGGGACCCGTTTTGTTGATGCAAGGGTAAAATACAATGCCGTAAGGCGAATTCCGCCGGCACCAAATTGATGACACTGGGCTGGATTTTAGGGGGGATTTCCATCCAGGGCACGCCGATGGCCTGGCTCAGGGCATCCAGCAGCCGGTCTTCCTCCACCAGGTGATGCCGCAGCAAGATATCCTCCAGGGCGTCACCGCTTTCCTGCTGCTCTTGCCGCGCGTGTTGGATTTGTTCATCACTGATCAAACCGGATCGTTTGATAATATTTATTAAATCAACATCGTTCATGATATTCTATCACTAATGTGGTTTTCTATATAATTTGTAGATATCGTTTCATTTTAATCCTTTCTTCCGTTGCCACCTAGGTTTTGATCCTCCTCCTTCCATCATCAAGGGTATCCCACAATCCCGGACCGAAGCCCTGGGTTACCATGAATACTCAGATGAAACGCATGAAACCGCCATACCGGTTTGTCATTCGCGCGTGGGAACCTCTCGACAAAATCGCGGAACCGAACCAATTCGGCTTTCGGGCACATTCAGAGATCTCCCCCCTTCTTCCTCTTTCGGAGAGAAAAATGGGGATGCGCGCGTTTTTTATTGATCTATTACACAAACTAAGGTCGTTTTCGTGGTTGTTTCAGCTAATTTTTTTTCTTTTTGTGTGATAATGAGACCGACTTTCAGTTTAATTTTGTTACAGGAAAGTTCTCTAAAGGGTCTCTCCTGGTTAGTCGTGACGTTCCCAAAGTTTGTTCGGCCAGAGCCGCCGAAAGTTGACTCGTCTTGTCCAATGGGTAAACTATGAACAATCCATTGAATTCTGTCCTGAGGTTCGACTCGATGCCCTTATTTGAATATTCGTGTGCTCAATGTGGTTTTTTATTTGAAGAACTCGTTTTCACATCCGGCCTGACAATCGCCTGTCCTCAATGCGGAAGCCCTCAGGTCGAGAAGCAATTGTCTACCTTCGGCGTAGCCCATGCCGCCTCGCTGCCTTGCGGGGAGGGGGCGTGCCCGATGCCGGAGAGTCCGGCTTGCGGCGAAGGCGCCTGTCCCGGTTGCGCGAATTGACTGAATTCGGCTTTCCTTCTTTAATAAACGGGCCCAATCCCGTTTTGGTTCTGAATTTGGGTATCTTTTTTCGACATTATACTGTGTTTTCCCTTTTCCCCGGTGGTATTGGGCAGGGTCTAAAGGACAACAAAGGTTGAAAAGGTGCATACATGACTCCCTCCAAAATGGACCACAAAGATCTGCAACGGCGTCTGAAGGAAGACGAGTTGTCCCTTTTCCTGGAAGAATCCCGGGAAAAATTAGAATACCTCTGGACCACTTATGGCCGGAAGATCGGATTAGCTGCCGCCTTCGTGGCGGTAGCCGTGGCCGCGATGTATTTTTGGCGCGTCCGCTCGGCGGCGGATTATGAAAGCGCGCAACTTCTGTACGGTAACGCCACCGCCTGGATTGAACAGAATCAATATGACTTGGCTCTTCAGGAACTCGACAAACTGTTGAAGGAGCACCCCCGCTCCCCCGTGGCGGCGTTGGGGTATGTGCTGCGGGGCGATCTCCGGGCCCGGATGGGGGATTACACCAACGCTATGAATGATTATATCGCGGCTTTGCCCAAACTGCCCAAAGGGGAGGCCATTCAGTCCCGCATAACCATTGCCTTGATCCAGACTTACCGTAGTTTGGGGAGAACCGATGACGCGTTGCGGGAACTGGAATCTTTGGAAAAAACCGTCAAATCCCCCTCCATGAAAAACCAGATCGCCTATCTCAAGGGGGGGGTGTACGAAGATAAAAACGATCCCGCCAAAGCCTTGGAATGTTATAAAAGCGTACCCATGGAATCGGAATGGTATTCCCTGGCCTTGGAACGGGTCCGGTGGCTGGAAGCGGAAGCGGTGGGGGCGATTAATTCTTGAACGGCCCCATTCTTTGCATCACGGGTGAAGAGGGGAAGCCAGATTCGTCATGCCGTTTGACCATTCCTTGAACTCAGGGGATTTGTTTTCCTCCCGAACAACAGTGTTGGACGGTTCATGCGGTTGGTCCATCTGAACGATCCCGATATCCCTTCCCTCAAACGCCGGGCCTTTCCGGACGCGCTCATTCCAGACAAGCAGGAAATCCGGTCTCGTCTCCGTGCCCGCCGCCAGGGTTTGGATCCCCGCGCCGCTCGGCACAAAAGCCACCGTGTCACGCAAAACCTGGTCTCCTTGCCTGGCTTTCAAAACGCCCGCTGTATCGCGATGTATTCCTCCCTGGCGGAAGAAGCCGGTACCCGCGAAATGATGATTGCCGCCCTCCGGCAGCAGAAAAAAATTGCGGTTCCCAAGGTGTACGGCCGGGATATGCAACTGCTGCGGGTTTGCGACGTGGAACGCGACCTGGCCTTGCAGGGCGCGTTCGGGATCATGGAGCCGGATCCCGACCTTTGCGACCCGGTTCCTCTTGATGAGGTGGATTGGTTCGTGGTTCCCGGGGTGGCGTTTGACCGGTTCGGTTCCCGGGTGGGTTTCGGGGCCGGGTATTATGACCGGCTGCTTCCCCGCAAACGGCCGGACGCGGGGGTGGTGGGCGTGGCGTTCGATTTTCAGGTGGTGCATGCCTTGCCTGCCCATGAGGGGGATCATCCCATGGACGCGGTGATCACCGACGAGGCGGTGTACGAGCCCGGCGTTACCGTGTTCCGGACGCGGGATGAATTGGAAACCCAGGCCTGGGCCGCGCGGTTAATCGAAGCGGGGCTGGGCGAAGGAGGCGTGTTGGCGTTGCATGCCGGATTGGGTGTGGGAAAGACTGTCTTTGTCCAGGGGCTAGCCAAAGCATTGCATGTCCGGGGGGAGGCCGCCAGCCCCACCTTTGTATATTGCCGGGAGTACCGAGGCGATAGGGTGCTTTATCACGCCGATGCCTACCGCGTGGACGCGATCCAGGGCTCGGACGTTTCGTTCTGGAGCGAGATCCTCGAACAACCGGGTATCGTGGCGGTGGAGTGGGCTGAACGGCTCGGTCCGTTGCTTTCGAAATCCACGATCCACCTGTTTGGTGATATTCTGGGAGACGGCACGCGCGAGTGGATTTTATGGACCGCCCGGCGTGATCAACGGCCGATGCACGATAGGTTACGCGAGCGATCATGACCTTGATTCTGGCCCTGGACACTTCCACGCCCACCGGGTCGATCGCCCTTCGGAATGAGGAGGGCATCGTGGGACTGTTGACCCTGAGTGTGGCCTTGACTCACAGCCAAGGCCTTATGCCGGCAGTGGACGCGCTATTGCGGCAGGCCGGCCGGGCCGCGGATGATCTCACCGCTTTGGCATGTGTCACCGGCCCGGGATCCTACACCGGACTGCGGATTGGAATCGCCACCGCTCAAGGCTTGGCTTTTCCCCGGCAGTTGCCCTGCGTGGGGATTTCTTCGTTGACCGTGCTAGCCTGGGCCGCGCCGCATGCCGGGTATCCCGTTTGCCCCCTCTTGTCCGCGCGCAAGGGATGGCTGTATGCCCGCCTCTTTCAGTGGTATAAAGACACTCCGAAACCCTTGACGGGAGAAATGTGCGTGGAGCCGGACGGATTGATCCAGCACATTCAGGAAGCCACCCTGCTTTACGGCCCCGGCCTGGAGCCGTACCGGAAGGCGTTTCGCGACATGCTGGGACATCAATTCATCGAAGCGCCGGGTGTACTCGATCTTCCCCGGGCCGATTGGCTGGCCGAACTGGCCGCGCGGGAGCTGGCGGCCGGCCGCGGAACGCCTCCCGCGCAATTGCAACCCCACTATCTAGGCCCATCGCAAGCAGAACTCAACTGGAAGAAATTGCAAACCTCCGCCCCGCCATCATCATGACCATCCATCTCCGGCCCCTTGTCCGGGAAGACCTCAACGCCGTTTTGGCGATCGAACGGGTTTCGTTTTCCGATCCCTGGACGCGGGGGATGTTCTTGTCCGAGTTGGAACCCCGGGGGTATAACCAAGCCTTCGGGGCCGTGGACACAGCCACCGGCGAACTTGTGGGCTACTGTTTTATTTGGGTTCTGGTGGAAGATGAGATTCATATCGCCAATATCGCGGTACGCCCTTCACACAGAAAACTGGGGGTCGGGCGGCTCATGATCAACGAGGTCATCCGCCGGGGGAAGGAAGCGAAGGCCGGCGGCATTACGTTGGAAGTCCGTGAATCCAACACTGGAGCGCGGGAGTTCTACCGCAAGTTGGGTTTTGAGGAAGCCGGCCGCCGCGTGGGGTATTACCGGAAGCCGTTCGAAGACGCCTTAATTCTCCGTTTGTCATTATGACGATTGGCGTTATGAGGGGTGGGGAATCTTCCACGAGACGATTTTCCAAATATCATCGGTTGGCTCCGAAGGAAGAATCATGACCATCGGTGTTTTTTTCATCTTTCTGTTGCTGCCGGCGGGTGAATTCACGCTTCACCCGGATACCGGACAGGCCGCAATCGACTGGAAACATGGCATCGTTTGCGATCCAGCGGGTGTCGTGCTTCCCGCGACGGCGGTATTGCGGGTGGCGACGGTAACCACTTGGGTGGAAATCGATCATGAGGAAATGGTCTTTTCCGTCCAGCCGGCAGCGGGCATGGTGGTTCCTGTCAGCCCCTATCAATACGCCGTGATCCCCCTTGTGGGCCAGGACCGGCAAGCCCGCGTTTTCGAGGGTGTCCTGACTCACCACTTAGGCCAATGGCGTGTTCATATTTCTGGGTACAACCTTCCCGCCGCGACCCAATTGAAGTTGGATGAGAAATTACCCTACATCCTGATCAGTCATGGCGATGACGAGAAAATCCCTCCCTCCCTGTTCAACACAAAACATTGGGATTTGTTTCCCCGGCACGATGTAGAGCCCCTGCGGAATTAGTAGAGACAGGGATAACGTAAAGAGAGTTCCGGGTGGGGTTTGGATGCCGCACGGCTGGAGGCCGACGACTTGCGGAGGAAATGAAGAAATAATTCAGCAACTTATGGAGAAAAAACCTTTTCCGTAACGTCTCACTTCAAAACCGGGCTGGAATACGGAATAATAGGGCGTCATCGGATCTTCTTGGCAACCGGTTATCCCTATCCTTGATTCCGGGGCTTGTTGTAAGCAAATCTATTGGGAAGGAAGCCAGAATGAAAAAGCATGCAGGGTTCACATTGATTGAATTGTTGATTGTTGTCGCGATCATCGGGATTCTGGCCGCCATTGCCGTGCCCAATTTCCTCAACGCCCAGATCCGGGCCAAGATCGCCAAGGTGGAATCGGATATCAAGTCGTTGGTAACCGCCTTGGAGTCGTACCGTATTGATAACAACAGTTTTCCCGGGGATCACGATCTTGACAATTACATGGGCAATGAAAATGGACTCTTCAAGCTGACCTCGCCCGTATCGTACATCGCGTCTCTGCCCTCCGATCCGTTTGTGGACAAAAAGTTGAAGAATACCATTCCCGGCCTGGGCGATGCCAACGCCTACGCCCCCCAGGGCCGTCCGGATTACGAGATGGGCAGCGGCGCGGACAATCCCCCCCCGTATAAGCGGCAAGCCATCAGCCTCATGAGCTACGGTCCGGATTTCGACGACGACAACTCCAGCCATGATCCCTTCCCGTTCGGGACCGATCATGACCGGTACGACATCACCAACGGCCTGCGTTCGAACGGCAACATCTTCCGGTTCAGTGGCGACTACATGTCCGGCTGCCTGATCATGGATTGGGGGGCTTTCCGGATGGGCGGCGGCTGCCCGTAAGACCTTCCATCAGACGGTAACGGATCCAATCAGACCACGTGCACCTCGAGGCCGGTCAAGCGGCCGTAGGCGCATAGTTCCTTCTTGAAATTCCCATAGAAGAACACCTGGTGGAAGCCGGGATAATCCAGGGTATCCTCCACGCCATCCAACCGCGCCAGCACCGAGACCACGCACCCGCCGGCGGGGGGAACAGAGATGTTATCCAAAACCTTCCCCGAGGACACGATCATCCGCGGCGGTTTATCGGGCGGGTCCAACAGTACATCCAGCACGGTCATGGGATGGCCGGTTTCCCAACGCGGGACAGGCACGGCGTCGCGTTTGCCATGGTGGTGGGAGATCCGGAACGGTTCCGGCGGATGATCGAATCCCCGCAGGCGGGTGGGGCAGGTGCAGTGCGCGCCGATCAGGCCGCCGCGCGACGTTTCGGCCACGGGATCTTGCTGAAAACCGGGACGGCCGAAGAGATACTGGACCAACGCGTGCGAGACACAGGCCCCCAGGTCGGCCTCACAGGCAGCGGGAATGCCTTGGTCCAGCATCCGGGACCAGGAGATACAAGGGAGGCTGACTTGGGTCTGGCCCAGCGCGCCGAGGCAGTCCATGGTGATGCCGTCACCTTCCTCGCGGTCCAGGATGGCGCGGGCGGCGAAGTAGCTCTTCACGCCGTTCATTACATCTTCTTCGGTTGGGCCGTGGACCGCGGTGGCTTGTTGGAGGTATTCCGTGACGATGCGCCGGGCTTCATCCGACGCGGGGATTTGGTTGTATTCATCCAAAAACGCTTGGGCGGGGATGTAGCGCAGACGGGTGCCGAAAAACGGCAATTGCGTATCCCGGCGTTCCTTGCCCGCGATAACCACAAACCGCATTTCCCGCAATTTGGCCCGGGTGGCGAGCATCCGCATGCCATAGGCGGCCTGGGAGAAGTCATCGGTGGAAGCGATAAAAATCCCTTCCCGCTTCGCGAGCGGGGCGGTGTTGGTGGTAAACGACGAGCCGACCGGCGAGAAGGCCACCACCGGGATTTTTGTGTCCAGGGCCCGGCTTACGGAAGGCCAGGCATGCTGCTGACGGTCCAAAAGCACGAGCAACAAGCCGTCGGATTGCGCTTTTCGCGCGGACTCCAGCCAGTTCTGAGTTTCCTCCAGGGAAAAAAGCGGCTGCGATAGAATTTCGGCATGTACGCCGATTTCCCGCGCTGCTTGTTCGATTTCTTGCGTATAGTTCACTCGGGCGGCCCCGCCGTCGTAGATCTCGCCGGGCCACCACATGCCGTAGTTTTCCTTGCGCCGGACGAAGGCGGCGTGAAGCTGGGGCGTGTAGCGCGCTCCCGGGCCGTTCAGCGGGATTTCGCGGCCTGGCCCTGGAGCGGACGCCCCCGGGCAGGGTTTCAGATACGGAGCGAATAAAGCGCCAAGCGTCCCCCATATGAAGGTCCGGCGAGAACAAGGGTAAACCCAATGTTGAGAGGATAGGCGCGTCATGAGGCGGTTCTCCTTCGTGGGATGAATTCGGTCCCATTATGCGGGAAAAGGAGACCGGGAGAAAGAGAAGGTGGCCTCGATCATTTCACGCTTTGAATGGTGATTTTCGACAGGAATAATCCGAGGATATCCTGCGTGAACGGGCGGGCGCCGTCGGTGCTGAAGGCCACGAAGACGCGTTCCGGATCGCGGCTGGGCCAGAGCGCCGTGTAGCCGCCCCCATACGACCGGTCCGGGGCAAGGTCAATCATGTCCGACCAGGTCCGGCCATAATCAGGCGAGACGCACAAAGCCGGTTTCCAGGTTTTCATATTCCGCCCCACGCAGATCATTGTTTCACCGACGTACCCCAACACCGGATGGCGCAGCGTCAGGTCCTCGAAGAAAATGACCGGGCCCCAGGTCAGTCCTTCATCGTAGCTGACCCGGCCGAAACAGCGGACCGCTTGGTTCAAATGGCCGATCATCAACAAACTGCCGTCCGGACGGGCCGCGAGGGTCGGATAGGTGGGCCGTTCGGGGACTTCGCCCGGCTTGACCATGACAATCCGGTCCGGCCAGGTTTCACCTTCATCCGAGCTGATATACAGCGCCAATCCCTGGGGATGATAAGCAGGCATCAGCAGTTTGCCGTGGTGGTAGACGAGGTGCGAACTGCATCCCTGGTGGCCCCGGCGGGTGTAGCGGTCGACGCTTCCCCGGTTTTCATAGGTATATCCGCAGTCCTGGCTGATCAGGAGCTTGCTGCCCATAATGTTCTCGCCGCGCACCACGCCCAGGCGGCGCAGCCCTACGCGCTGAATCACCATGAGGATCCGGCCGCTGGGTGTTTGGCCGAAGGCGGGATTGCGCGCGCCGAAGCCCTGGCGCGTTTCCTCGTAAATGATGCCCTCGTCGTACCAGGTCACCCCCCCGTCGGTGCTGCGGCGCTGGCGGATCATTGATTCCCGCCCCGGATCGTCCTGCGCGTCCTGGTAGGCCACGATCCAATGTCCCCGCCGGCATTGCGTCACACACGGCCCGTGCAGAAACCGCGAGCGGCCCACATCGATGGCGTACGGGCCTTCCACCAAGCCCCGGATCCGAAACCGTTGATCGGCAAAAGTCAGGGTTTTTCTTAGCGCGCGCGCCATCCGACTCTGCTCCTGTCCGTGCTACGCATCATCCCGCAAGTTTTGGAGGAATTAAAGACAAGCCGGGGAGGAAAATGGAATGCGAGCGCGGGAAACCACCACCCGTGCCACGTTGCTCACGGCTGCTTTTTCAATTCGGACCACAGAGGAATCTCGATGGTCATGATGTCGTAGTTGCCAAAACATTCTGAAACGAACAAAACCCGGCGGCCATCCGGGCTGAAGGATGGATGCATGTGGACGTTCTTCCGCGGCCGGTGGCCCTGCGTCAGCAGCCGGGTTTCGCCCCGCGCGGGGTCGATCAGGATCAGCTCGCCCCGGAACGTGTCCACCACGGCGTAACGCTGATCGGGCGAACCGCAGACATGCCAGTTGGGGCCGCGATAATGGAGGACCGCTTCCCGGTCCGGATATCTCACGGAAGCCACGCCAAACGGCTTATTGCCCATCTTGGCGGTCTCTTCGGAGATGTTGAACAACGCGCGGTCCATGCCCCACCACACCTCATGGGTTACCCATTCGTCCGGACTTTCTTGGTAGAAAGGCATGTTGCCGGAACCATCGGACCGGGTCACCCAGATGCGCTGGGGCGCGTCGCCGCCCGTCTCATGGCAATACATAATCAGGCCGGGGACCACGGGATTGGCCTGCACGTGGCCGGTCATGAACGGCGTCTTCAAAAACCGCGTCCACCCGCCGGATTCCAGGTTCAGTTTGATCAAGAACCACTCATCCGTTTTGGGATCGCGGCCGCTGGTATACAGCCATTTTCCATCGGCATCGATCGAGGGAACATCCCGGATTTCCATCTCTTCGGGAAACGCGGCCAGGACGGTTTCATACGCGGTTGCTGATTGGATTTCGCCCTGGGCGCAGTCACCGAGCACCGCCCCAACGTCGATCCGTTTGACCCGTTGATCTTGGAAGAGAAACAGATCATTGTCACGCCGGCCGGGATAGGCGTGGCTTACCGGCGGGCCTTGGGTGAGTTGGGTGATCACGCCGGTCTCTTCATTCACCGCGAACAACTGAGGGGATCCGGCCCGGTCCGATACGAAGACAATGTGTTTTCCGTCCGCGAGCCAACTGGGGTGTGTCTGGTAGAGTTTGTTGTCCATGCCCGGCGCGCGGGTCAAGACGGTGATCACCAAGCCGGTTTGGGCATCCGTGCAGGTCATCTTTTCGCTGGGGAATTGAGCCCCGATCCCGGCCGCCCGGGCGGCTTGACTGCTCATCAGGCCCGGCAGCAGGCCAAGAATCAAAAAACCGGCCAGTTCCCAGATCGTTGGGCGCCTTGGCAGAAAAAACCGCCCGGGAGTTCTGGAGTGCTTGGGATTTCCGGAGGTTATCATAGGGATTGACTCCTCTCGTCCTGTCTCATGGATTATGCAACAATCAGGGCCAGAGAAATAGGAGTCTATTGACACGCGCCCACTGACTCGCGTGCGGAGGCAAGGATGCGTTTCCCTCTTTGAGGATTTCTCTTACTCTTCCCTGTTTCAGAAGGAGATGGGCATGGTGAGGGAATATATCGCTGAGCTAGTTACCCTGTTTTGGTCAAAAAAACCTTGATGCCGCGCGAGAGGGTAAGGCTCCCGCCGAGCCATATTTTCCGATACGATCCACGCTTCTCTACGTAGCCTTTGTTCAGTTTTGGCGAAATCTGACGATAATTTTTTTACGGAAACCATTGATTGTGTGTGCTTGATCCGCGAGTATTTTTTTATTGAATTTGCATGGTGAAATCGGTAAATTGGATTAATTGGTTTCGCCTGTCCAGCGTGCGAATCGAGCATCGTGTGCATACTTCCATGATTTGGATCCATTGCGAAAGGCTCTTCGAGTCATGCATTTTTTCGATTTAGGGGATTTACAATGATAACATATTTAACAAGTTTTTTTCTTTTGGTAGCCGGATTACTCTTGGTGAGCGAAAAAGTAGCGCATGCTTACCTGGATCCTGGATTGGGCAGTTATTTGTTTCAAGTGTTTGCCAGCGTGGTAATCGGCATTGTTCTATTTTTTAAGCAAATCAAAAATTTCATTATGTATTATATATTCCGTAAAAAATGAATGCCCGTGCGAACCGCTTTGCGAATACCTCATTCCGAGACCCGAGTGGATTCATGTTTGAATCCGGCGGGAAAATTTACCGTCACATCACTTTCAACTACCGCAGTCAGTATGACCAGTTGATGAATTCCGGCCTGTACCGGCTTTTGGTTCATCAAAAGCAATTGATCAGCCACCGTGAAATCGATTTAACATGCGAGTACGGAGAAACTGCCTATACGATCATCGAACCAGAAACGATTCCTTTTGTTTCCTACCCGTATGAGTGGTGTTTTTCCCAGCTGAAGGACGCCTCCCTTCTCACTCTGCAGGTTTTAAAGATTGCTCTCGAACACGGCATGATTCTGAAGGACGGCAGCGCGTACAATGTCCAATTCTATCAAGGCAAACCTATTTTTATCGATACTTTATCGTTTGATCATTACTCAGAGGGGATGGCCTGGCCGGGCTTCAAACAATTCTGCCAACATTTTTTGGGCCCCCTGGCCTTAATGAAATATCGAGATATTCGTTTGAACCAATTGTTACAAATTTTTCTTGATGGCATTCCGTTGGAACTCGCCAGCCGTTTGCTGCCTTGGCGGTCCCTGCTCAATGTGCCGATCCTATTGAATCTCCACTTGCATGCCCGATTTGCGTTGCACTATGCGGGCAGAACCAATGTGCCGCGGAAATATGCGGTTTCGAAGAAATCCCTGTTGGGCTTGATAGGAATGCTCGAAAGCGCAATTCAAGGCATCTCTTTGCGCCGGCGGACTTCGGAATGGTCCCGTTACTATTCTTCCAATGTGTATTCTCCCGAAGCGACGCAAAGTAAAATCGAAATCGTGCAAGACTTTCTAAACCGGTGCCGGCCGTCTACGGTATGGGATGTAGGGGCGAATGAAGGAGTATACAGTCGTCTCGCAAGTCGAATGGGCGCGTTTGTCTTGTCGCTGGATTCCGATCCCTTGGCGGTGGAATTCAATTATTTGCATTGCCGGAAGGAAAATCTTTCTACTATACTGCCCTTGCGGATGGATCTCTGTAATCCCAGTCCTGGTATTGGCTGGAACAATCAAGAACGGAATGCCTTCTGGGACCGGGGCCATGCAGATGGAATATTGGCCTTGGCGTTGTTGCACCATCTAGCGATCAGCAACAATCTGCCCTTGCCGCTGATCGCCCAAATGTTCGCGGAGCGTTGCCGCTATTTGATTCTTGAATTTGTTCCCAAATCCGATCCCATGGTCCAGTTATTGTTGAAACATCGAGAGGATATTTTTCAAGAATATACGCTTCAGGATTTTGAGCGGACATTTTTGAAATATTTTTGTATTGAATCCAAACAACCGGTGAAGAACCTCGAGCGGGTTATTTATTTCATGCAGGTTAAATGAGCATGGTTAAAAATTTCTTTATTTTATTTGCGGCTTGTATTACCCCTTTGTTGATGATCCTCGCAAAAATAAATGCCTATACTTTTATTTTTCCCATTGTTCAAACAATGCTTGTTGTCTCCGCTTTAATACTTGCCATAGTATTCACTGTACAGGCATTGGCTCCTAGATTGCTGAATAAATTCAGTATCACGGCATCCCTGGCTATTTTGTTGTTCGTAATTTTGAATCAAATCCCCATACTGATTGTTCTGTTGCTCATATCGGCTTTCGCATATCATATCGCACAAATGAATGACGAGCGCATACCATTTGTTCAAAATTCCGTTTTGGCAATCCTACTATGCCAGTCAGGAATTTTGTTGGCCGTCATTTTTCTTTATCCGGTATGGGAGATGCAAAAAGCGAAACTGAACCTTTCGTTTCACGATGAACTAACAGTCGATTTTCAAAGCGGAGAAAAACCGGATATCTATTATATTATACTGGACGGCTACGCACGAGAAGATATATTAAAGGATTATTATCAGGTTACAGATACGCCGCTGTATCAATATTTGAAGGATAATCTGTTTTTCGTAGCCGACCGGAGTCATGCCAATTATGCTCAAACATCCTTGTCTCTGGCTTCCAGCTTAAATTATGATTACATTCCCAATCTGTTTGAACGCATCGATCCGTCGCACCCCAGCCGTTTATCTTTGCACCGGATGATAAGCCAGAACCGTATCATGAAAATCCTCCGCCAGAACGGGTACCATATCCTCACTTTCCACACGGGCTATCACTTAACCGAAATACCTAGTGCCGGTCATTATTTGCATAAAAAATTTGTTATTCACGAATTTCAAAAAACCTTCATTGGAATTTTGACCCGAACATCGATGTTCAAGGATTTTTTTTACGATGATCATAGAAACAATATACTTTATACTTTATCTGCCTTAAAAACCACTTCCTCTCTCCCATCACCCCGATTTGTATTTGCACACATTATTTGCCCACACTCACCTTTTGTCTTATCCAAAAAAGATGGCCATATCTATCCTTCTTATTATTATTCTATTATTGACGGTTGCCATTTGATAAAAAATAACACCTCTCGATCATGGTATATACAAAATTACGCGCAACAATTACTCTATATTGATGATTTAGTCATTGATACATTGACCCACATTCTCAAGCATTCACGAATGCCTCTTATCATAGTTCTGCAATCGGATCATGGCCCTGCATCCACTTTTACTTGGGAAAAAATGACAATGGATGGTGCACGGGAACGAATGTCCATTTTAAACGCCCTCTATTGCAGTGACAAGGAATTGCCTTTTTACCGATCCATCACACCAGTCAATACCTTTCGTATTATCCTGAATCACTTCACTAATGCTAATTTGAAACTTTTGGAAGATCAATGTTATTTTTCCAGCTGGGATACCCCTTTTGACTTCTACAAAGTCCCTGAGGAGTATTTGCAATAAGATACAGCGAATTTGGTCAAGAAACTCAGAAAATATCAGGTCACTCTTCTGAAGCAATAACCGGTGGGAATGGGAGCCGGTGCCCGGTGCGGACGTATTCCCGCAGGGCGGAAACGCGAGTCGCGATGGGATTGGAACCGCGCCGGTTCAAGATCCGGGGGAACCATGCCAGACGGGGTGGAGGGCGAGGGCGCGGAAGATTGCAAACGCCAGTAGATTTCCAGGAAAAGAAAAAGGGAAAGAAAGACGAGCGCTTCCCACGCCCTCAATCAGGATCCGTTGGGCGAAGAGACGGGCCTGCTGTTCTCCCTGCGCAGGGCCGGAGTGGAGAAAAGCAGCTAGAATTTGCTCGACGATCGCGGACCGGTTCTTTTCCATTTTTCATAAACCTTCTGATCCGGCCCAGACGTAATGCTTTGTGTAATTTATTTTTTGCGGGGCGGGATTTTTCAAGGAAAAGAGGTGAGGTGGAGAAGCGGTTTTCCTTCAGGTGGGTGACCTGTTACCTCCATTGAATCCCCGGTAAAATCTCAATTATATTCCGCCCCTATCCGCCCCTATCATGGATACGGTATTCTCCTGTACCATGCTCCAGCATTTCATCCGCACAAAGGAGATCGATCGTGACTCATCCGTCAATCACCCGCCGCAAATTCATCCGGAATGGGATGATCACCGGAGTTGCACTTTCCATGTCCAAGGGCACATCCTGGGCGGAGGGACACTCCAAACGCATCCGCGTTGGTGTTCTCGGGTGCGGCAGCGTTTCCCATTCCTACTTGCCGCATCTTTCGCAATGCCCTTACGCCGAACTGGTCAGCGCGTGCGACATCCGACCGGAACGGGCGGCGGCCCAGGCGGCGAAATTCCGGATCCCCCATCATTATCCGCACATCGATCAAATGCTGTCTGGAGCCGAGTTCGACCTGCTGGTGAACCTGACCGACATGCAGGAGCACGAACACCTCAACCGCCAGGCGCTGGAAGCGGGCAAACATGTCTGGAGCGAAAAGCCGCTGGCCAACTCGCTGGCGGCCGGCCAGGCCTTGCTCGAATTGGCGCGGAAAAAAGGCGTGCGGTTTTGGGGAGCGCCCTGCATGGTGGAGAGCCCGCAGTTCGCCTTCATGGCGAAGACGCTCGCCTCCGGGGCGCTGGGACGGCTGGCGGCGGCGCATGCCGAGTACGGGCACACCGGCCCGGACTGGTCGGCCTTCTTTTATGAGAAAGGCGGCGGCGATTTGCCCGACCTGGCCGTCTATAACCTGACCACCCTCACCGGACTTCTCGGCCCGGCGAAATCGGTCACCGCCATGACCAGCATCATCACTCCGGTCCGCAAGGTTCAGGACAAAGGCGAGATCCAAGTGGAAGCCGAAGACAACTCCATGCTGCTCATGGAACACGCAGACGGTCTGATTTCCCACGTCCAAAGCGGATTCAACTATTTTAATCCTCATGGCCATGACGGAAGCCAGGAAACCCGGCATACGGTATCGATCGTGGGCAACCGGGGCTGCATGGGCCTGGTGGGATACGACTGGGATCCACGGGGCGTGGACGTGGCGACCGAGGATCACCCGGCATACGAACGGCACGTGACCGACAAGGGCGATTTCGTCTGGCAGATGGGCGCGTCCCTGGCCGCGGAGAGCCTCGCGACTGGAAGGGAGCTGCTCATCACGCCCGAGCACGCCCTGCATGTGTTGGAGATCATTCAGGCCACGCGGGAATCGCAGGCCACCGGCCGCCGGATTCCACTGACATCCACGTTCCGGTGGCCTGTCGTGCGCTGACCGGATCCACCCGGCGCGTTTGAAACAAGACGGGGGGTTAAACCGCTTCGAGGATCAAACCCCAATCGCCTTCGCCGGCCCCGTTCTTCGCGGGCGGGGTGAAATCGTGTTTTCCCTTTTGGGGGATGGACGACGCCTCGACGGGCCGCGATTGTCCGCTGGTGGGATCGAACCAGCGGGCCGCCACCGGGCCTTGCAGCCGGTCCAGATCGACGGTGATCGTCCGCGGGCTGGGAAGGTAAACGAGCGCGAACACCCCGTCATCGCTCCGCGCGGCGGTGACGTAATCGGCCTGCTTCCAGGTTCCGAATCCGGCGGTGACCAATTGATGCTCCAGGTCCGGGATCAACCGCCACCACGGTCCCGATTCCATGAACTTAGCGAGCCACGGAGCCTGCCGGGTGGATTCTGCATTCAATGCATCGCGCCAGTTGGATTCGAAACGCCACAAACGGGTTCCAGCGCAGTACCCGCAGGCTCCGGAAAGCGCCGCCCAATAGGCGTTGCGCCGGATGCGGTAGGGATTCCAGAGGTCGCCTTTCCGGGCATCTGGAAGCAATTCGATGGCATTGGGTTCGTCCTCGTAGCCGGTTTCACCCAGCAGAACCGGCCGGATGGGATCCGTCCGCCGGTATTCCGGAATCACATGGACATACGACGCCCCATAGGTATAGGCCATGTTCACGTCCAGCCAATCGTCCTGGGCGAAGCAAGCCGCGCTGGCATATTCATGGGACAAGTGCGCGGTCTGTAGATGGTGAGGGGCCGCTTCGCGGGCGGCCCGCGCGAGCCGCCGCGCGCATTCGGCCAGGCGTTCGTCCGGATTGCGGTCGCCGCAGTGCATCCACATGAGATTCGGGAACCGGGCATAGCGGGCGGCCAGGAAGCGGCCATAGACCGAAGCGCTTTCGGGAGTGACGTGATGCATCCACAACCCATTGCCGGCGCCATACCAGAGGTTGGACATAATGACGAAGAAACCGCGCCGGGCGGCCTCTTCCATCACCGTGTCGGCATACCGCCAATAGGCCTCGACGGGTTTCGTAATGTCCAGTTCGGGTTTGAAGGCGACATTCCCATACGCGTCGATTGAAGGAAGATGGCTGTCATCGAGGATTTCGAGGAACAGCGTGTTGAATCCCTTCGCCTGGCGGTCATCCATAATCAGGCGGACATCCTCCAGGGGAAGTTTCTGGAGAAACCAGGGCGTGTCGCCGATCACGAAAAAGGGCCGTTGCTTCGCGTCTACCAGATAGCGCCGGTTATCGCTCACTCTCAAGGGGAACCGGCTCCCTTCCCCGCTTTCGGCCGCGCCACCTGGGATAGAAATAGATGAACTCAGAAACGCCCCCATGGAGGCGATCAAAAATTCCCGCCGCTTCAATTTCATGTTCATGGCTTCGGCACCTTTCTCCGCGATGAAGGGACCATTCCCGCATCATTTTAATCATTCCAGGCTTCGGCGAAATGCCCATTCGCGCGTCTCGGGATCCCGGGCGGCCTTCGTGCACAGCAAATCCGGTCTCGGCCGGATACCAACCCTTCCCAAGTCCAGGCGGTCGGCGTCCCAGCAGGTAAGCAGGGTTATATCGCCTTCCATCAAGCCTTGGCTGTGGCAGCGGCAGGCCTCCACAAGCAGTTCGAGGTCCGGCGCGTCCAGTTCGAACGCGGTTCCCGCCAGCGACCGCGCGAACCGCGCGGCCCGAGGCCCATGCCCAGGATCCTCTCCATCGTTCAACCGCCGGGAATCATGCAACCACGCAAAGAGCTCGACCACCCGCGGCCGGGCTCCGGTCTGGGCTGCCAAACGCAGCCCGTTCTCCCGCACGCGGTTCCAATGCGGCCAGCCATGGATCCCGTACCAATCCAACGCGAACTGTTTCCGGATGATCTGGAGGAGTTGTGGATTTTTCATCTTGCGCGAAATAGGATCTTCCTGGTTTACGCCGTTCGTTGAACGTGCGTGGTCAATTTTCTAGGAGACAACCCGTGATTTCTTGCCGGGTAGAAACCGGTCCAGTAAGGAGAACTTAATCATTTGCATTTTATAGAGATCATGTTGAGGAGAAATGAAGATATGGTGGACGATACGGCTGTTGCGTGACCAGACGGTGGAACTGCGGATCGTGAAGACCATCGGCCGCGAAACCGTGCACGCCACGCTAAAAAATGAAAATTTTTAAAACAGCTGTAAATTACTTGACATTCGTTAGAAAACCTTTTTTGGAGAATGCAAGCGCATGGAAAAAACGGGAGGGAGCAAACTGAACCGCCAGGCCCGCGAGGCACTCCGCCTCCTCGCCGTGCAACGGGTGGAAGCCGGCGAAAGCCCCGAAGCCGTCATCCAGCCGTTGGGCTTCCGCCGGTCCAGCATTTACGTCTGGCTGGCGATCTACCGCGAACACGGTCTGGACGGCCTGCGTTCCAAACCCATCTCCGCCGTCCGCCCAAACTGACCGGCCCGCAACGGCCAAAACTCTACCGTCTCATCGTGGACCACGATCCCACGCAACTCGAATTCTCCTTCGCGCTCTGGACCTTACCCCTGATCCACGACTTGATCCAGCGGGAATTCCAGCTCCGCCTGAGCGAAGTCCCGCCCGGCGTGGTGTAGTTCATCTCTGCATCAACTATCCTGTTACTGCTTCATCCAATCCTTCACGGAAGCGCCGGGTTGAGCGTGGAAGACAAAGATGCTGTTCGGAGCGTTGTGTGTGCTGAAGAAGGCGTACTGGCCGTCGTCGGTCACTTCGAAACCGCGGCAATGGCTGCTGAACGCCCCGGACTGGGTCAATTCGTTGAGATCCTCCGGCGTGAATACCGCCACCGGTTTGCCGTCATTCTCTAAGCTCCGGGCATCCGCCGCCAGTTTGTATATTTTCAAACCGCCGATGCTCCCCATCACGTGAACATACATTTCGCCGGTACCGACGCCCGAGATCTTCACGTTGACGATGTCGGAATCGGTCACTTCCCCTGGTTCGAATACTTCATTCAGCAGTTGAGTTTCCGTGCCGGTCTCCGGATCGAAGACGTACAGGGAGGCGGGAAAATTCACCGTGTCGCCCTCACCGTAAAAAATCAGATCTTTGCCATTGATGTAACGGATGGCGAAATTGCGCAACCGTCCCACCGACGTATGGAAAGTGCCCTGGTCTTGCCAGGCGGTGTCCCGCGTAAAGGCTTGCCCGTCTTCGTCCAAGGAACCAGTGACACGGTACCGGTGCAGGTCGGTGCGGCTGCCGCTGCTGGTGAGATAATGGTTGGTGTAGAGTAAGGTTCCATCGTGGTTGAAATGCAGGGGATCGCAATCGGCGGGAACATCCGCGGTCAAGATCATTTCGAACCGTGATCCCAGCGTATAATCATCGGGATAGGCATAAAACGGCTGGACTTCCTGGGCCTGGCCGCCGTTACCGATAACCACCCGCCGGCCGAACTGGCTGCATCCTTTGGGCAAGCCGATATGCTGCGCGGCCCAGCGGTGGGTAACCTGGTCCGCATTTTCGGCGGCGCGCAATTCCGCCACCACATATTGGCAGAAATTAGCGTTGGTGCCGGAATCCTGCGTGTACAAGTAGGTCTGATCGCCGGTGGAATCGGTGGTGCTGGGGCCGCCGAAGGTCCAATAATGGGGGGAAGAGCCATGGGCAATGTCTTCCATGATTTCCACGTATTTCAACTGCGGCGCGGTCCACCAGGCTTGCGCGCCGGCCGGATGGGCCCAAACCAGCAGGCCGGCCACCGTCCACCCTACGACCGTCCCTTTGTGAAAAAGTTTTGCCATTCTCATCGTGATCCTCCTTATGGAATCAATGTTGTTCGATCGGAGTTCAGATCGAAATGAACCGTCATCGTTATTGTAAGGAAAAATACCCGGGGGGTAACGGCACAGAACCAAATAGGCCGGTTTCAATCACGCGGCAGGAGAAAACCTGTTCCATTTTGTCCCTCCTCCCGCGCGCACCTGTGATTTTTCCGTATCCGGATTCATCCCCAAAACGGGAGCCGCATTGATACTTATCAGTTTTATCCCCTATAATGCCTTACGCTTTTCTATATCGAATGAATCTGGGAGGAAAAAAAATGATGAGTTCGACCCGACTCGGTTTTTTCCGCGCCTTCCGGTATCCCGGTGGATTCCTGGCCGGACTGCTGATGCTCAGTCCGCTTCTGGGATGGGGGCAAAACGTGGCCTTTTACGATGATTTCAGCGGGGATTTATCGAAATGGAAAGAATTAGGCAATCCCGGTGCCCCTCAAATCGTTAACGGCCAATTGCAGTTGGAATGGGGGCATGCGCCCAATTGGTTTGTCACGGCCATACCTTTTTCCTTCGGTTCCGAAGCCTATCGCGTAGATATGAACTTCATGGGCGGGGGTTGGCAAGCCAGTGCCAATTACAAAGAAGTCTACATGGAGCCCCTTTTGGGCGCCACCGATCCCAACGCGGCCAACGGCGCCGTCCGGGTCACGTTTTCCTATCAATCGTTCGCGATGCAACGCCGGACGTTGGACGCGAATGGGAATCCGGTATGGCAAAACATCGTTATGACAAAAAATCCCTTCCTGGCCCGGACAATCCATCCAGGATCCCGGATCAAAATCGAGATCGATCCCGACGGCGTGAATGGATCGTATTATATCGATGGAGAACTCATCAACCGGTTTAAATACCTGGGAGATCCATTGCAAGGGGGATTCGGCTTCCGTTTAGTGGTTCAACGGAATGTCAAGGTGGACGACGTGCGATTGTATCAGGTAGCATCCAACGGGAGCGTTACGGTCATCCTGGAAGATGATTTCAACCGGACGGATCTGGGAACCAATTGGGTGAATGAAACCCTGGCGGGCGACACCACCCCCGGCCCCTTGCAGGCCACCATTCATGATGGGATTTTGTTCCTGGAAAACGACGGATCAGGCGACACGTGGCTGCGGACGGCTCAGGAGGTGACATTCACCGGCAATACCACGGTGTTCGAGTTCACCTTTGTCGATTACCTGGGCACTGTGGTTTATAATCCAACAGTCGTGGCGGGGACTAAGCCCTACACCCCGGGGCAAACCAGCGGCGTGGTGCTGTTTGACAACGGCCCTGGATTTAACTACGCGATGGAAGGCGGCAGTTGGGCAGGCGGCCGGGTGCAAAGTTTGAGTGGAGTGCAGAGCGGCATGACATTCCAGGTGGTGGTGGACCAAGGCGGCCAAGCCGGGCGCACTTACCGCAACGGCGTCGAAGTAGCCCGCTTCGTGACGTTAGGCCCCCCCTTACAAGGCGCTTTTGCCTTCCGCAGCATTTACAACCGGGACGCCGCGATTGACGATCTCCGGATCTATACCCGGAATGACGATGGCACGGAGACCACCTTATTCGTGGACAATTTCAACCGGAACGAACTGGGCGAGGACTGGGTAGTGGAATCCATCACTCCCGGCGGCTTGGTGGAGGCACTGGTGGTCGACTTGTTTGATGAAGACAACGACGGGGACAACGAGCTCTATCTCGATCACGATGAAACCCTGGAAGACAACTGGTTGCGTCTGAAGAAAGACCTGCCCTTCACAGACGCCACGGTCGTCATTGAAGGGACGTACACGTACTTGGCTCCCAACTCCATGGCGTCGGTGGTCCTCGGCGCGCAACAATGGACCGAAAACCAACTCTGGGGGCCGTTGCTTCTGGACAACCTGGAAACCGCCTGGGGCATGGATACCCGGGGCGGTAATGTGTGGGTCCGGTATGGTCCCATCGGCGGGACCAAGGTCTCCATCCTCGTCAACGCGGACGCCCGCAGCGGAGCGTTTTTGACCAATGATATCCTGATCGCCGAATGGGAATTGGGGCCAGACGAGTTGCCCATTCCCCCGGGCGCGATTGGATTTAATGATCATTACACCAGTCCTCAAACGAATGTCGCGCCCGGCAGCGGCACCGCGGTCATGCTTTATGATGAGGTCCGCGTAACCCGCCTGGGTACCGCGGTTCCGAATTGGATGATTTTTTAGCGGTGCCGTTCTGAATCAAGATTTCCAGGGGAGAGGTTGCTTGGCGGCCTCTCCCTTCAGTTTATTCTGCTTCGCCGCAGAACTCTCCCAATGAGCCCGGCTCCTATGAGGGATAGGGAAAGAGCCGAGTTTTCGCTGGCGGGGAAGCAGCATGTGGAAGGCAGCTGGCCCGCCATGCGGATCCCGGAATACCGGCTGGGCCGCTTAAGGATGGATAATCACCTTGTTCCGTTCGGGGGAGCCCATAATTTCCACCGCCTGATGGATCTCCGTCAGGGGAAAGCGGTGGGAGATGACTTGTTCGGGATCGATCAGCCCCCGTTCCATCAACCGGATGGCGTTTTGCATGGCCATGGGATTGGTTCCGAAGCTGGAATCCATGCGCGCCTCCATGAAGTGGGTGAGGCCGCCGTCGAGTTCGAAGGTCTCGTGGGTGGTGATGCCGAAGACGTTCCAGCGCGTTCCCCGGCGCAGGAGGCTGACCATCAATTTCACGGCTTCGATGGGTCCGGCTGCCTCGATGACGAAATCCGGGCCTTCGGGGATAATGTCATAGATCGCCTGTTTCGCGTCGCATTGCGTGGGATTGATCAGATGAGTCGCGCCCAGTTTACGGGCGGTTTCCAGGGCGTACTCGCTGACATCCACGGCGATCAGCCGGCCCGCCCCCGCGGCCTTGGCCACCATCAGGCAATACATGCCGATGCTGCCGGTGCCGATGATCACCGCGTCGTCGCCGACTTTCATTTCCGAAAAATAGATCACGCCCTTCCACGCTCCGCTGACCGGTTCGGTCTGGCAGGCGGCGTCGAAGCTGATCTGCGGAGGTTTCTTGTAGATCGACGTGGCCTGGGTGACGGTGTATTCGGCGAAGCTGCCCGGACGCGTGTCTTCCGGCCCGTCGCCGCCCGTGGTGTACGAATGCGCGCAGTAATGGGTGTTGCCCACGCGACAATGGGGGCAAAAACCGCAGAATCCGCTGGGTTGAATGATGACCTCGTCCCCCTCCTTCACGTGCTTCACGCCCGCGCCCACCGCCGCGACAATGCCTGCCGGCTCGTGTCCGGGGATCAAGGGGAACGTCACGTTGCGCCGGATGCCCTTGATCGCCTTGTAATCGGTGGCGCAGAAGCCGCACGACTTGATCCGCACCGTCACTTCGCCCGCCTTCGGTTCCGGCACCGGAACCTCTTCCAACTCGAGTCGATTGAAATCGTGTAATACCGCGGCCAGCATGGCTCGTCTCCCGGTTTATCAAGATGCGAATATCGTAGCACATCGGAGACGGGAAAGGCCATGGCTGGGGTAATGGGGTTTGGGGATTCATTCGTATGATCCCTCCCAGGGCTTAGGCCTGGGCTATACTCATCCCGCCCCGTAGTCGCTCAAATGCGTTACTGCAAACCAGCAAATAATTACGAATTCCTAACCATGCGACGCCGGCCGGTGGATTGGCGGCTGGATGGCTGGCGAGGATCAATAGAGTGTCCAATCTTCCACCGGAGTGGGGAGGGATTGGAACAAAAAGGCGCGGCGGTTGGTGACATACCATTTGAGGCGTTCCACCTCTTGGGGGTAATTCCAATTGGCTTGAGAGCCGTGAATCTGCTTGTCCCAGGGGACTTCATCGTGGATCAAGGCATCTTGTTCGTCGATCCGCGCGAACTGGCGTTCCTCGGTGAAGACGGTTTGGAGGAATTCGCGCATGCGGTTGTAGTACATGTTCAAAAACCGGTTTTCGCGCAGAAACCGGTTTTGCACATAATTCCACCAGTCCGAGCTGAGGGTGGGAGCGGGATAGCCCTTGATGCCCGTCAGGATGTGCTGGTTGTAGTAGATGTTCCAATCGGCGAATTCGCCCCAGGTACGATCCAGGTCCCAGGGGAAAAATTCCCACTTGCCCGCGCCGGCCGTGTCCTGGAAGGCCAAATGGTTCTTGGTCAGATGATCCCAGTTGGAAATGCAGGCATTGACCACCAGGTAATCAACGTACGATTCGATGTTGAAATGCTGGATGAAATAATCGTACACCGCCTCATCCGGAATCCGGTTGATGTCCTCAATCATGCGGATCAGCGCGTCGTAGGGTTCGTCCCGGTTGGTCTCTTTTTCATACGTCTGGATGTACTGATTCACCGAGCCGAGGATCTGGTATTTCCCTTCGCTTTTGTAAAGACTCCCTCCCTCGCGGTGGATCCGTTCCAGAAAGCGCTCGTCGGGTTGTTCCACTTCGGTATAGAGGCCGAAGGGGCCGCCATTCAGTTGCATCCACACGAACCGCGCCTGACAGGCGGGATTGGCGGAATCGGCGAAGAGATCGTAGGACAATTTCTCGCGCATGTAGGCCCGGTCGTGGTAGTTGGAATTGAGATTGATCGTGCGTTGGCCGTTGTAGTACCGTCCCTTGTTGAAACGGATCTTCCAGTTTTTCTTCGGCCAGGAGCGGGCCCAGGCTCCCCGGTAGCGCACGTGGATCCGGTCGTACACCTCGCCGTCCATGGCCACAATCCCTTCCACCATGACATCCGAGTTAGGATTGCGGTTCAGCTGCCGAATGAGTTCCGGGGCTACAAATAAGAAATAGATGGGCAGATCGGTATTTACTTCCCCATCGTACACAAAATACCCGTGGCGGGGGGTTGGTTCATTGGGCCGGGGGGTGATGGTGAGGCGTCCCAGTTCATCGGCAGCCCGGATCGTGAACAAAACCGGGGTCTGAGACGGCTGCGGCGGCAATAGCGCGGCAAAGAGGTTGTCGCCGGGCAGGCGGTCCGGGAAAGCTCCATCATCCCGCATGGGCAACGCCCGGGTGGATTGATTCACGGTATATTCCAGAGTGACCGAGCGGAGCGGCGCGCCGCTGCTGATCCGCGCTTCGAGAATCACGGACTCCTGAGACGTGGGCTGTTGGGGATTCCACGTAATTTCTTCGAAGAACGGGGGCAGGATCTCTTGCCATACCGGATTGCGGAATCCGGGGGAGCCTTCGCCGCCGAGCAGGATTTCGGTCTGGGGACCGCCTTCCAATCCGGCCAGTAAGGTGGTGTTGCCCTGTCCCGCCCGCACCCAGAATTGAAGGTGACAGGTTTGCCCGGGAGCCATCCCGGGAATGACTTGATAAACCCCCTGCCCCAATCCGCCGGAGACCTCCCGGATCAGCCGCAAAGCCCGGCGTCCGGAAAAGGATTGCTCCGTGCTGGCGGAGCTGTTGACGTATTCGGCGCTGCTCTGCCAGTCCTGCAAAGTAGATTCAAAAGAACCATTCAACACCAGATTGGGCGAAGCGGAGGCGCTCGGCACGGCCACCGCCCAGTCGGTCACTTGGATGCCCACGGTCTCGGCCCCGTCGGCATAAATCAGGGTGATGGTATCGTAGAGGGTTTGCGCGTTCACGGCAGTGGCCAGCAAATGCACCAAGTTGTAATTCCCTGCCGGTATGTCGATTCTCTGCCCTTGGGACCGGATGGCGTTGTTTTTCCCATCGTCGTAAGGCCCGAGTTTCCACCAGGTGTGTGGATTTCCCATATCGGATGTCACGATCCCATCGGAGGGCAGCAGTTCCGCGGCATAGGTCGCGCCTCCTCCATCCAGGTTGCCATCGCGCCGGTTGTCCGGCCACGAAATGCCGTCGGTATCGAAATAGGGGGATAAATCCACCGAAACCAGATCCGTGCCCGCTTGCGCGGTGAGGCCGAAGACGAAAATCCGCGATTCCAAGGACAGTTTGACGGCCTGAAGTTCCCGCGCGGGATTGGCGTAAACCGGCACATGAGAAAAGTGCATGTCCAGGCCCTGGTCGCCACCCGGCACATGCCGGTAATTCATGGGCCACACGGCTTGTTCCGCCTGCAAGCCGCCGATTTCCGTGAGTTGCACATCATCGATCCAGGCTTCGCCGGGTTCCTGCAAGGCGAAGAAAACCCGGGAGCCCCCGGCGGTCCCCTCCAGATCGACGCGGGTCCAATCCACGATGCCCTGGGTGGTGGCCCAATTGCGGGCGGCGTTGTTGTCCAGGAAAGGGTTGATACATTCCAGGGAAGGTCCCATTTCGTCCGCGGCCACCGGCCAAGGGAACGAATCGGCATAGGTGACTTCATCCACCAGAATTCCTCGCGCGTTGCTAAGCGCGATCCGTTCACCGCTGTTGCTCAGTTCGCCGAGGTAGTTGCCGGTCACGTTGTGGATACCGTATTTCCCGCGGATGCGAGCCTGGTCCGATGCGACCACGAGGTACGAATCCGGCTCCAAAATGGTGGCGGGAGGAAACGTAAACCGGATGCCATCCGAGAAATACCAGCCGCTTAGATCGACCGGAGAGGAACCCCGGTTGTACAGTTCGATATATTCTTCGGAGGGCCTGTCGCTGGCAGGATGATACATGATCTCATTGATCACGATGTCCGAATCATCCGCCAAGCCCTCGACAACCAGTAGCCCCATCAGCAAGAAGAGCCGGAAAAAAATCATGAGATTGAATTTTACTTTCCACAGGGATGTCACTTCAAAAAGAGTCACTATTTACTCGATTCCAGAAAACGGGTGAATGTCGCCCTTTTAAGGCAATCCTCACCCTTTCCCACTCCCGAGGGAGAGGGAATCGTTTCGCGTTTCCAGCCGTGGTCCTGCCACGAATCCCCCACGGAAATAGTGCTGCGTTTGGATAAATAGATACCTCAATGAATATAGTGAAAAATATCGAAAATGACAGATTGAATCCAGACCTCCAAGTCCTCATCCGCCATGGCTTAACCAGACAAATACCCCATCGGAAGATCCGGAAATCCCATTCGCTTCATTGAGAACCGCTGCCATCAATGGTAAGCTGGAGGAAAAATCGTATTGCCGAGTTTTGCCGATTTGCCGGGAGGAACAAACATGGATTTACGGCTGGCTTACGGAAAGAAAGGACTGGATATTCAGGTCCCGGACCGCAACCTGGCGGGCGTCATGCATATGCGCGCGGCCGATCCGCTTGCGGATCCCGGGAAAGCGATCGAAGAATCGCTGCGCCGGCCGATTCAAAGCCGGCCGTTGCCGGAAATCGCCCGGGGCCGCTCGTCCGCCGTGGTGGTGATCTCCGATATCACCCGGCCAGTGCCCAATCCCCTCCTGCTTCCCCCTATTTTGCGCACCATCGAGGAGGCCGGGGTGCCGCACGAGAAGATCACTATTCTCATCGCCACTGGCATTCACCGCCCCAACCTGGGGGATGAACTCACCGAGCTGGTAGGCGCCTCCATCGCGGAAAACTATACGGTGGTCAACCATTATTCCGAAGATCCCGAAACCAACGCCTACGTGGGTGAAATCGGGGGGGGCATTCCCGTTTATCTCGACAAAACGTTCCTCGAGGCCGATCTGAAAATCCTCACCGGCCTGGTCGAGCTGCACTTGATGGCCGGCTTCTCGGGCGGACGCAAGGCCGTGCTGCCGGGCATCGTAACGCTCGAGACGATGAAGCACATGCACGGCTACCGCATGCTACAGCAGGACAGCACCTACAACGGCCGGTTGAAGGGCAATCCCTTCCACGAGGCGGGAGTCGCGATCGCGCGGCAAGTGGGGGTGGATTTCATCGCCAATGTCACCCTGAATGAAAAACGCGAAATCACCGGCGTATTCAGCGGCGATCTCGAGGCCGCCCACGAGAAAGCCTGCGAACTCGTGGCGCAGTGCGCCATGATCCCCATCGAGGAGGAAGTGGACATCGTCATCACCACCGGCGGCGGCTACCCTCTCGACAAAACCCTCTATCAGTCCATCAAAGGCTTCGTGGCGGCCTTGGAAGCAGTCAAGCCGGGGGGAACCGTGATTCTAGCGGCGCGCAACGAGGAAGGCGGCGGCAGCCACGAGTTCGTCTCCCTGCTCCGCCAACTCGAAGATCCCATGCATTTCTACCGGCTTGTTCAGGAACCGAACTACATCGCCAAGGACCAGTGGATGATTCAAGAACTGGTCAACGGCCTGCACCACTGTGAATTGCTCTATTTCTCCGAGGGGATCAGCCCTAACGACATGCACGAATTCCTGCTCACGCCCATCACCTCGGTGGAAGAGGGCATCGAGCAGGCCCTGCGGCGTCACGGCCCGGACGCCAAGATCCTGGTCATGCCCGAAGGCCCCTATGTCATGCCCAAACTGCGGCATTTGAAGAAGAAGATGTACTCGTGGCAAACCGATGCCGCGGCGGTATGAAAGATTGGAAGTGGATTGGCATGGGCTTTAACTCCCTGGGAGGAAGGAGGTTTGCTATGATCGAAGCCAAAACCATCCGGAAGGCTGAATATCCCGTCGATGACCTATTCATCAACCGCTGGTCACCCCGGGCCATGTCCGGGGAAGCCATCTCCCGCGATGAGTTGATGTCCCTCTTCGAAGCCGCGCGCTGGGCTCCATCCAGCTTCAACAACCAGCCCTGGCGGTTCCTGTACGCATCGCGGGATACGCCGGAGTGGAATTTGTTTTTCGATCTTCTGGTCGAATTCAATCAAAGTTGGACAAAAAACGCGGCCGTCCTCGTCGTCATTGTCTCCAAGAAAAATTTCGATCACAACGGCCAGCCTTCCCTCACCCATTCGTTCGATGCCGGAGCGGCCTGGGCCAGCCTGGCGCTGCAAGGTTTCAAGAACGGCCTGGTGGTGCACGGCATGCAGGGATTCGATTACGACAAAGCCAAGACGGTTTTGAACATCCCCGATGACTATCAGGTGGAAGCCATGGCCGCTATCGGCAAACCCGGCCGGAAGGAAGACTTGCCGGATGCCCTGCGTGAACGCGAAACGCCGTCTTCCCGCAAGCCACTGGCGGAAATTGTGCGGGAAGGAAAATTCCAAAAATAAATCCACCGTATCTGTTTTACGAATTGCAGAGGAAGGATTGTTTTCGCCCTTTCAGGGCTTCTCTTACCCGGACCGTCTCCCAGAGGGAGAGGGAAGAGGTACGCGTCACCGTCTCTCCCAACATACTGGGTCATCGCAGATAAGATGAAAAATCGATAAAATTTGCCTCAACGAAACCATGGTTCAATTCCCCCCGGGTTTGTCTGCCATGGCCTTGCTGATTTGCTGAATTAATCCACTCCCGTGCACATCGTCCCGGATGATTTTCCCCCGCGGATCAATCAGAAAACCCGCCGGAATTTCCTTCACGCCGAACGCTTGCGGCAGCGCGTGCTCCAAGCCATCCACCTGAGCCTGAATCCAGTCCATCTGGTTGGATTCTATGAATTTCCGCAAGGCCTCCCGGCCGGCGTCCTTATCAATATTGACACTGATTAAGACCAAATTCTTTTGGCCTTGGAACCTCCCCCAGGCTTGGCGGTAGTAGGGCAGTTCCTGCAAACTCGGGGTAGAAGCCATGGACCAGAAATGAATCACTACCACAGAACCCCGGAAACTTTCCAACCGCAACGCCGGGCCATCCAGAGTGGGAATTTCGAGGGACGAAACCGGGCTGCCGGAGGCGGAAACGGTGACATTGACCTCGATTTTTCCCAAGTCATGCGGCGGAGAGGAATCTCCCTCGGGAATGGTGATCTTGCGGATCGATTCTCCCAGCTTATTCACGGACCGGCGGCGCAGCGCGTCCGGCTCGAATAACGACACGACCAACGTGTATGTACCCGGCAGGATGCCCTCCACCTGAAACGATCCGTCCGGCCGGGTGTCGAAATAATACCGCCGGTCCGCGCGGAAATGAGCCTTGCCCCCGCCGGTGTGGATCCACTGGTCGAACCAGGCGTTCTGCGCGTCCCGGCCTTGGGCCGCCACCTCGGGCGGGTAAGGAATCTCGCCCTGATCCCGGAACAGCATCCCCATGCCGGTTATGGGATTGATGCCCGCGTCACCGGCCGGCGCGATCGTCCCCGTGATCGCGCGCCCCTCGGCTGGTATCTCCGCCCGCAAGGTTTGATTGGGGAACACAGCAAACGGATAAGCGTGGCTGTCGAATTCCATGAAATACACTTTTTTCTTGAAGCCGATGCGCACCTCGCCGGGAATCACGCGGGAGAACACAAACCGCCCTTGCGCGTCGGTGAGCGTAGTGTACCGGGCAGGGAAATTCGTTTGATAGGGAGGCTCGTAGTTCAATACTACGGTAGCCGACGGCATGATCTGCGTTCCTATCCGGAATACGCCTTCCACCCGGCCCCAGGGTTGCAACGCGATTGGATTATTCTTATTTAGATCGTCGTGTGAGAGGTCCGCGTACCCTTGTTCATGCAGCACAAACAAACGGAATTCCGTCTCCCGGAAATCCGGAAACACGAAACGCCCATCCATGCCGGTTTGGGCTGTGACCGCTCCGGGGCTGAATTTCTCTCCGTTGATCAACCAGGCGCGCTTGGATCGGGCCGATACCGCCACCCGCGCTCCCTCGATGGGCTTGCCGCCCAGCATAACGATTCCGGAAAGCCCCCCGCTCCCATCGCCGGCCGGGGCTATCAGCGCGGCGCCCAGGAACACAAGCATCCCCGCCGCGTGGAATACTACCTTACTGACGTCCCTGCTGGTTTTCATTCTTCCGTCTCCCGTCCCCGGCATGCAGGATGCTCCGGTCTACGGTTCCTCCCGGGACCGGACCGGATCGATCCATAATTATAAAGAGACTGGGAAGATGAGGAATGGTGGAGGGAGAGGGCAAAACCGCAGCGTACTCCGGACGATTCGGCAAATCACTATGGGGACACCGCCCTCCAATCCAATCCGGACATATGGCGGGAAGCGATTGCTGGCGCAGCAGCGGGACCCGGAAGTATTCCCACGGAAGTGGCGGTACGGCGAGGGAGAGATGAGTACGAAGAAAATAAAACCCCGGCAGCGGTACTCTCCACTTCCGGGGGAGTTGATAAGTGAGGAATGTAATAATCACCAGGCGGTTTATGCCCCGTACTCCTCTTCATACGTCCGTTGCAATTGGGCGACCACGCTGGCGTCCGCGAGGGTGGACGTGTCGCCCAAGGCCTTCCCCTCGGCGATGTCGCGCAGCAGCCGCCGCATGATTTTCCCGCTGCGGGTTTTGGGCAGTTCAGCGGAAAAAATGATCTTGTCCGGACGGGCGATCGCGCCGATCTTGTCCACCACGTGATCCTTCAACGCCTGTTCCATGCTGATATCCGGCGCATACCCTTCCTTGAGAGTGACGAACGCGGCGATGGCCTGGCCTTTGATGTCATGATGAATGCCGATCACCGCGGCTTCAGCGGTGGCTTCGTGGTCCACTACGGCGCTCTCCACTTCCATGGTGGAAATCCGGTGGCCGGACACGTTCATCACGTCATCCACCCGGCCCAATACCCAGAAATAGCCGTCTTCGTCGCGTTTGGCGCCATCCCCGGTGAAATAGATGTTCTTGTATTTACTCCAATATTGCTGTTCATACCGTTCGGCATCGCCATAGATCCCCCGCAGCATGGCCGGCCAAGGGGATTTCAGGACCAGGTAACCTCCACCGGACTCCACCCGTTGGCCGTCTTCCGAGAAGATGTCGGCTTCGATTCCCGGGAAAGGCACGGTGGCCGAACCGGGTTTGAGGTGGGTGACGCCCGGGAGGGGGGAGATCATGATCGCCCCCGTCTCGGTCTGCCACCACGTATCGACGATGGGGCACCGGCCGCCGCCGATATGTTCATGATACCACATCCACGCTTCCGGATTGATCGGTTCGCCCACGGTGCCTAGCAGGCGGAGGGTGCTCAGGTCATGTTTAGCCGGCCATTCGTCACCCCATTTCATGAAAGACCGGATGGCGGTGGGCGCGGTGTAGAAGATGGTGACCCCGTATTTTTCGATCAATTCCCAGAAGCGGTCGCGGTCGGGCCAGTCGGGGGCCCCTTCGTAAATCACTTGAGTGGCTCCGTTGATCATCGGGCCGTAGAGAACATACGAATGGCCGGTCACCCAGCCGATGTCGGCCGTGCACCAGAACACGTCGTGGGGTTTCATGTCGAATACATACTTTGTGGTCGCCGCCACGCCGGTCAGATAGCCGCCGGTGGTATGCACGATGCCCTTGGGTTTGCCCGTGGTTCCTGAAGTGTACAGGATATAGAGGATATCCTCCGAATCCATCGGCTCCGGTTCGCAGTACGAGGGTGCGTCCTGCATCAGGCGGTGATACCAATGGTCACGCCCTTCCTTGACATGCAAGGGAAAATCGCCCCGCTTGACAATGACCACATGCTTGATGCTCGGGGTCTCCCGCAGGGCCAGATCGGCATCGTGTTTCAAGGGCAACAGGTTGCCGCGGCGGTATCCCCCGTCGGCGGTGATCAAGATCTTGGCCTTGGCGTCGTTGATGCGGTCCCGGAGAGCGTCGGGGCTGAATCCACCGAACACCACTGAGTGAATCGCACCGATCCGCGCGCAGGCCAGGATGCCGATCACCAACTCCGGGATCATGGGCATGTAAAACGCCACCCGGTCGCCTTTTTGCACCCCCAATTTTTTCAGACAATTGGCGAATTTGTTGACATCCCGGTACATATCCCAGTAGGTCAGCGTCCGCCGGTCACCCGGTTCGCCTTCCCAAATGAAAGCAGCCTTGTTCCGCAATCCGTTTTGGACATGACGGTCCAGGCAATTGTAGCTGGCGTTCAACTTCCCCCCCACGAACCATTGGGCGTAGGGCGGGTCCCATTCCAGCACCGTATGCCATTTCTCGAACCATTCCAACTCTTCGGCCATTTGCGCCCAAAATCCCAGGCGGTCGCGGGCAGCCAGCTCATACAAAGATTGATCCTGAATATTCGCTTGCCCGGTAAATGATTTGGGTGGTTCAAACCGCCGGGCTTCTTGCAGTAACGCGTCGATTGTAATGGGTGTCTGTGTCGTTGAACTGATCATCGTCCCCATCATTCCTCCCACGTGGAATTGGATTTCTGAACCAGCCCGATGCCTCCAGATAGGTTAATAGTTTACTATGTTTATCTATTTAGTAAAATGGTCATATTAGAATTGTTCCTGCGCCGTTCTCCTTTCCCTGGGGGATACGTTTCACATACAATAGCGTTGGGCTATCACTGAAACCTTTGCGGAGGAACAGGAGATGAATTGTTTTGAGACACGTTGCAGATGGCAAGGATGGATTTTGCTGGCCCTGTGGATGACGTTTCCCGGGATGGGGGGAGCGCAGGAAGCCGGCCCCGTGAATCCCGCCACCCCGGCGGAGTTGATTCCGTTTGACACGCCGTTGGCGCGGTATGGAGATTTGGAAATCCCGCTTTCGTATTTCTACCAGTACGCGAGAGACAAGCTGTATCAAATCGAGCGGACCACCCCGGAAGAGCGGAAGGAGATGCTGGATCAAGCGCTCCAGCAGACGATTTTCGAGCACCTCATTGTCCGCTTATCCAAGGAGCAGGGGTATTGGACCGAACAGGAATTCACCGCCCACAACCGGGTGATGGAAAATGACTGGCTGGTCCGCTTTTACCAGTATCACCAGTATTACCAAAAAATGATCCCCACCGACGAAGATCTTAAAAAGCGGTACGAAGAGACCAAGAAAGAGTATTTCCAGCCGCCGCAGTTCTCGTTCCGGCATGTATTCTTTCAAACCGTCGATAAGCCCGAGGAAGAGCAAAAAATGGCGTTTGCCCGGGCCAAGGAAGCACTGGCGTTGATTCGATCCGGGTCGGATTTTGTGGAAGTGGCCAAACTATACAGTGATTCAGGCCGGAAGGGAGACCTGATCGGACCGTTCAAAACCCACGCCTACGATCCGGACCGGGCAATCAATCCCGTGATCGAGGAAACCCTGCTGGCCATGAAGCCCGGCGACATCAGCGACATACTGCCCACCAAGTACGGCTATGAAATCCTCAAATTGGAAACATACGAACCGGAGCGCTACACGCCGTTCGAAGCGGTTAAACTCACCATTCAAAACCGGTTGATGAGCGAACGGCTGCAGGAATGGATCAAGGATTTGCTGGACCAGCATTACTCCGAAGCCGTCACTTGCTTCCAACCGTATGTGGTCTTTGACGAAAACGCCGCGCCGGATGCCGTGGTAGCCGTGGTCTATGGCCAGCCCATCACCCGCTACGACTACAACATCACCAAGACCAACCGGCAGAACCGCAATCCGGACGAAGGAATCGAGGCCTACCGCGACCGGATCATAGACTATCTCAAAACGGGCTTGATCTACCAGTACATCGTGGCTCACCTGGCCCGCGGCCTCGGGTACGACCAGATCCCCGCGTACCGGCAACTCACCGACTTGGGCCGTCATCAAAAATTGTACCGTGTCTGGTGGAGCCGGATGGTGGACCAATACCTGAACGACCATCCCATCACGGAATCTGAAAAGCAGGCTTATTACCGGGAGAATGAAGCCCGTTTCAAAGCCCAGCAAACCTCCCACATCGGGGTGATCCGGGTCGATTATCCCCCTCATAACAAAGAAGTCATGTACGAGATTTACAAGGCCCAGCAGACGGCCTTGAGCAAGGCCAAGGAAGCCATCGAGCGGATCAAGAAGGGGGAGGATTTCGCCCAGCTGGCCAAAGAGGTATCGTCCGATCCCAGCGCGGCCGAAGGCGGAGACCTGGGTTATATCTCGAGTGATACCGATAAGCTCCCGCGCATGGCGGCCACCGACGCGATGCGTCTGGAAGCAGGCCAAGTTTCGGATGAACCGTTCAATGCCGAGGATTGTTATTACGTCTTCAAATGCTTCGATAAACCGCCCCGTGGGAAACTGGAATACGATGATCCCACGGTTCAGAAACGCATCGAACAAGGATTGCTCTCACAAAAACGTTCCCAATTCCTGGAGGACATGATGAAAAAAATGGTGGACAAAGACCGGATCGAGTTGCTCTATCCGGAATTCTACACACTCGATCCCGGCAAGGTTGCCCGGCCCAGCATTGATCCGCCGTCCCAGTAAATTTCACGGGGCGAACAGAATGCGGACCGGCTGAAAAAACCTCGCGGCCGCCCGGCGGCTCCTCCGCGCTGATCCCATCCGCACTTAGTGTTTCACGATGCGGTCGTTCCGCCAGAAATCCGCGTGATAGACGGGGGTGTCCGCGTTCCAGACCTTGCTGACGATGTCGATATCGCCGTCGCCGTCCACGTCGCCGAGCTGCGCGTCGTGCCAGCCGGGATTGTCAATCTGAATGACGACGGGAACAAAGACGGGATGCTTGGCATCGCCCGTGTTTTCCCAAATCACGCCCCGTTCTTTGAGGCCTTTGGGTTTCATGGCCAGTTTGCCGTCCGCCGTCATGTAGTCGTCGGGATCTTCTTGTTCACCGGCGAAGATATCCAAATCCCCGTCCAGATCGAAATCGGCTACGCCCAGGGAATGGAAAGAACCCGTCCCTTCCACGTCTCCTTCGGCGGTGGGCGGATCGGGGAGCGCGTGCCGTTCCCATTTCACGCCCTGGCCCAAGTTCTCCACCCAATACACATGCGACCCGCCGGTGTCGCAATCGCTATACACGATATCGTTTTGGCCGTCTCCATTCAGGTCGGCAATCCAAGTCCGGGCGCTGGTTCCATACGAGGCCTTGGGAATCAACAAATGCGGCCATTCATGGCGTTTCCATTCGCCGATTCCCTTCCCGGGATTTTGGAACCACCAACCGGGCAGGACCAGATCCGGGAGGCCGTCTCCGTTCAGGTCGCCGATGCCGTTCGGGGCCACCCCGCCGTGGAAATCATGGTCTTCACAAATCCGGTATTTTTTCAGGCCGGCCGCCACATCGAACCAGAAGACGCCGACGTTCGTGATAAGGTCCTGAACGCCATCCCCGTTGAGATCCGCCGCCACGATATCATGGCCAAACCCGTCATACGGATGCGCCGGCCAGGGCGTGTCCGGTTTTTCTTTCAGATTTCCCGGATTCTCGAACCAGACCTGGTACATGGCCACATCCAGCCAGCCGTCCCGGTTGATGTCCAGCGCCGCCGCGCCGAGGCACATTTCCAGGGTTTTGGAACGGCCCATGGCATGCTGAATCCAGCGGGAATCGGTCACCCGTTCGTACCAGTACGCGGTTTCCACGGACCGGCGGGAGAGGGCGATGTCCAAATCCCCGTCGCCGTCGAAATCGGCCAGCACGGGACCCGATGTGCCCCACTTCTCTCCAGGCAGAGGGCTGGCGATTGTGAAATGCGTCCATTGGGAGACGTCCGCGTGGAGTGGAACGCCTGAAATGCTCCCCCAGACGCAAACCACCGGGATCAGAACTTTCCATGTGGATCGGATCATGATGGACTCCTCAAGCGGAAGCTTATCAATGATTCTGAGCTGATAGTGTCTCAAAAAAAGAGGGGAAAGGGAATTGAACCGTTCTCAGGCATGGGTAGGTTCACGGCGCAAGGCGGGAAAAATGTCTTCCGGCTTCTGGTTCTTGATAAAACCAGAAATCCACAAGAAACTCCTTATTCCTCTTTTCCCATCCCTTCCCCCAGCAGTTCGCCATACAGTTTCTCTATATCGCCCACCAATCGCTGGATGGAATACTTGCGGAGGATCTCCTCCCGCGCGGCCTGGCCCATCGCGCGGGTTTGGGCTGGATCGGCGGCGGCTTTTTTGATGCCCGCGGCGATGGATTCGATGTTTCCCGGCTCCACGATGTACCCTGTTTTCCCCTCCTCGATCAGTTCTGGCACGCCTCCCACGCGGGTAGCTACCGCCGGGGTGCCAGAGGCCAGGGCTTCGATGAGTACCACCGGCAGACCCTCGTTGGCCGAGGTCAAGACCACCAGGTCGAGATCCCGGTACACACGTCCCTGATCCCGGCGGAATCCGGCGAAACGGCAGCGATGATTGATGCCCAGCCGGGCGGCCAGGTTCTCCAGTTCGTTGCGCCTTTCGCCGTCGCCAACGATCACAAACCAAGTATCGGGATAGTCACGCAACACCAGGGGGATTGCGTGGAACAAATCCTCATGCCGCTTGATGGGCACCAGCCGGGCCACCATGCCCACCATGAATGCTTCCGGGGGAATGCCCAGTTCCTCACGCAAGCCCAGGCCGGCATCCGGCGCGGGATGGGCTAGAGGCTCCAGGTCCAGCCCCAGGGGAATGGTGCAAATCGCTTCCGGTTTCGCGATTCCATATTTGAGCAGATCCTGACGGCATTGTTCACTGACGGCGATGATCCGGGTGGTCGCGCGAGACAATATTCGTTCGATGGTTCGAAACATGGCAGTCTTCCACGGACTGAAATATCCATGCAACACATGCCCGTGGAAGGTATGGACGATGACCGGCACCCCCGCGAGCAACGCCGCAAGCCGCCCTACCGTGCCAGCCTTGGCGGTGTGGGTGTGCACAATATCCGGTTGCTCGCGGCGGAAGAATTGATATAACGTCCAGAGGGTTTTCAAATCCCGGAAAAAATGGAGTTCGCGCCCCAAGTTGGAGACCAGGATGGGACAAACGCCCTTTTCTTCCGCCAGGTGCAGCATGTTGCCTTCTTCCGGCGCTTCCTGACCGTAAAGCAGAATGGATTCATACCGCTCCGGATCAAGATGCGCGGTGAGGAGGATGACATGGATGGCAGGCCCCCCAATGTTCAACCGGGCAATGACGCGAACGACTTTTTTCTTCATGGCGGCATGGGGACGGTTTGGGGAATCCGGCATTCGTTTTGGTGTACGATGGCATCCGCATGTGATTTCAAGGATTTATTCGGTGATTCCATTGGGAGCTGAATCCCAAACACTGCAAGTCGTAATATCCCTCTCGCAGAGGGAGAGGGACTTGGGGATGGATCTCTAGTGCGAATCCATTGGATACCAATCCGTCAATTCACGAATCCAGGCCCTCTTCCCGGGAGATCCATATAAATACGGCCCGGCGGGAAAATCAACCGGGCCGTAATTTGGATTTTTCAGGAACGATCCGCTCAGGGCTGCTGGGCGGGCTGAGCCGGAGACTGGGCGTTGGGTAGAGCCGAATCCGCCGGAGCGGGATTCGCCGGAGCTTGTCCGGCGGGAGCGGCGCCAGGCTGGGCGGCCGCGCCGGCCTCACCGGCCGAGGGAAGATCCACGCTCGCGCCGCCGGCCTTGCCTTGATCGATCATCTCACTCACCGGCTGGGGGCGCTCGAGAGTTTCTTGTTCAATGATCCCCCCGGTCCGCGCGGGCGGAGGAACCACGCTCAGCGTAAGAGTAGTTATGGTATAAACCACAACTAACCCGATGGTGATTTTCATGACGACATTGATTCCGCCGGACGAGCCGAACACGCTATCGCTGGCGCCCATAGCCCCAAATGCTCCGGAAAGGCCCATGCCCTTGTTGGATTGGATCAGGATAAAGAAAATCAATCCAACACAAACCACGATATAAAACAATATCAGCAAGTAATACAGGAACATGCCTGGCTCCTTTATTTATGGCCGGTTAAGAGTTTTTGTCGGTCAAGGCTGCCAACCCGGGCAGTAATTTGCCTTCCAAGAGTTCTAAAGACGCGCCGCCGCCGGTGCTGATATGCGTTATTTTATCGTCCACGCCGGCTTTGTGAACCGCCGACACCGAGTCCCCCCCGCCCACGATGGATACGGCGCTGGAATCGGCCACCGCGTGGGCGATCGCCATGGTGCCTTCGGCGAAGGCGGGAATCTCGAACACACCCATCGGCCCGTTCCAGACGATGGTCTTCGCTTCCTGGATTTTCTGTTTGTACGCGCCGATGGTTTTCGGACCGATGTCGATTCCCTTGAGCCCCTTGGGAATGTTCACGTCCGGAATGACCTGAGGCGTCACGCCTTCTTTGACCTCGGCTGCGGCCTTGTGATCCTGGGGGAGAAGGAACAGGACCCCCTTCTTTTTCACCGCGTCCGTCACGTCCCGGGCGACGTCCAGTTTTTCTTCCTCGACGATGGAATCCCCCACTTCCACGCCCTGCACTTTCAAAAGCGTATAGGCCATGGCCCCGCCGATGAGAATCCCGTCCACCTTGTCCAGCAGGTTTTGGATGACGTCAATTTTGCCAGAGATTTTGAGTCCGCCCAGGATGGCGTAAAAAGGCCGCGCGGGATTTTCGATCGCGCCGACCAAGTATTCGATTTCCTTTTTCATCAAGTAGCCGGCCACGTTGGTGTCAAAAAACCGGGTGACACCCTCGGTGGAGGCATGGGCGCGGTGGGCGGTGCCAAAGGCGTCGTTGACGTACATGTCGCCCAGTTCGGCCAGTTGCTGGCAAAACGCGGGATCGTTGGCCTCCTCTTCCGGGTGGAAACGGAGGTTTTCCAGCATGACCACATCGCCGTCCTTCATTTGAGAGACCGCGGCCTTGACTTCATCACCGATACAGTCCGGCAGGGCGGCCACCGGCTTGCCTAAGAGTTCCGAAAGGCGTTTGGCGGCCGGCGCCAGGCGGAATTCCTCGTTGACTTTCCCTTTGGGCCGCCCCAGGTGGGACATCAGGATGACCCGGCCGCCCCGGTCCATCAGAGATTGGATCGTGGGCAATGCCGCCCGGATGCGGGTGTCGTCGGTCACATTCCGCGCGCTGTCCAGCGGGACATTGAAATCCACCCGGACCAAAATCCGTTTCCCCTGGGGATTGATGTCATCGATGGTCTTTTTATTCATGGCCTTCCCTCTCTTTGGCTGATGGAATGAAACAAGCGGCAATCGCCCTCCGCGAGGTCCTCTCCCGGGAATCACAGGACAAGTCTGTGCTTTTTGCCTATGCGGTTCGCCTCCGGATCATTTTTTCTTGTTTGGATTCGGGACAAGACGGGACCGCGCGCGGCGGCCCCGTCTTGGAACATACAGCGGGAGATCCGATCGAATCAAACGATCTGTTTGATCAAGTCAATCACCCGGTTGGAGAAACCCCACTCATTGTCATACCAAGACAGGATCTTGATCAAGGTATTGTCGATGACCCGGGTGTACTGGGCATCAAAAATGGACGAATGCGGATTGTGGTTGAAATCGCTCGAAACCAACGGTTCGTCGCAGTACTGCAAAATCCCTTTGAGCGGGCCTTCGGCGGCCGCCTTGACCGCCGCGTTGATCTCTTCCGCCGTTACGGCTTTGCCGAGTTCCGCGGTCAGGTCCACAACAGAAACATTGGGGGTGGGAACGCGGATGGCGAATCCGTCCAGTTTGCCGTTCAGTTCGGGAATCACCAGTCCGATGGCGGCGGCGGCACCGGTTTTGGTGGGAATCATGTTCAGGGCGGCGGCGCGGGCGCGGCGCAGATCTTTATGCGGGAAGTCGAGAATCCGCTGATCGTTCGTGTACGAGTGTATCGTGGTCATCAAGCCGCGTTTCACCTGGAAATGGTCGTGCAGCACTTTCACCACCGGGGCGAGGCAGTTGGTGGTGCAGGAGGCGTTGGAAAGGACATGATGCTTGGATTTGTCGTATTGCGCGTCGTTCACGCCCACCACCACAGTCAGATCCGCGCCCTTAGCCGGCGCGCTGATAATGACTTTTTTCACGCTGCCCCTCAGGTGCAGGGCGGCTTTCTCCCGGTCGGTGAAGAGTCCGGTCGATTCCACCACCACTTCCGCGCCCAGGCTGGTCCAGTCCAACTTGGCGGGATCTTTTTCCGCGCTGACGGGGATGCTTTTGCCATCGACCACCAAATTGTTGCCGTCGGCCTTGACTTCCCCCGGATAAATCCCGTGGATGGAGTCGTATTTGAACAGATGGGCGCTGGTTTTCGCGTCCGTCAAATCGTTGATCCCGACGATATCCACTCCACTGGACTCGAAGGCAGCACGGGCCACCAACCTTCCAATCCGGCCAAATCCGTTGATTCCTACTTTGACAGCCATCAGAAACCTCCTAGATATATGTTTCAGGTGGAACGAGCAAACGACGTCATAAACGGCACAGCAGAACGGATCGGGTTTCCGGGAACCGCATGCCTCTATGGGACGATCACGTGGTTTTTTTATCCATCCGGTTCCTGCGGCGCGGACCTATCAGCGTTATATTACTTGTTTCCGCCTGCTTTCGAAAGGTTCATAACTGGGACGTGCTAACGATTTTCTATCGGATCTTTCCTCGCTTTCCGCCAACCGATTACCTCGTTTTCAAAGTGCTTTTCATTCCACTTTTTATTTTACAAATTCATCTTGGTTACTAATTTCTTGATACTCCCTACTCTGCCTGAGTTGAAAGTAAGAATAAATATCCACAAACGAAAAGGTGAGGTAAAAATCGGCCTGGGTGGAGAAGGAGATGGGGCCGGCGGATGAGGCGGCCGGCGGGACGAACGTCGGGTATCAGATCCGGGAGGGGGAGCCGGAGACGCCGGAGGCGATCCGGGCGGTGGTGTCCACGTTTCCCGGGCTGGAGAGCGGATTCCGGACGCCGCTGGGGGTGACGTTCCGGCAGGCGCTGCGGTTTCAGGCGGACGTGTTGCGGCGGATCATGGACCGGGCGGGAAAGATCCGGCTGCTCAAGGAGCTGGGGATCGATCACCGGGTGCGGGTGTCGGCGGGCACGTGGGATGTGATCGAACCGAACTTGTTGATCGAGATACCCGGGGATGACATGCAGAAGGCCACGCTGGCGGGAGCCTTGCTGGCGGACGGGCTGGGACAGGATGCGTTTGTGACGGCAAAGATACACCCGGAAGGGGAGATGTTGGGTTATGCTTTTGAACTGGAAAGGAGGGTGTCGGCAAAAGATTTGGAAGATATTCGAAATGCCGTGAATCCCACGGGAAACCGTGAGGGATATCAGTTTTCAAAAACGCCTGATGGGAAGGGTGTCCAATTTTTGTACTTTGGTTCCAAGGAAGAGGAAGAAAATTGGATAAAAAATCTAGCTGGACTATTGGAAAAAAGTGGATTAAAATTTACGATGTACACTTTCTCGCAAGATGGGGGTTTGTATGCCGCCGAATCGTATCGAGGAATTATCGAAGAAATTGGGAATACCTTGGGCAGGACCAGGACATCCGATATACAACCAAGGGTGTCTGATCTGGTTCGTGCACCCTACATCCAAGAAATCCAACGGCGAGGGTGGGGATTCGATGCCCTCCAATACGCCCGCTCCCGAGGCTGGAGCGACGCCGAAGCCCGAGAAATCCTAGGGGATTTCTTCCCACCGGAAACTCATTCCTATCAGATCAAGGAAACCCTGGAGCGCCTGGATCCCACACTGGACGCGGGATCCCGCATGGCGCCGATCCGTGGGCTTTCCCAAAAAACCTCCGAAAGCATTCTGCGATTCATCGAACATGTGCATCCGGGCGCGCGGCCGTTTTTTACCGCGGCTGGGCCGGAGAGCGGGGTGAATCCTGACCCTCAATCATTAGTTCGTTCGTGTCGGAAGGTTCGATTTCTTTTGGTTGGACGGGAGCCGTCACCGGTTCGCCCGCGGGAGCCAGATCTCCAGAAAATGGAACTTGCCCCGGCGACTCGGAACGAACCCCCGGCTGCCTTACTCCACGGGCCGCCTCCTTGACCGATGCCGGCGTGGCCGCAGGCAAGGCGGCCGGCGTAGCCGCCGCGGGCTCGAGCAACGAGGGGGGCTGTGTGGATTTGTAGGCTTGATCCGTAGGCATAAAAACAATGATGCCCATTACCAGGGCCACGACCACCACTAATGCCACAATTAGATAAGTCTGGGTTTGCATACGTGATTCTCCCGATTTTAAACAGTACCCGTCCGGATAGTCAATTCGGCCTGCCGGGGACAGTAAAATACTACATGGAAAGCCGATTCATGAAAGCCCCCGGGAAATTCCACTCCATCCAACATCGATTTTTTATCCCTTCACTCTCTGCGAAGAGAGCCACTGAGAGGAAAATAACCTCTTACGTCACAACCGCCTGGTTGCCCGCAACAACCCTGCTCCCGCCCAATCCAAGGACAAGCCGCCATGTGTTCTTGCTGTCCCCAGGGCAGAAATCGAAGGATAGCCCCATCGGTCTTCTCATTCCCGGGTTCTTTGGTATGCTAGCCTCGGGCACCGGACAACATCCTTAGGGAACGTTGCCGAATCGAGCGACAGAGGATTCAAGCGGCCAGAGACCATGCTCTTTTCCGGAAACCGATATTCTCTGCGAAAGTTGCGCCTGAAACGATCCACTGTTTTTGTCCTGCCCGGGTTTCATGCCGACCCGGTCTCCCGCCGGACGCAGGCGGAATTCATCGAACAGAGCCTCTCCCTGGTCCACCAATACCTGCTGGCGTGCCGGGCCGACCCCTATTTCGGCGTGTATTTCGCCGAAGCCGATTATCTCAAGGCCTACCTGGATCTATTCCCGGAAGAAAAAGCCTGGATCCACCGGCTGGTGAATCAAGAACGCTGCGCCACCAGTGGAACCTACAACCACCCCGACGCCACTCTCATCGGCGGAGAAGCCTTAATCCGTAATTTGTTGATCGGTTCCCGCTACCATCAAGCGGTCACCGGCTCGCGTTCGCCTGTATACTTCGGCTGGGATGTGCCAGGTCACATCGCGCAACTGCCTCAGATCCTCAATCTCTGCGGGATTGAAGCCGCCGTTATCAATCCAACCTCCTCCTCCGCGCCCAGCCAGAAAATCCCCCATGTGCCGGAGTTGTTTCTTTGGCACGCGCCCAATGGATCGGCCATCTTTACACAAAGCGCCTCCTTTGAATCCAATGCTGGACAAGAATTGGAAGCACTGGCCCGGCAGCAGTGGGAGCATTCGCGTGCCGATTTCCCTACCCTTCCCGCGGCGCTTTTCATCGATTGCGGAACGATGCGCCCCCCCCGCACCGCCATCCTTGGCCGGTGCCGGGATCTCGCGCAAGCGGATCCCGCGGTGGTCGTGACCGGGGACGCCGCCACGAAATATTTCTCCTGTGTTCAAACGCTGGTGAAGGCCGGCAAGTTGGAACTGCTGCCCGTGACGCGCGCCCTGACGCCCTGTAACGCGGCGGCCGGATTGACCCGTATGGACCTCAAAATCGCGAACCGGCTGCTGGAAAACGCCTTGTTCGAAACCGAGGTCTGGGGAGCCGCCGCCTCCTTGCATGGAATCCCCTATCCCTCCCAGGCGTTGGATCACGCATGGCGGCAACTGCTTTTCTGCCAACATCACGCCGGCGTTTCCGGCCAATGTACCGACATCGTCTTTGCCGATTTGTTGGACACCCTCCGGGAAGCCCTGGAGTCGACCATTCAGGTACGGCAAGCCCTTCTGGCTCAAATGGCCCAACTCGCCGCCAGCCGGCCCGAGCCCGGCGAGTCGCACCTACTGCTGTTCAATCCTCTCCCTTGGCTGCGGGAAGGGATTGTCCGCCATTGGATGGAAATCAACGGCCCTGTGGAACAGTGGGTCCTGACCGACGACTTCAGCGGCCCGATTCCTTTCGAAATCGAAGAGGTAACGGAACCTTCCAGCGGCGCGCCCGCCAAGGCCTTGCTTGTCTGGGTGGAATCCGATCTGCCCGCCACGGGATATATCAAGAAGAAATTCACGCGCCGCGAGGAAATCAACGCTCCCTATCTCAAGGAAGCCCAAAGCCGGACCTGGCTCGAAAACGAACTCATCCGCCTCGAGATCGATCCCGACCGCGGGGGCGGCATCATCAGCCTGATCGACAAGGAATCCGGGAAAGAGTTTATAAACTCCCGCCATGCCTATCCCGCTAACCAGGTTCTGGTTTTGGATCAATCCGACGAAGGCGATTCCTCCCTTCTGCGCCCCAGGATTCCGGAAACGCGGCGGAACCCCCTCCGCGTGCCCGCCTCGATCCAATATCTGGAAGGCCCGGTCACCCAGCGGTTGTTGATCCGCCGCGAAGGTCCTGGCCCCTGCAGTGTGACACAGGAACTGAGAATTTATCGCGAATTGCCTTATATCGACTGTTGTACGATTCTGGAAGACTACCGGGGGCATGGCCCGGCCGGCCCGCCACCTTCATCCAGTGAATTCGTAAACGAGGAGAACGAGGAGTCATTAAATGCGGCGGGAAAAATTCCGGGGCCCCGCGATCTCTACCTGGTGGCCTTTCCATTGAATCTGCCAGGCTCCCTCCCGGTTCTGGAAGACCGTTTTTACGCGCATGTCAGCCGGCGCGGCCAGAGCCCTTTGGATCCGCGCCCGGCATCGCCCGCCTCCGCCTATCACCCCGCCTGGAGTTCATGCTATCGCTGGGTGGATGTTTCCTGGGCCCTTCTCATCCGCTTCATGAATGGCAAGGAAGAAGTCTCCAGCCTGGCGGCCGGCCCCGCGGAAATCGTCATCAACCGGGGCCACCATGCCGCCTTGCATCACCGGTTGATGATGTATCTGGCCCGCCATGGCGTTCCTTGCACCCCCCGCTTCGACACGGATGACGCGGACCCGGATGATTCCCACCGCACCGTCTCGTTCAGCCTGGGAACGGCGGAAGAAAACGCCTTCACCAACCGGGTGCTCGAACGGAATCCAGAAGCGAAGGAATATTATGAACGGAATTTGAAGGAATTCGGGTACGTCACTCTGGCCGCGCTCGAGAATCCCAAGGATCCCAAGAATCCCCGGCCGGTTTTCGTGTTCGCTGGCAAAACCGAGGCCCTGCTCGCCCAAGCCGTGGATGAAGTAATCCAGAGCACCATCGCCCATCGCTGGGAATGCCCCGTTACGGCTTGTTTTTGGAGTGACCGGCCGCGCGTGGAAGATTTTGGCTTCGCCTTGCTGAACGGCGGGACTACGCTATGCGGCTTGGAAGCCGACGGCGCGCTGGTCATGGCCTTGATGCATACCCGGCCTTTCCTCTCGCCGCAAACACCCTGGCCGTTCGATTTCGCAGAACAAAAAACCCACGTGTTCCACTACCGCCTTCTTCCCCATGCGGGGGAGTGGCGTCATGCCGACATCCCCCGCCGGGCGATGGAATACAACCATGAACCCCTCGCGGTCCCGGCCCCGCCGGGCGAGGGCCCCTTGCGCGCCAAAGCCTCATATTTCTCCATCGAGCCGAACAACATCCTGGTTTCGTGTATCAAGCCGGCCGGATATCCCGAAGCCGGTTATGAAACATTTCAAAATAAAAAACCGTCCGTGATAATTCGCCTCCATGAGATGCACGGCGAGGAATCAAACATTTGGCTCGAAGTTTCGAAACCCGTTAAATCGGTGAAAGGCGTGCAAATCAATGAGGAATCCCTGACTAAAAAACGGGAAGTGTTCCGGGAAGACCAATTTATCCGCGCGGCCGCTCACGCCAATGAAATCCTAACCTTGCAGATGGACATGCAGGTGGAGAAAGAATTCCTTCCGGGCCCGCTGTCTCCTTCCACCGCAACCGCCCCGCGTTGGGTCTCCGCCCGCTATTGGAGGCAGAACGCGGGTTCCGCCCCTCCTGGTTTTCTGCCCGTTTCCCTTTCCCTCCGGGGAAAAATCAACCTGGCCTCCTTCCATCACGAGACCGCCGTCCACCATCTGGACCTGGTATTAGCCAATCACTCGCTTCAGGAAAGCCACAAGGGAGAAGTGGAGATTATGACTCCCCCCTACTGGCGCGTTATTCCGCCCCGGGTATCCTATACTCTAGAGGCTGATTCGTTTCAGATCATTCCCCTGCATGTCCTGTTCGACGGACCGGAACGGGAAGGGTACATCAAAGCCCGGATGATCCAGGGAGATGTGATCGTGGAGGATCTCACGCCGGTCGGCGGCAGCGCGGACTTCACACTGACGATGACATTGCGAAGCGATTCGTTGAATATTAAACTGCGCCATGACCGGCCGTATGAAGTGACCGGCACGATTCGTCTGATCACCCCGGTGGAAACCTGGCCGGAACCAATCGCGGGGGACTATTCCTTGAGCGCGTTCTCGCCGCGGCAACAGGATTTTCTTGTGGAACCGGGGAGTGAAACGGTGCTCTCGTTCGCCTTGTCCGAACCGCCGAACCGGTTCGGCGTATCGACCGACCATCATTGGATGATTGTCAAAATGGATTCGCACCACACATTACGCTATTTCCATTTGCGGATCGATGGCCGGAAATCGGAAGGCCTGGGCCGGCTCCTCATGCCGCCATATCCCCCCTTCCCCGAAACGGCCGGCGAGGACGAAGACAAGCCGGAGGAATGAGACTCAACGCATTGTTCGGATTCTCGATCATGTTCTCACGACGTTTATTCGCTTCGGCCGGACGGAGAGGCGCCTGGACCGGATGGCTGGGCATGGGTCTGGTCTGGCTGGGGGTGGCCGGAGTTCCGGGCGTTGGACACTCCCGGGAACTGACTGGTCTGTTTCAGAATCAAACCATCCAGCTCAGGACCGAATTGCTGGATGGTGTTGAATACGTGCGGGATACGGCGGTGGTTGTTTATTTCAAGGGCCGGTGGCAATACGATGCCCTCTCCGGCACACTAACGGTTGTCCGGCCGGACGGTGTGCGCGTCGGACTAAAAGCCGGCGATCCCCGGGTGCTTGCCGGGGAACAAGTGATGCACACCGGGGCGCCCCCCATCCTCCAGAACCAGCACCTGTTCATCCCCTTCCAGGTGGTAGTGCCGGCCCTCTTTCCCCAAGTCAAATTCGTGGAACGGAGCGGGGAAGAAATGACTGTGGCATTAGGGGAAGGAGACCCTACCCCCACACCGGTTTTCAATTACTCACCGGATAACCAGGCAACCCCCGTGGTCATCCCCCCTACGCCGCTTGATTATCAGCAAACCGTATTGCCCACGCCCACTCCCCAACCGGAAGCGGCGGTTTCCGCCAAGAAAACTGTTCCCCAAACGGTCATTGTCATCGATCCGGGTGGAGGGCATTCCGAGGGAATCCTTCCCACGCAAATCCGGGAATCGGACATCACCTTGGCGATTGCCCAAAAACTGGCCGCCATTTTGAAAAAATCGGGGCGCTACGAAGTAGTCCTCACCCGCGACTCCCAATCTCAATCCCTGCCGCCGGATCAGCGGGCAGCGATCGCCAACCAAAAGAACGCCCGGCTTTTTATCAACCTCCAATGCGGAAAATTGCTGACTTCCACGGTCTCGCGGTCCGTGATCTATTTCATGAATCCCGCCCTGGATTATTCCCCTGCCCCCTCTGTCCAATCCGTGTCCACCGCCGTTCCCCGCTGGGACATGGCCTACCGGGGCCAAGTTCCGCAGAGCCTCAAACTCGCCCGGGAAATCCATCAACAACTGGACGCGTTCTATCAAAACGCCAACATCATTAAAATGGATTCCAGTCCCCGTCCCGGACGGTTGGCCGTTCTCCGGGGATTGACCATGCCTGGGGTGGTCATTGAACTGGGAAATTTGGCGCATGAGCTGACCGCCCAGTATCTGGCCCGGGACCGCGTGCAGGAGGAGATCGCCGACGCCTTGTCGATGGCGGTCACGAGATTCATTTACGAACAGGCCGGTTGAAACGCCGCGCCGCCGGTTATCTCATGGATGTGCGAACGAACATGATCATCGGCCTTTCCGTGCTGCTCTGCTTCACCGCGGGCCTTGCGGGATTTCTGTTCTGGCAACTGGAATCCAAAAGCGATCCCATTCCTATTCCAGCCGACGTTTTACAAACCCAAACCACCACCCCCGCCTTTACCAACAGCATCACGATCAACCTCTATTTCCTGACCATGGACCAAAGCCAGTTCGCCATCGAAAAACGGCTGATCCTGGAACCCGCCTCGATCACCGACCGGATCCGCAAAGCCATGGAGGAGTTATTGCGGGGCACGCACTCCAAAAACCTGATTTCCCCCATTCCGGAACAAACCCAGCTGCAAAGCGTCTTCTTCAACGAAACTGAGGGCCGGGCCTATATCAGCTTTTCCAAGGAACTGATCGCCAACAATCCCGGCCACGCCCTGAGCGAATGGGCGGCGATCTACAGCATCGTTAATACCGCCGCGGCGCAATCCGCCGCCGTGAAGGAAGTGCAGATCCTCGTGGACGGCGAGATCATTGACTCTACCCATACGATCTGGGACTGGTCCCTCCCCTTCCAACCCGATCCAACCTTCGTCCGGTATTCGGAGGACTGACGCCGGTTCATTCGGGAAACAACCCAAGCCAAGGAATGATTTGATATACACGGATCCAGAATTATATCCGTACGTGATTCGTGGCAGGCGCGAGGAGGGGGGACGCGAAGCGATTTCCGCTTTTTCTGAGAGAGGGAGCGGCGGAGGGATTACGCCGTACACCCTTGCCGGATGGATAGGATCATTCGAACACCTCCCCCGCCTGCTGGGGAAGGATATCCGGAAGGATGGGAGGTTCTGGCGCGCTGCCGGACCGGCTCAGCACGCCGTTTTTCGAGATGACATCCAACAGCGGAACCAGGCGTTGGGCGGAGCGGTCTTCTTTCGCTTCGTTGAACAAGTTCAACCGCTTCATCAAGAGGGGATCGGCCTTGTAAGGGATCCGCATGCGGACAGTCCCATTGTAACTGAACACCTTGGTCATGTATCCCTTTTCCACGATGGTGGACGCCATTTGGTCTTTTCCTAATTTCTCGACGGAAACTTGGCCGGTCCGGACCACCACCGTGGTTTCTTTCATGGGGCCGGAATTGATGCGAATATAAAATTGCGTTCCAAACACCATGGTCCGGGAGTTGGGACAAATCACGCTGAAACCTTCCTTGGCCGGCCGGACATCCAGGTACAATTCGCCCGATTTCAATGACAACCGCCGGTCGGTGCCCACGTTGGACGTCCCGCCTTCATCCTGGTAGGCGTTCACAGAAAACCACGTGTCGTAGGTCGCGTAGGCCAACGAACCATCAGGGAACTCGATGAATTCTCCCTCCGGCCGGGAGATGTAGATCGGCTCGAAGAGCGTCACCCGCATCAGCGTCCCATTCCGTTTGATGTGAACAAAATGCTCTTCTTCCACATTCCCAATCCGCATAGTCAGCAGCACGCCGATCACGCAAATCAGCATGGAGGCCGCCAGCGCGTAATGCCGCCGGTTTTGATCCAGGCAATAGGAAGCCGCCGCCCAGACCGGTTTGGTGATCCGTTGCCCCCACGTGATGGGCTGCAACGAGGGAATCACATCCATGACCTGATCGGCAATTAGGCTGGGCACAGCGCTCATAGCCACTTTTTGACGCAGGCGTCCGCTCAACAGTTGCTCTTCACGCTCAACCACCCGGTAAAAACACGCGCAATCCTCGCATTTGGCCAAATGCCGCCGCACGCGTTCACATCCCGCGGGGGACAATTCTCCATCGATGTACAAGTGGATCTCTTGTTCCCACTCCGTGCAACAACCGGTATAGCAATAACGCCGTTCACTGGCCATTTTCGACTCTCCGAATCCGGTCCATACCCTCGCGCAGCAGCCGGCGGCCTTCAAACAAACGGGACCGGACCAAATCCACGGGCAAATCCAACATTTCCGCGATTTCCTGATAGGAGTAATCTTCCAGGTATTTCAACCGTAGTAACACTTGGTACTTTTCCGGGAGTTGATCCAGTTTGGCTAACAAGGTCTCCACGATATCCAATCCATCCTCCCCGGGAGGACGCATTACCACGACGTTGGAGATTTCTTGGGACGGCAACGTTTCGATGGATTCCGGCTGTACTTTCATCTGGCGCAAGGCCATGAAACACAAATTGCGTGTGATGCCATACAACCAGGGGCCGAACTTCTCCCGGTCTTTGAGGGTATGGAGGTTTTTGTAGGCTTGCAGAAACGCCTCTTGGGCCACATCCTGAGCCTCCGCCGCGTTGCGCACCAGGCTGCAGGCCAGTAGAAAGACTTTCTGCTGGTATTTTTCGACCAACGGCCGGTAACACTCCTTCCGCCCGTTCAAGACTTGGTTGATCAACGTCACTTCGGCTTTATGCACCATGTTGTCATCTTTCCGCTAATGGTCCCTTAGGATGTATATCACAAAACGGCGGCACTGTCCGACTCCCTGCCACATTTTCTACCCGATGTGAGGCTTTTTCGTTTTCAACCGGTCCCCTCATAGTGTGTACCCTGATCCAGATATGTGTCTTTACCTTATAATTCGTATATCTTCCATCTATCATTCATCCGGGAAGAGTCTCATAATTTCTGTTCATCCGTTACGGGCGCGCCAAGTCCCAATACGGTACAACCGGTTATTCAATCCAGATTGAAGTGGGGAGAATAATCCCTTAACACCTATTATTCTAGTATAAATCAATTTTACTAAATTATATTAAAAAAGCACAGAGGATCCGTATGACTTCCTGGAGTCCTCTTTTTGTGAAAACCTGGTCTATTCCTGCCCGGGCTTCCTCCCGAGTCGAGACCTTTTCCGTTGATATACCTGAAGATATAACCACTCTTCGTTTTCATTGCCGCCACGATCCCCCCACCCTGACTCTTGACGCGGCCTGGGCAGAAGATCACTTTTCATTTTATACGCAGCATCCCGATATCACCCTCGAACAACGAACTTTCCTTCACGATACCTTTTGGCATATTCTCCACCAAAAAATGAACCGTTTCCCTACTTTTTGGATTTATGATTCACGAAACGGTTTCCGGGGGCGTTGGGATCCCTCCTTCACCGGATGGAAAATCGTTGGCCCCTTACAAGCCTCTGATGGATTTACCCCTGGTTTTCTTCCCGCCGGCCCCCTTCTTGTGGAGCTTCACCTGCCGGGTGGCCTTCCGGAACCGGTATCCATCCACCTGGAGATCGAAGGTGCTCAAGACCCGGCAGAAACCAAACGGATCGATTCGTTGTTCTCTTCCCCGGAGGGGAGCATCCATCCGGTTCAAATCCAGTGGTATATCGGAGAACTGCGGGAACACACGACCCGCAGCAATGGTCTTCGTTCACCGGAGGAGACGATACAAGCCTATGAGGCCGCGGGATATCATTTTCTGGCTCTCGCCGATCACGGTGTGCCTCCCCTGGAAACACCGCCCGTGAAATCCGGCTTTACTTCGATCCACGCTCAGGAACTGGAAATCCCGTACGGCCATGCCCTGCTTTTAGGGGTCCACGAGTATACCCGGATCTATCCGGGCGAGGGATCGGATGACTTGTCTGGAATCATCTACACCACGCATCTGCAGGGCGGCCTGTTTGGGGTAGCGCACCCGTTTAGTTTAAGACTCTTCTCCGGTCCTTCGTGGAACCCCGATGCTTTCGATTGGAAAGGCGTGGATTTACTCGAAGTGTGGCCCGGCCGCTGGTCCGAACGTTTTCCGGAAATCCTGAAATCCTTTGATTTATGGGACACTCTGTTGAATCAGGGACACCGGATTTTTGGCTTCAGCGGAAAAGGATCCGGCATTCTTCTGGACCCATCGACCGTGGAGCACATCCCCAAAACATTGGTGTTGAGCGAGGGATTATCCGAAACACAAATCCTGGCGGCGTTGAAACAGGGGCACTTTTACGCGACCATCGAACCGGCCCTCGCGCTGCGGCTGGAATCGGAATACGGGGAGGTGCTCATGGGGGATGAAATGAAGATCCCGGTGGATGAGCCGTTTTTGCTGCAAGTGGATGTCTCCCGGATTGAACGGGGATATCTCAAGATCAAAACCAACGAGGGGATTTACTGCCAGATGCCGGTCTCCTCCACACACGAAACCCATCTGAAACTTTACGAGCGCGCCCGTCCCGGCGTTCAATGGTTCCGGTTGGAGTTATACCGCTTCGGGCAGCCTCTCGACGAGTTGTTGGCCTTCGGGAATCCCGTGTTCGTCCGGGGTTTTCATCCCGTGTGACCCCCGCATGGTCAGGCGGGCAGCGGACAGGATTTCCCGGCAAGGCATGCGACCCAACCTGACCGCCGAGGGCCGGTTCCGTATCTCCCGTAAAATCCACAAAAACACAAGACCCCCTTCGGACTTGATTCTTTCCTGTGCTGAGCCAAAACGTCTTGTCCTCTCCCGCTGGGCTGCTACCATCCCCTCCATATGTTCATACAGAGGGAGTTACCGCATGTATCCGGTTCCCGGACACGTGGCGCTGGCGATTTTAGGTAATCGTTACTTGAAAGCGGATTGGCTGCCGGTCCTGATCGGCGGACTGTTGCCGGATCTCATCGATAAGCCTTTGAACGACATCTTCCATTGGACTCCCCACGGCCGTTACGCCATGCACAGCCTGACCGCCGTGGTGGTGCTCACGCTGGTGGTTCAATATTTCTTTCAATGGGCAGCGGCGTATTCGTACATGATCGGCCATCTTTCGCATTTGTTAGGTGACGCTGATTTCAATCCCTGGTTCTGGCCGTTCGTCTCGTACCGGTTTCCGCAAGGCATCGATGTGTTGGACATTTTCTCCGCGCCGGGAACCATTTTCTTCCCTGGGTGGATTCTCCTCGAAACGGTCATTCTGGGGCTGGTGATATTCCTCTACAGCCGGTACGCGGAGAAATGTTCCGTGCAGGCGGCGGTCCTGACAGCCATCGCCGCGCTGACCGTGTACCGGGTCACCCGCTCCCACCCGACTGGATATACGGGCTTGTGAAGGCCGTGGCGGCTATCGGCAGGGCGGATGATGAAATCCGTGTTGCTCTTCCGAAGGGCAGCGCCATAAAAAAGCCCTCTCCGGTATGCGGGAGGGCTTAGGAGCCGGTACGGGCTGATTCCTCATTCAAGGGATTCAGTATCATTCCGGCGGAAGGGAAACACCGGGTCAGTATAACTCCCACCGCGAAACCGGCGTCTGGACCAGCGAGGGGATGGGAAAGGCCACGGAAATCAGTTCGCCGATTCCGCTGTCTCCTCCGCTATCCGCCGCGAAGTTGCCATCCACATACCCATAACGGCTTCCCATGATCCGGTTGGTGGTCGGCGGATTGGGTCCATTGACAATCTCATCCGTGGCGGCCAGCCAATCATCGAATCCACTGATGACGATATCCGTCCAATCGGGAATCGATCCATCCGCGGCGCGCCCCATTTCAAAGTCGGAGTTCGGGAACGGTTTGACCGCTTCGCTGCCGTTCCAGAAATAGAAATCGTCCACCGCCAGCCAGGCGTAATTGCTGGGCAGGTAATCCGCGATGTAGATGCGGGCGGTTTTCCCATAATGCTCTGGCTTGATGTAGTGGCGGTACTCCGGATAGTGCCACAGGTCCAGGTTGGAGGTATTGAGATTCCATCCCATGCCCTGGGACATCTCCCGGTAGATGTAATCCTCGGGACCGTCGAACACACCATCGCCATTCATATCAACCTGGAGTTCGATGGTGCTGTAGGCATCGGGCCCCCGCTTGCGGTTGGTACCCTGGCAGCCATTGTATTGGAAGAAAACGTTTTGCCGGGGATCGGGAATGGCCTGAATGACAAAGGGATCGGAGCGGATTTCCACACCGCGCAACACATCGTCGGCGTCGATCGATTTCGTGCCAATGTACGCTTGGTCGGCCCAGTTGGCATTCATGGGACCGTAGAGCCATACGCTGATGTCCGCGTCCGGAGGAGATCCATCCGGCAGGTTGTGTTTGGTCACCGTCCAGCCGGGAATCACCCCGCCGGGAAGGGTGGTGTAATCGACAGCGGCCTGGCTGTTGACTTTCAACTCCTCGGGAATGTCTTCGAAGCCGCCGTTGGTGATATAGTAGGGGTCCCAATTCATGCGCCAGCCATCCAACTGAATATACCAAACTTCGGAATCATCCACGGCCACGACCTGCGCCAGGCGCCCCTCCAGGCCGGAGGTGTTTAAGAAAACAGGGTGCATGTTGTTATCGGTGGCGCTGCCGCCGCGGGAAATCGGCGAGAAACCCAGCACCGGAACGTCCACGCCTTCATCGTACCGGCCGTTGGGGGGATCGGTTGCGGTCCCAATGTCGAGGTACACATAGGATTGATTATCGGGGGGATAGATCAATCCGCTGGCATTGGGCGTGGTGGCGTAGTCGGGCCGGTTCCATTTTTCCGACGCCCCGCCGCCTACCATGCCGTACACAAAACTGGTCGGCGCGACGAGGGTGAATGCTTCCGATTCGACTACGGCCGTGTCTTGGTTCCCGTTGACGAGGGTGGTGAAGAACTGATTGCCATAAAAAAGTTTGGAGCCGTCCGTGTCGATCCCCAGCAACTGCGTTTTATCGGTGACGCTTCCCTCCAACAAGGTCCAATGATTGAGGGGAACCGGGTCCTCGAACAGGCCGTTTTGCAGTTGATTGCTCACGACGACGCCGTCCGCGTAATTGAGGCGGATGGCCTTCACGGCGATGTAGTAATTGGGGCTTTTGTCCACGATCCGGACTTTCGCCGTTTTGCCCGCATGGGCGTCCAACCGGATCAAATACCGCCGCCAGCCGTTCCAGTTGACGGTGCTTTGCGCGTCGCGGCGCAGCCATTCCGTCAATTCACCTGACAACCAATGATCCACGGTGCCATCGGCGCCCAAATCCACCCCTACATCGATGGCCTCCGGGCCCATGACCGGGGGATCGGCCAAGGCGTTCGTGCAAATATCGAGGCAGAGAAAAACCGGTGGATTGCCCGTGTTGTTCGTAAACGCCCAACTGCCCACAGCCCCCAGGAGTCCACCCAGAATGAATATCATGACGAAGAGAAGTTTCTTCATATCCTTGCTCCTTTTCTGTCCGAATTTTCTCAGCAGTGTGTGATTGGCATAGATGGTTGGTTTTGGGTCCCAGCGTTGTGGATCGTGATCCTATCGCGTGGACTATCTCCTTTCCCGGCATCCGCGTTGGACCATTATAAAGGCAGATTGGGGCTTGATACTATGTCACGTGACCAAAATCTATCGTATGATGTTTGAATCCATGGTCATCCACTCCAGGATAGATTCTCCCCGTCTCTCCTGAATACAGACCCTCATTCCCGGCGTCGCGGCGGTGATCGCCAATCCTAGAATGATTCCATGCGCTTCTTACCAGCGGTCTTTCCCCAATTCCTGATTCCCCGCCAACCAAGCCGTCCCTTCCGGAATATGCAGACTGCCGGCGGGAACCAGGTTGTTGGTGATTACATTATCCCGGCTTGCGCCCCGGATTTGGATCGAGGCGGCCAGGCGGGATTCCTCCCGCCGGTCGAGGATCGTGCAGCCATCCACCCGGCAGCGGACGGCATCGGTCAACACGATTCCCCGGTGCCGGGGATCCAGAATCTGGCAATGGGTGATCGAGACATCCCGGCTGTTTTCGATCTCAATCGCGCCTCCCTCCTCGGGGGATCCCTGGAAGCAATTTTCCAGGATAATCGTCCCCAGACTGACCCCTTCACAATCACGGAGGACGATGCCGTCGGATAACACTTTGCCTTGGTGGTCGGGATTCCAGTCGATGGGATTTCCACAGAAGACCAGGTTGGCGCAACGTTCGGCGAACAGCGTGCGTCCGGCGGCGCTGTAGAGCGAGTTGCCGCTGATAACCACGCCCCGGCAATAGGATAAGTGAATATTATCGGTCTGGCTGCCCAACAGATTGCCGGTGAGGGTCAGCAGGCCGCCAGAGCGCAACTCCTCCGCGCCGAGCACCCGGACATTAGCGCCGCCCGGACTGGGCCGCGCCTGAATGGTATTGCCCACGATGGTCCCCTCGCGGAAGGTGGAGCCATTCCCGCGCATGTCGATGAGCACATCCGCGCAACCCTCGCGGTGGTCGTCGTAGTTGTATTCGATGTCATTGCCCACGATCTGGAAATTGCGCATCTCCCCGCCCTGGAGGCAAATCCCCGCGATGGAATTGTAGCTGATGTGGCTGTTCGCGATGATGGCTTGATGGAGGTTCACCTCGTGAAAGAGAATGCCATATTCCAGGTTGTGGTAGATATGGCAATCCGAGATGATGGGATTGCGGTTGCGCTCCCGGAAGAGGATTCCGGTCCGGCACCGCCGGATCTGCATCCGGCTGATGGTGGCCTCCATGGTTTTCACGAAACTCAGGCCCACCGCTTCTGGATGCCCGCCCCGGATTTCAAAACCCGACACCAACGGCATGCGTTCCCGGTTCCAGACCTGTTCGCTGATGGTATCAGGCCCCGCCGATCCACCGTGGGTGCCGATAAACTCAAACGCCGGGCCGGGGCCTTCCATGAGAATCCGGGCCGAGCCGTCGCTCATCAGCGCGGTGTTGCCGGTTTGCGCCAATTCAATGCGCACCGACCGGGTCAGGCGGTAGGATCCCTTCGGGAAGAAGACCAAGCCTTCCCCCCGGTTGACAGCTTCTTGGATAGCCTGGGTGTCATCCGCTTGGGCGTCCCCCCGCGCGCCCTGATTTTTCACGCTGAATGATTCCATCAGTCCAGTCAGCGCGATGCCTGCCCCGCCGGCCAGGGCGTTAACGAACGAACGGCGGTTCATGATTCAGTCTCCTTCACGGGGATTGCGGCTGCGGTACGGATGTCCCGAAATCGACTTTGGGAACCTGTTGAGCCTGCTCCGCGGCATCGAAGGTTTCCTTCGGGAAAAATCCCGCCAGCCCGGCGATGATGTTTGTGGGGAAGCGCCGCACCTGAATGTTGTAATTCTTCACCGCCTGGATATACCGCTGGCGCTCGGTGGCGATACGGTTCTCCGTACCCTCCAATTGCGCCTGCAAATCCCGGAAATTTTCGTTGGCTTTCAGTTGCGGGTAGTTTTCGGTGATCATCAGCAGGCGGGAAAGAAAGCCGCCGAGTTCGGTCTCGGCCTGCATCCGTTCCGTCCGGGTTTGCGCCGTGCCGATCTTCGCGCGCGCTTCGGCGATGCTGGTGAAAATGGTCTGTTCCTTTTCCGCGTACCCTTTGACGGTTTCCACCAGGTTGGGGATCAGGTCGGCCCGCCGTTGATACTGGTTTTCCACTTGCGCCCAGGACGCCTCGATTTCCTGATCCAGTGTCACCAGCCGGTTGTATCCTCTGATGGCGAATAGACCGGCGGCTATAATCACCGCCACGATGATCCCTAGAAAAATCAAAATGAATCGGCCCATGGTCATTCCTTTCCATTTGGATAGATGAACACGCCGGTATTATAGAGGAAGATTCCGGCACTTGTCGTGGCATACGCATGAAAGTCCACTCGAATTATTTTTCATAAAAAAAAATGACCAATCCGAACTCTACGAGAAGCGATTCCCGGGAAACTACCCAGTCCAAGAATCAAAGAAGACATAATTTCTCCCATGATGTGTATCAATCTAATGCAAGAAGATGGATAGAACCGCGGGAGTCGCGTATTCGGTAACCGGCAATTCATGCCGCAACCGGCGGAAAAGTGGTCTTTTTTTTCCGCAAGTGACCCACATGTTCCACCCTCTGGATTAACCACCTGCAAGAAATAAACTTGAAAAACGGTCCGAAACGCCCAGGAGATTAACGAAAAATAAAGCCTGCGCTCTTTGTTCCGTATATAAGATTAAATAAAACAATAGGATATCTCATAGAGGGCGCAAAGGTTCCATCTCTCTGGAAGGAACAGGACCATCGGGCGGGAGGCGGAAATGCCCACTTCTGCGTAACCTATTGAAAAGAAAACTGTTGACACGTGTTAATTCCTTTATTACAGTAAGGTAATTCCATAAATGAATTGAATCTGGGTTGAGGGGATTTCTCCGCTCCTGGGCCAAATGAAATCCCCCCATGATTAGTCTGTAAGCCATATTCTTCTACAAAAATTAGCGGTGTGTATCGAATCCTGGTATTGTGCGAGAATATAATAAAATTTTTTCTTTGATGAGTTTTCGCTCTTGACAAACCCAAGCATTCGATAAAGGAATTTATTTTGATAATAAGCAAGGGTTGATCTGTAAATTGCTTGAAGGGATGAGGAGAGGAGGCCTCATGGTTTCACACCTGCCTAGACCAGAGCGTTTGGAGCGTACCAGCCCGGGCCCAACCGGCGATTTGAGTTCCCTGCCATTGCATCTGGCCCAGATGGAGAAACTGGCTGCCATCGGCCAACTTTCTTCCAGTGTGGCGCATGAAATGCGCAATTTGCTGGGCATGATCCGCACGGCGGCATTTAACATCGACCGGGCGGTGGGCCAATTGGACCTCACGGTGGGAAACAACCTCGAGATCATCAACCGCAGCGTGGGACGGGCCAAAGAATATATCGACAACCTCCTCAATCTGTCCCGCATGCCCCACGGGAAAGAGGAAATCGCCGATCTCCGGCAAGTCATAGACAACTTGCTGACATTATTCTCCAAAGATCTGGAATGGCGCCATATTCAATTGGTGCGGCGTTATCACCCTCTCCCCCTCTTCCGGCTGGATTGTCACGCGTTTCAGGAATGTTTGCTAAACATTATTCTCAATGCCATACAAAGCATGGAAGAAGGGGGAATCCTGACGGTGGAGGCCGCTCCCTTTCAGCAGGGAGCGCGGGTGACGGTGGAAGACACCGGCTGCGGCATCCCCCCTGAAAACCTCGAGGCCATTTTCACGCAATTTTATACCACCAAAAAAAATGGCCAGGGCACGGGATTGGGTTTGACCATCGCCCTCCGCCTGGCGAATTACCTCGGTGGGGACATCACCGTGGAAAGCCGGTTGCGTGAAGGGAGCTGTTTCTCGATCCGCTTGCCTTACCTCGAGAATTGTTCGGAAGGGGGCAAGGCCGATACAGGAACCCCGGAACGCATGGCAGTCTGATCGACCTCGTCCCCGGATGAGGACAGAAATTGCCGATGGAAATAGTTAAAGATACACAAGAAGAAGTGGGCCTGCGGGTGTTGGTCGTGGACGACGAACCGGATATGGTGGCCACCCTGCGGGACCTGTTGGGAGGGGAGGGCAACACGGTAGCCGTGGCCTACAGCGGGATGGAAGCCGTGGCCACCCTGGAACGGCGGGTTTTTGATGTCATTCTCACCGACCTGTCCATGCCCGGCATGGACGGGGTGCAATTGCTGAAAGAAGCCAAAATCCGCCAGCCGGGGGTGGAAGTGATCATCATCACCGGCTACGGGAGCATCGGCAGCGCGGTGGAAGCCATGCGCCTGGGCGCGTTCAATTACATGATCAAACCGGTGGAGCCGCAGGAAATCCTCTTCAACCTCGATCATGTGCACCGCCGGGTCACGGCCCGGTTGGGCGATCAAGCCCAACACCGGTTCCATGGCCTCATCGGCAAGTCCCCCGCCATCCGGCGGATCTTTCAGATCATTCCCCGCGTAGCGCGCATGAACGGTTCCGTACTCATCCAAGGCGAAAGCGGCGTGGGCAAAGAATTGGTGGCCCAGGCCATTCACCGTTGCAGCGCGCGCGCGAACAAGCGTTTTGTTCCCATCGATTGCGGCTCGCTGTCCGACACCTTGTTGGAAAGCGAACTTTTCGGGCACAAGCAAGGGGCGTTCACGGGTTCCTCCTCCGACCGGACCGGCATGATCGAATCCGCCCATGGGGGGACCCTGCTGCTGGACGAAGTGGGCAACTCGTCGTCATACCTGCAATCGCGTCTGTTGCGCGTGATCGAGGAGAAAAAAATCCGGCGCTTGGGGGAAAACCATCTCATCCCGGTGGATGTGCGGATTCTGGCGGCCTCCAACGCCAATTTGGGACAGTTGGTCGAGGCGGGCAAATTCCGTGAGGATCTCTATTACCGGCTGAGTGGATTCGTGATTGAAATCCCCCCCCTGCGCGAACGGAAAGAGGATATCCCCTTGCTGGTGAGGCATTTTCTTGAAGAAAACCGGCAATTGTACCCGGGAGCACCCGCCTCGTTCTCTCCAGAGGCGCTTGACGCCCTCATGGACTATCCCTGGCCGGGAAATATCCGTGAATTGCGCACCGTGGTGGACCGCGCCGTGGCTTTCGCCGAAGGAGAAGTGATCCGGGCCAAAGATCTCATGTTCAGCCAGCCCTTTCTGGTCCCGTCCGCGTCGGCCGGAGGCCACGGGAATACCTCCCCGTTCGATATGCCCTTCTACGCGGCGGTCGAATCGTTCGAGCAACGCTACTTGTCGGAATTGTTGGCGAAGGTGGGAGGCAATATTTCCAAGGCGTCTCAGGTTTCGGGAGCCAGCCGCAAGACCATACGGGAAAAAGGGAAAAAATACGGTTTACTCTGAGAGGCCCGCTTCGGATACCCCGGCCGCACCGGTTTTGGCTTCACCCTCGCGCAGCGAATAGCGCAAATAGGCGGTGATGTAATCATCCAAGTCGCCGTCCATCACGTTCATCACGTCGCCCCGTTCGTAGCCTGTGCGGTGGTCTTTGATTAAGTTGTAGGGATGAAACACGTAGGAGCGGATCTGGTTGCCCCACGCAATATCCCGCTTCTCGCCCGATAATTGTTCCACCTTTTCGGCTTGTTCCTGCTCCATTAACTCATAGAGGCGGGCAGCCAGGATTTTCATGGCCGTTTCCCGGTTCTGTCGTTGGGAGCGTTCGTTTTGGCAGGAGACCACGATACGGGTGGGCAGGTGGGTGATGCGGATAGCCGAGTCGGTGGTGTTGACGTGTTGCCCTCCTTTCCCGGACGACCGGAACGTGTCGATGCGCAGGTCTTTTTCGTCAATGGCCACATCGATCGAGTCATCCAGTTCGGGCATGACGTGCACCGCCGCGAACGAGGTATGCCGGCGCTTGTTCGCGTCAAAGGGAGATATGCGGACCAAGCGGTGAATGCCTTTCTCCGCGCGCAGGTACCCGAACGCGTACTCGCCTTTGACGTGGATCGTGGCGTTTTTCAGCCCGGCCTCCTCGCCTTCCTGATAATCGACCACCTCCGCGCTCCACCCCCGCCGTTCGATGTAGCGCAGGTACATACGGAAGAGCATAGAGGCCCAATCACAGGATTCGGTGCCGCCGGCCCCGGGGTGAATGTTCAAAAAGCAATTCCCCGCGTCGTGCTCGCCACTGAGGGTGCATTGCACTTCGAATTCCTCGAGCTCGTGCCGCAACGAAGCCAGTTCTTGCTGGAAATCCGCCTCATGCTGGGCATCCCGCTCCTCGCGCGCCATTTCCACCAGCATGTGCAGATCCGTGAGACGGGCGTTCAGTTTCTCATAGGGATCGATCAGGTTTTTCAGGAGTTTGATTTGTTTGCCATGTTCTTGGGCAATTTTAGGCTGATCCCAAAATCCGGGAGCGTTCATTTCCTCTTCCAGCCGGGCCACGGTCTTTTTTTTGGCCTCGAGGTCAAAGATACCTCCCAAGCTCTTCGAGGTGTGAATGCAGGGATTCCCATTGGGAAATAATTTCCTCGTACATAGACAAGAACCTTTCGCCGTGCATAATGATGATCCCAGGAAGTAGTAATACCAAACCGCGGGCTTTACAAGGGGCTTTCAGGCCAGAACCAGGGATTCGGGGATCTCCCTTTCAGAATGCCTCCCGCGGCCTTGAACCATGGGGGGCGTTCGGCGCGATAAAACCGGCATGGGCTTCCATCTCTATCCCGTCATTATCCGTGGTGTCACTCCTCCCATTCCCGGTCTCTTGTCCCGGCCCACGGAAGAATTCCAGTGCCTCCCCACCGTGATTTTCTTTCATGGTCTCAATGGTTCCCGCAATCAGGTTTTCCAAGGAAGATACCAAGAACTCGCCCTTGCCTTGCAACAACTCGAATGCAACCTGCTTTCCATTGAATTGCGCGGCCATGGGGAACGCCGCGAAAACAAAGTGCAACCTGCCGTGCAGAACCTCCTCCGGGAGATCGCCCATCGCGCCCGGAATCCCTTTGCCGGGGCGATGGAAGATATCGCGAAGACGGTCGAGTTTGTGATCGAGAAAAAAATCGCCCACCCCGGCGAGATTGCCGTGGCCGGGATCTCATGGGGAGCGTTGAGCGTCTTTTACGCCCTCCATCAGGAATCCCGCGTTTCCTGTGGAGCCGTTTTGCTGCCGGTCTGCCGCATCACCGGCCTGATGGAATTCCGCCGTCTGCAGGGCAAAGCGGTGGTGGAGCCATACGAACCCATTCATTTCCTCGAAAATATTCCGCCAAAGCCTTTGTTATTCATCACCGCCGAAAAAGACACCCGCGCAGATCCCCGCTACGCCAGCGAATTATACGAATGCCTCGCTCCCAGGTACGAAGCCGAAAGCGCCCAGGACCGTCTGGCCTACATGATGCTCCCAGGCGCCGGGCACGCCTATACTCCAGCCATGACGGAGATTGTCGTGGATTGGTTGAAAAAATATTTCCTCGAGAGAAATTAATGAGAATAGGGATAACACGTGGCAGGCGGCCGGGCCTTGGGATTCTAATCCGGATGGCAAAATTTTTTTCCGGAAAGTCGAACAATTCCCTTCATCTGACAGACTAATTTATATGATGACATGTATTTCCGGTTTGGTTTTTGATTTTTCATCGCTGATACTGATCTAATATCTCTCTACAACCTGGGGAGTGACATCATGAAACGCATGCTGATTGGGATAGTGTTGGTTACGGGGATGGGCATGGTTCCGGGACTCGATGCCGCGGCCACAGATTGGGCCGTGGGCGAGACTTGGGTATATCGGCATGAAGGTTTCCGCCCCTTTGCTCCACCCGGCCAAACCGCGGAGATTCCCCGAACCCGGAAGATTCTATCCATCCAGGGCGAAGGCGCGGAGAAGCGTTGGCTGCTCGAGGAACGGTGGGGAGAGGGGGAGGGTCCCGCCGCGGTTTCGTTCATCGATGCCGCCAAAGGCATGGACAAAGTAGAGATGGGCGAGAATTTCTCCATCCTCTTCCGGCCGGCGATCCCCGTGGATTGGAGCGGTTTGAAGCCCGGCGAAGAAAAAAAAGTGGAATCAGAAAGCCGCTTCAACGGGAACACATCCAAAATCCAGTATGAGGCGAAACGGCTCGAGGATGAAAATGTCACGGTTCCCGCGGGCGAGTTCAAAAACACCACCCGCGTTCAGGTGGAAATGACCATGACCTTCAACACGGATCAAGGCAGCCGTACATTTAAAATGCTCGAAACCTACTGGTATCACCCGGACGCGAATGGATTCGTGAAGGAACAGATCGAAATGGTTCCCCTGGAAGGCCAAGACGCCCCGGATCAACCCATGAAGGGAACCAGCGTCTTGCTATCCCACACGCAGGAGAAAAAGGAATAAACGGCGGGCCTTCCGTTTGAACCGGTTTAGCTATTTCCCTATCGGCTTACCTATCGGCGGTTCACGAACAAACCTTCCACATTACCGCCTACGTATCAAATCCCCCTGTTCGTGAACCGCCTTTTTTCTATCTCCAGGTATATTTGCCCTTCTTTGGAGAGGATGTATAAAAACCAGAGATGTTGGGCTAACGGGACATCCGCTATACCACTATAAATTAAATTATAACGGAGTGGAGGGGAATAGTGATGTATATGACGTCCCTCAAATTGATCGGCCTGCGTTTGGTGATGATTACTTTCGGCCGCTGGCCGTGGTTCGCGGAACGGTTCAAGGAGTTCATGGTCCGCCGGGTGGTGGTGAATTCCACGGAAGAACGCTACGTTGCCAGTTCGCGCTATTTCACTTTGGACCAGTTGGAACCGGAGAGGCCGGATTCTCCGCCGCGGGATATGACCCCGGACAGTTAAAAATACGCGTAAATAATCATTTGCAGGATAATAGCCGCCGCCGCGTAAGGCCGCAGGTTCAGAGGTTTGTCCCGGCCTTCAAGGTTCCCCACGATTTCCGATCGTTTCATGGTCAAAATCCAAACCAGCAAAATCGCAAAATAGAGCAGAAAAAAACCCCGGGCCATCCAAAGTGGGATGGCCATCGTCAATTCGCGCAACGCCTCGCCGGGAATCCGCAATATGGAAGCGATCACGTCAGCCAGATATTGCATTTTCATTCCTCCCTTGGTAGCGGTACACCAAGCCTTTGAGTTTTTCTTCCGGTTCCGGTTTGGTCAACAAGCTGACCGCCACGGTCACCACCAACGAGACGACAAAAGACCAGAGCGCGATGAATAAAAACGGCTCTTGGATTTTGAACAATGGTTCCGAGGCGTACACATGCGTTAAAAACAATCCGGTGGAACAGCACAATCCGCAGATCAGCCCTACAAATGCGCCGGTACCCGTCGTCCGCCACCACAAGACGCCGGTGAGGATCAGGACCAGGCTGGGGCCCTGAAAGAGCGAGAGCATGGTTTGAATGACATTGTAAATACTTTCGGATTTGCCCAGAATCCAGATGGCGTACAGAGAGCCCCACACCGTGCAGACCACGGTCAGAATCCGTCCCACGTTCAAATAATGGCGTTCGCTTCGGTTGGGGCAGAAGAAGCGTTCGTAAATATCCTTGGTCCAGAGGGTGGCCGCCGAGTTGAGGCAGGAATCGACGCTGGACATCAAGCCCGCCAAAAAAGCCGCGAAAAAGATGCCCAATAGCCCGGGGGGCAGGATATCGCGGATCAGGGAAGGCACGGCGCTGTCGGCGTGGTTGGCGTCCAAGTGTTCCGGATTATGCGCCAAGGCGATGAGTCCCGGGACCACCATGATGAAGGGGATGAGGATCTTGAGAAGCGCCCCCCAGATGAAGGCGGCCTTGGCTTCAAACTCGCTGCGGGAACCCAGGCACCGTTGCAGGATGGATTGATTACCAAACCAGTAGGCCGGAGCAAGCACCAAGCCCAAGCCCAATAAAATCCCCGGCCAGGGGTGTGGGGTGGGCGTGTCCACCGGCAGGACCAAGGAGAAATGATTCTGATACTCCGGCCCCATGGCAACCACCTTCTCCATCAGGCCCGTGAGACCGCCTGTGTGGATCAAGCCGATCACCAGGACGAGGGCGCAGCCGCCCATCATGATGATGCATTGCAACACATCCGTGTACACCACAGCCGCCAAGCCACCCGCCAGCGTGTAAAATCCCACCACCACCGCGGTGAAAACAATGGAGTAGATTTCCGGCCATCCCAGCATGGCGTTGAGCATCACCGCCGTGGCGTACAGCATGATCCCCAGGTTGCACGCCAAGAAAATTCCCCAAATCAACGCGGTCAGCGTGCGCACCCCGTCATTGAAACGGCGGCCCAAAAACTCGGGGATGGTGTATACCTGCGAACGCCAGAAGAAGGGGATGAACACGAAACCGCAGATCACCATCACCGGCACGCTGCCCAACCAGTCGTAATTCCCCAGCACGATTCCGTACAGGTAAGCCGATCCCGCGATACCGACGATGTCAATGGCCCCGATATCCGTCACCACCATGGACATCCCCACCGCCCACCAGGGCAAATTGCGCCCCGCCAGAAAATAATCCTTGCCCGACCGGATGTTTCTCCCTAGATACACGCCAAAACAAACGGTGGCGAACAAATACGCCGCCATGGTCAAGTAATCAATCCAGTTTAGACCCGAAACGATCATGAATTTCTCCACGTTTCACTTCGTGAGAAGGGGGAATTGTGCCCCGTGGTTCGGTATGATGGATCAGGGTACGTTTTTCAGGCCGGGAAGAAAAGGTCACACGCTTCTTTTTTTATTGGAGGGGCGGCTACCCGCTTGGTAATTACCAATTTTTATTTCGAAATTGACTCTGGTTGCTTTTATATGCTAATTTTCACTTTATGCTAATAGAAAACTTAGAACCTCTGTCCCAGGATTCTCCGACATGTACGTGAAGATTTTTTCCAGCGCCACCATCGGGATCGAGGCGTATATCATGGAAGTCGAGCTAGACATGATTCCCGGCCAGCCGGGTCTGACCATCGTCGGCCTTCCTGACGCCGCCATCAAGGAAAGCAAGGAACGGGTCCGGTCGGCCCTGGTGAATTGCGGCTTCCCGTTTCCCCCCAAGCGCATGACCATCAACCTGGCGCCGGCCGACATCCCCAAAGAAGGTTCCTCGCTGGATTTACCCATCTCCATCGCCTTTATCGCCGCCATGGGCCTGGTACCCCTCGAAAACCTGAACAAAGTGATTTTATTGGGTGAACTGGCATTGGACGGGACCTTGCGCCCCATCCGCGGGGCCTTGCCGGTGGCCATGGCGGCGCGGGAACACGGCATGGAGCAATTTTTGCTGCCCGCGCCCAACGCCCGCGAAGCCGCGGTGGTGGAGGGATTGCGGGTATACCCCGTCGAGACATTGAACCAAGCGGTGGAGATCCTGAACGGGACGGATCACCATGCCCCGTTGCGGATCGATGTCGAGGCTCTTTTCGAGGAAGCGGGTGAATACGATGCCGATTTCGCCGACGTGAAAGGCCAAGAGCACGTCAAACGGGCCATCGAGGTCGCCGCGGCCGGCGGACATAACGTCATTATGATCGGGCCTCCCGGATCCGGCAAAACCATGCTGGCCAAGCGGTTTCCCAGCATCCTGCCGCCCATGACCTTCGAGGAGGCGCTGGAGACCACCAAGATCCACAGCATCCACGGCTCGATGCCGAAGGACCGGGCACTGATCGCCACGCGGCCCTTCCGTTCACCTCATCATTCCGTATCCGACGCGGGATTGATCGGCGGCGGCGCCTTTCCCCGCCCCGGCGAGGTGAGCCTGTCGCATCACGGCGTGTTGTTTCTCGATGAATTGCCCGAGTTTTCGCGCAATGTGCTAGAGAATCTGCGCCAGCCGCTCGAGGACGGGGTGGTGACCATTTCCCGCGCGTCCGGCTCGCTCACCTTTCCGAGCCGTTTCATGCTGGTGGCCGCCGCCAATCCCTGCCCGTGCGGGTATTTCGGCGACGGGCAGCACGAGTGCAAATGCCCGCCCAACAAGATCCAGAGTTACATCGCCAAACTCTCCGGCCCGCTGATGGACCGCATCGACATCCACGTGGAAGTGCCCAGCGTCTCGTTCGACGACCTCCACGCGCCGCCCTCGGGCGAACCGTCCCGGGTTATCCGCGAGCGGGTGCGGGTGGCACGGGAAATTCAACGGCGGCGGTTTGAAGGGACTTCCATTTTTTGCAACGCGCATATGAATTCCAAGGATCTCAAGCTCTATTGCGCTATGGACGAAGTTACCCGGGATATGCTGCGGGCGGGTCTCGAGCGCCTGGGGCTTTCAGCGCGCGCCTACGACCGGGTGATCAAAGTGGCCCGGACCATCGCCGACCTGGCGGGCAGCGAGGCCATCCGCCCCGAGCATGTCTCCGAGGCCGTGCAATACCGCACGTTGGACCGGAAGTTGTGGTTGAGGTGAGAGAAGGGGGGATGTATGAATTGCACCCGCCGAGGCGCGGTGGATTGTCTGAATCAAGATGGTCAAGATGAACAGGATGAGCAGGATGGGGAGTTGGAGGGTGAATTGAAAGACGGATGAGCGGATAAAGGATTCCAGTGATTGAGGAGGTGGAGCGGGTGAGGAAAGCGAGTTCGTAGACGGCGGGGGCGGTGACGTGATCTTACGGAAGTAGGTGTGAGAAAGGGATTCTCTTACCCTGGGCCTCTCCCCGAGGGAGAGGGAGAAGAAAAAGGGAGGTAGCTTGTATGATGGTCTGTGCCCTTCATGCTAATCCACACTACTTTTTGCTGAATTACGTTTCCTCCGGGGGGGAATCCGGCAAGATCACCAATCCTCCCCGGGTATTTTGGGAGGATTGAATGGCCACGCCGCGTTGCCGGAGGGTTTGGAGATCGTATTGAATCTGCCGCCGGGACAGGCCGAAGCGGGACGCCAATTTTCCGTAGGTCCAGGCGTGGGGTGATTCTTCGATCAGATTCCGGATTTCCGCCAACCGCTTCTCGCGCTTTTCCCGTTTTTCTTGCTGGGGAGACCGGCCGGGATGCTTTTTGCGGTAATGAGTCAAAATGGTTTTGGCCCATGCGATTCCCCCGTGTTTGAGGCACTCGTTCACGCAACGCGCCAGTTCATCCTCCTCGAAGGGCGCTTTCAGGACGTAATAGACGAAATAGTCAAACGAGTAGGCTTTCTCGATCCATTCCGGATCTGCGTCCGGCCCGGAGATGAGGAGGATCACGGGGATATGCGCGTAGGCTTCATGAATCTTTTTGATTAAATTCAGGCAATCTCCATTCGGCAAGGGGTGGGTGATGAGGCAGAGATGAATGTCGTGATTTTGTAATATCACCAGGGCGGTTTTTCCATCCGGGGCGTGCAGCGCCCGACGGCCGTTGCCGAGCCGGGCGGAGAGGATTTGGAAGCGGGCGCGGTCTCCATCCACGATGAGAATGGTTTTCATGGCTATTCCTTGGCAAAGATTTATTAATAAATATATCTATATATTTATAATATTTTATGATATCCCTCATTGATTATTGGAAGATATTTCAATAAAAAAAGGCAGGAATACGTCACACGAATCCCTGCCAATTTAATGAATGTACATTATTGGTTATCAAGCCGAAAGATCATCCTATGATTAATTTTTTATCTTTTAAGAAGAAGGAAGAGAGAATCATCTAGTTGTGGTTTCTTCGTCAATCTTCATCCCCTGTAATAATAGGTCCTCCCACACAATATGAGCCTGATAATGAATCGGCAGCTACCCAATCCGTAAATCCAGCGGGTTTAATATAAACACCGCCTATACAATAGGTATTATTTCCACCCACATACTGGCATGGGATTTTACCACAAACGGGATCTCTCCTTAAGACGTATTGATAATCATAATTATCATTCTCATTACATGTATCTTTGCCTAATTCATCTGGAAGGGCAAAAATACAACATGTATATTCGCCACTTTCAACTACGGAAGGACAAGGATACATTGCAGTACATCCACTATCTACCCAAACACTGTTGAGACGAAAGCATTCACCTTGGACCCAAAAGGATGTTAAGGATATGCCAACTAGCAAGTTGATGAAAATAGCTGTTATAATAAGGAGTTTTTTCATGATTATTTCTCTTTGAGATGTTAGGTGATTTCTTGTTTCTATATGGTTACATAGAAACTATATTATTGCTTCAACATATCATCTACAATCGCACGGACGGTTGTGGATGAAGCCTCCGTGCCCGTTGAACTGGTGTAACTCGTATTCGTGAAGCCATTGAAGATTCGCGTTCCCGCGGGGATGACGATATCTAGATCTTTTTCACTCATGTAGTCTTCCACTTTGAATTCGGTTACTTTGTAAGTAATTTCATACTTCAACCAAAATTCGTTCGTAACGGGATGTTGGTTATATTGTTGGAAAAGGATCGTGTGGGGAATCGTGAAGCCATCATAAGTTACAAAATCCAAGTATTCATTCTCTGTGTGCCAGGCGAGGGTGTTCCGGGTGATTTTTTCGGGGATAAACGGCCGGCCGGGTGAAAAAACGAAGGTGGATGAATCATAGGGATTTCTAGATGCTTCAAGGATGTAATGATTGTCCTGGCTGGATACGCTTACTGTATTTTCATCCAATTGATATACGATTTCGTGAGCCAGGAAGGGAATGGTTTCCCTTCTTCTTTCCCCGAGGGGCATAATCATCAATGATCGTTGATTGGGATCGTAATCCGCGGTAAAGGACGCATCGAACAGCTGGATTTGCATGGTTTTTTGCAGAACGGTATCGTAAACCGTCAGCATGAAGGTATCCATGTCCAGGCATTTGTAATAATAAAGAGTCACATAGTCAGACATATTCCCTTCCAGATAATATTTGACATTGTTTTGCAGAACTTTCTCATACGTTGCCTGATCCATCGAACGGCCGAATTCCTGCTGCCGGGCGGCCAACCGTTGCATTTCGTATTGTGTGGCTTCCCCGGCATCGGAAAACATGGGGTGGGTTAGGGGATGGACTTCGACCGTGCACGAAAACGGCATGATCTTTTGGCTGTGTTCCCGCATGGCGGCAATCGACGGCTCTTCGGCGTGAACGGGAACCGCCGCGGCCAGAACGGAAACCGTGAGTAACAAACTGATGAGTGTGTGAGAGAATCGCTTCATCATCTTCCTCCTGCAAAATTTTTCCTCCGAAGAGGGTGGGTGTGAACATCATTTCAAGGACCCTACTTTTTTCTTGAAACCATTCGATACAGAACGCCTTCCTCCCGGACCGGGTAATGATTTCTGAAGACCGTTCATTGGCGTATATGTCCGGTACAACTAGGACAATAGCGTGGCATTTCTCTGATGTCAACCAAAAATTTACGAAGAACAACCAGAGCGAAGGAACGGTACTCCACACTTTTTGCAATTCGAGGGGAGAGAGACCGTAAAATACACGGCCGAGGCGCGGAGAAAGGATTCCGGGGAAAATGAGGGAGGCCTGGAGGTGATAAGGAAAGTGAGCACATGATAGCAGGGGGCACGTTGCCATGTGCCCCCTATGGAAGTGGGCAGAGATTTCGGATTGGAAATGGGAGGATCAGCGGGTTGGGAGGGAAAAGCTCGGGCGGACACCTAGGTCCGCCCCTACAAAAATTCCCTCATCGTATCGCTCTCCCGGAGTGGAGGGGATGACGGAAGAGAATGGTTGTAGACGCGACGAATTATCCCGCCACGGCCTTGAAGGCGGTTTCGGCGGCGTGAATGGTGCGTTCGATTTCGCGGTTGGAGTGGGCGTTGGAGAGGAAAAACGCCTCGAATTGGGAGGGTGGCAGGTAGATTCCGGCTTCCAGCATGGAGCGCCAGAACGCGGCGTAGCGTTGCGTGTCCGATTGGCAGGCGGATGCGAAATCGGTGACCGGCCGGTTGGTGAAGAAGACGGTCATCATCGAACCTACGGCGTTAATTTGCACCGGGACGCCCGCCGCCTGGGCCGCCTCGCGCAGTCCCTGGACCAGGATTTCGGCTTTTTGCTCCAAATTCTCGTAAAATCCGGGGGATTTGATGAGTTGCAGGGTCGCGATCCCGCCAGCAGTGGCCACCGGATTCCCCGAGAGGGTGCCGGCCTGGTAGACTTCGCCCTCGGGCGCGACATGTTTCATGATGAGGTCTGATCCGCCATACGCGGCGATGGGCATTCCGCCGCCCATGATCTTGCCCAGGGTGGTGAGGTCGGGTAGCACGCCGTAGCGTTCTTGCGCCCCGCCATAGGCCACCCGGAAGCCGGTCATCACTTCGTCGAAGATCAGCACCGATTCGTGCTCGGCGGTGAGGACGCGGAGGGTTTCGAGATAGCCGGGCTGGGGAGGGACTACGCCCATGTTGCCGGCCACCGGTTCCACGATGAGGGCCGCGATTTCCTTGGAGTGCTTCCGAAACGCCTCGCGCGCGGCGTCGATGTCGTTGTAGGGGATCAAGATGGTATCTTCCACTACCGATTTCGGCACACCCGGGGTACTGGGGATCGCCAGGGTGGCCACGCCCGATCCGGCCTGGGCCAGCAGGGCGTCGTGGTGGCCGTGGTAACCTCCGATCATCTTGACGATCTTGCTGCGGCGGGTGAAGGCACGGGCCAGGCGGACGGCGCTGAGGGTGGCTTCTGTCCCCGAATTGACCAGCCGCACCTTGTCGATGGAAGGAACCGCGTCCACGATCATGCGGGCGATGGTTACTTCCCGGCGTGTCGGGACGCCGAAAGCCGTGCCCTCCCGTACCGCGCTTTCCATGGCGGAAACCACCTCCGGATGCGCGTGTCCCAGGATGAGCGGGCCCCAGGCGCAAACGTAATCAATATAGGCGTTTTCGTCCTCATCGGTGAGGATGCAGCCCTTGCCGCGCGCCGCGAAAAAGGGCGTGCCTCCCACGGCGTTCCAGGCCCGGACAGGGCTGTTGACCCCGCCGGGGATGACCGCCGTGGCGGCGGCGAACAATTCGGACGATTTGGACATGCTTCACCTATAAAAAACCGGCAACTCATTGGGGAAATTTGAGTTACCGGAGGATGGGCCATGGTAGCGGCGCAGGGACTTGAACCCCGGACGCCACGGATATGAGCCGTGTGCTCTAACCAGCTGAGCTACGCCGCCATCGAGAGTGTGTATCTGAAAAATTGTACCTTTATTATAGCACCTCCAATCTAAAGAGAGAACATGTTCGAGGCCTTTTTTCGGGTCTTTTTGGACTTGGCCTGATCCCCCTCTTGCAGGGCAGGAACGGTTCACCCGCAGAGTTCCTCCGGCTTGAAAAAGAGTGCCACTTCGCGCTGGGCGCTTTCCAGGGAATCGCTGCCGTGCACGATATTGCGCGTGAAATTGTTGGCCAAGTCGCCCCGGATAGTGCCGGGTTCGGCCAACAGGGGATTGGTCTTCCCCATCATCAGCCGCAAGGCAGACACGATGCCCTCGCCGCGCCAAACCATGGCGACCAACGGCCCCTCGGTGATATAGGAAATCAACTCCTCGAAAAATGGTTTCCCTTGGTGTTCGGCGTAGTGTTGTTGAGCCAGTTCACGGGACATGCGCATCAATTTCATTCCCGCAAGATCCCACCCGCGCTTTTCCAGCCGCGAGATAATTTCGCCCACCAGTTTGCGTTGGACCCCGTCGGGTTTGATCAGGAGCAGCGTTTCTTCCATGGTCCCCCTTGTGATCTCTTATGTTTATGTTATTGCGTCAGAGGCGTTATCCAAAGGGGAGAAGGTAGCACCGGACGGGAATTCAATCAAGCAGCATGGCCGTTCCGATGGCGAAGATTCTTGTTCATTTCTGCCAAACATCCTGGACAAGGCGTGCCTCTCCGATTCGGCTGTCATTTACACACTCACTGCCGTGGATTTGTAGTGCGAGCGGTAGAGGGCCTCGATGATTTTCAGAAACTTGTATTCTTCCTCGCCGGGAGTGGCCGGCGGGCGGTTTTTCTGGATGGCTTCAACGAAGTCTTGGACGATATTGAGATTGACGTTCCAGCGTTCGAAATCGGTGGCGGGGGCGATGGTGACCGGTTTGCCGCTGCGGTCTTCGTAGATCTGGAAAAAGATGTCCTGGGTCCAGGCCAGGGGATCGAAAGCCAGGCCGGCGCGCGAGCCAAAGATGCGTACGCGGGTCGAACTGTTCATGTGGGCCGCCCAGGCCCGTTCCCACAGCACCGTGAGGCCACCCTTGCAGCGGAGGAAAGCCCCGCCGTGTTCTTCCACGTCGAACACGAGATCTTGCGGAGGTTCATCGATGCCCCGGAAGCAAAATCCGTCGATTCGTTCGACGGCCAGGTTGTCGAAAAGGCCGAAAAGGATGTTCAAATCGTAGATCCCCCAGTCGAGCATGGCGCCGCCGCCGGCCTTGGATTTGTCGAGGCACCAGGTGGCGGTGGGATGGTAATCGAGGCCGGGGCGGTTGCGCCGGGAAATCCCGGAGAGGGTGACATGATACACGTTTCCCAGTTCGCCTTCCGTGATAATCTCGCGGGCTTTCCGCACGGTGGGGCTGAAGCGGTAACGGCCGGAGCAGGAAGCCAGGATTCTGCCCGCCCGGCGGGCGCGTTTGACCATGCGGTAGGCCGACGCGGCGCTAGTGGTCATAGGTTTTTCGCACAGGACGTGTTTTCCCGCAGCGAGGGCGGCCAGCGCGATTTCCTCATGCGCGAAGGAAGGCACGCAGATGACGACGCCATCGATTTCCTCGAGGGCCAGCAGATCCTTGTAATTCGTGAAGGTCTGGGGGATGGCGTACTCGGCGGCGGCCTTGGCGAGTTGGGACTCATTGGAATCGGCGATGGCTGCCACCTTGCATCGGGGGATCACCCGGAATCCACGGATGTGTTCCAGCCCGATCATGCCGACGCCGATGATGCCGATTTGAATTTCCTGCCGCTTGCTCATGAGATTCAATGACTCCTTCGCCCGTGTATAACCGTATCTGGAAATTCAGCGTAGGGTGCATCCATGGAAACCTGGTCAATCAAATCGTCCATAGTTCCTCCGGCAGGTGGTGGACATCGTTCAGGCTGACGATGATCTTGCGGGCATCCCCGAACCACCGGACGTGTGAGAACGAGGCATTCCGGAACGTGAAAGTCACGGAGCGGTTGGAATTCAGCCCCAGCAGGTGATGAAAGAGAATCCGGCCGAATTCGATATGGCCGATCAGGCAGACCCGGTCCTCTGTGTCCCGGTGGCGTTCTTCGAGGATGCCAAGGGCTTGTCGCGCCCGTAGGTTGATTTCCTCTGTAGTTTCAGCGGTTTGCGGCCACCAGCGGCCCTCGCCCAGAGAGGCGGGGAGGTTCGCCCAGGGGAAAAGGTCCCGCAGTTCGGGAGCCGTGCGGGCGTTCCAGGCGGTCCCCCAGGTCTCGCAAAAGACGGGGGAGATGACCGGATCGAGCGGGAGGGTCTGGCGGAGAAGGTCCACGGTTTGCAGGGCACGGTACAGGGGGCTGCAATAGAGATGGGTGATGCCTTCCCGCGCCAGCCGGGCCGCGGCTTGGTTTATCTGCCGGACGCCGGTTTCGGTCATGGGAGGATCCAGGCCGGCGATGCCGGAGACATTGCCCACGGTTTGTCCATGCCGCACGAAAAATAAATCCACTTGTTTGTCCTTCCCTTCGGCTATTTCCAACCGATTGAACTTTGTGGCGATCCCGCAATAATGAGCGATATGCGCCGCGGCAGCGCGGGATTGTGCGGGATTGTGGTTGTTACTCTATCATTCCCGCCGGAGTGGACAAGGCCGGGATTTCGAATCATAAGTCGTGTCAAGAGAGGAGCCGTATCAATGGAAATCACCCGCGATGAATTGAAACGGATATTGCGTGAGCTGATTCAGGAAGATCTGCCGGTAGGCCATACGCCTCTGGGCGACCGGTGGATTGGAGGCAAAATGTATTTACAGCCCCGCGATTCGAACGCCACGCCCAAGGAGATCCCCATCGAGGTGTTTTTCCACAAGATCGTCATGGTCCGCGACCGCCTGCGGGTGATGGAGCAAGCGATCAATGCCCATAAGAAATTGACCGACGAAGACAAAGTGAATTTGCAGCAATATATCACCAAGATTTACGGATCGCTGACCACGTTCAACGTGTTGTTCAAGGACAAATCCGATCATTTCGTGGGGGAGAGCGGGAAGGAGAAGTAGAGGTGGTCCAGAGGTTGAACCACGGACAGTTCAGAAAAGCTATGTGGATTTCATGGATCAAGGGGGATAGAGTGTAAATCTGACGAGAAAAGTAATGCCGTAAAATTTTCTCTCACCCCGGCCCTCTCCCAGAAGGGAGACGTCTTCATAGGGGAGAAGGAGGTGGTGGGGTGTGATCCTATCGAGACTCATCCAACGGATTGAAGGCTGAGAGAGTCCTGCATTCGGGCAAATAATAACAAACCGTAAAAAGAGAAATTATGGAAAGAGAAAGAACAATGACCACAGAGGAAAAACCGGCATCCCGGGACGGCTCAGGACCGGCAAGGGCGGTGGTGTTGCTGAGCGGGGGGGTGGATTCGGCCACGGCGTTGGCGGTGGCGCGCAACGAAGGCTTTCACTGCGTGGCGTTGAGTTTCCGCTATGGCCAGCGGCATGAAATCGAACTGCACGCCGCCCGGCGGGTGGCGCAATCCCTGGGAGTGACGGATCATCGCATTGTTGAAATCGATCTGCGGCAATTCGGGAAATCGGCTCTTACCGGTGATATCGAGGTCCCTAAAAACCGCCCGCTGGAGGAAATGAGCAGTGCCATTCCGGTGACCTATGTCCCGGCGCGGAATATCATCTTTCTCGCGTACGCCCTGGCGCTCGCCGAAGTGACGGGGAGCCAGGCGATCTTCATCGGAGTCAACGCGATCGATTACAGCGGTTACCCGGATTGCCGTCCTGCGTTTATACAACAGTTTGAGGAAATGGCCCGGACCGGCACCCAAATGGGCGTCGAAGGCCGGCCAGTCCGTATCCACGCCCCGCTTCTGTATCTGAGCAAGGCGGAAATCATCCGGCGGGGAGCGGCTTTGGGAGTCGATTATGCCCTCACGCACAGTTGCTATGATCCCGATGCCGAGGGCCGCGCGTGCGGCCAGTGCGACAGCTGCCGGCTCCGCAAAAAGGGATTTGCCGAAGCGGGGATACCCGATCCCGCCGTCTATGTCTCGCATGCCGGGTGATGGCGGATTGGCGCGGGGATGGCTCCTGACCTTGTTGGTTGTTTTGAGTTGCGTGGCATGTGGGTCTCCCACGCCGGAGACGGAGGGGGAGGGGGCGGAACCCGTGTTGGAGTTCAAGGGCCAAGACACGGCGTATTTTGTCAAGCGGATGACGGATTGGACGCGTTTTTCCCGTGCGGACGCCTCCCAGCGCCTGGTGATGCGCTCCAGCCATCATCCCGCCCATGAACCGCAGGACGCGGGGGTGTTTTGGGGCGATCCGCTTATTCAAGACGGCCACGAGTGGCATGTGATGTTGGATGAAAAGGGGCCGGGTTGTATCACCCGCCTCTGGTTGTCCAGCGGCGCGCAAGGACGGCTGCGGTTTGAATTCGACAATGAAATCCGCCCCCGCCTGGAGATGAGTGTGGCGGAATTTTTCAGCGGATCGCTCAAAGAGGCCGCGGGCCCCTTCATCCTCTCGGTATCGGAAACCGGCAGCGGTCATGTCAGTTACATGCCCATGCCATTTCAGACCCGGTGCCGGGTCATGACCGACACCACCCAACCGGATTTCAAGTATCAAATCAATGCCCTGATTCTGGCGCCCACCGAAGAAGTCCATACCTTCACGCCGCTTTTCGACGCCCGTACCCGGAAGGCGTTCGTGGAGGCGGTAACCCAGATCCATACGCCGGGGTATCAGCGGTTTCAATCCGTCGAAAAGCAAGAGAGACGCTATACGCTTCACCCCCATCAAACAGAGATGCTGCTCAATTTTCCCGGCCCGGCCGCGATCGACTATCTGGAATTCCAATTCGCGGAGGAGCCGGTCACGGAGGTGCTGAACAATCTGGAATTGACCCTCTACTGGGACCATCTGAACTATCCCAGCGTTTTGTGCAGCCTGATCGATTTTTTCTGTGGCAACCGCCTGCAAGACGATTGGAACACCTTGCCGCTTGGGTATCAGCGGGCCCAGAAAAAACTCTACTGCCAGTTTTACATGCCCTTTTATGACAACGCCCGGTTGAACCTGAAAAACAAGAATGAAAAACCCATTTCCCTCACCTTCCGGTATCATGTCAAGTTGGTCGATGTACCCAGGGATACGTTGTATCTGCATGCCCGGTCGCGGCAGCGGGTTTTCAACGTTGGATTGTTGTATCCCGTGCTGGAATATGAAGGCAGCGGGTATTTCGCCGGTTGGAACATGATCAGCCTGGCCGAACCGATGGAACCTAAGTCGTTTTTTCTGGAAGGCGATGAATATTTCTATATCAACGGGGAAGCCGAGCCGTCCTGGAACGGAACCGGCCTGGACAATTATTTTAACGGCGACGACCGGTTAGAGCACGCGGCCCGGTTTCAGTATCCCTTATTTGGATGCATTGGCCGGACGGAATCGGCGGGCGGCGGCTTCAATTGTTACCGGTTTCACTTGCTCGACGCGATTCCCTTCCACACGTCGCTGGTGCTGGCGCAGGAGGCCGGGTGTCCCATTCAATTCGCTTCCCTTCCGGTTGAACGGCCGGTGCGGACGACTAACAAGTGGACGTGTTTCTGGTATGGCCGCCCGGCCACGGGAATCGTTCCCCGGGGTGAGAATCTCTACTATTGCAATCCCACCCAAGATCCGCAAGGCGTGCCGGACGAAAACAGCCCCTTGTTGCAAAGCGAATCGTTTCAGATCAAACTCCCCAAGGGAACTTGGTGGATTCACGTAGCGCCGATCTGGGATTTAACCCGAGTCCAAAGCATCCAAAAAGTGGTGGAATAAGGGATTCAACGGCATGCTGCGGGAATCAAGCGGGGCCAGGTTCAGCGGGTGGATCATTTTTTTGATTCAGATGCCGCACGGCCTCCTCGACCGTATCAAAGATATCCACCACTTGGTTGAGGCGGATCACTTCGAAAGCGTGATCGACTTGCCCGCTCAGGCCCACGCAGAGCAGGCTACCTCCCAGTTCCTTGACTTCGCGGTAGGTGCTGATCAATAAGCCGATGAAATAGGAGTCGACCATAACGCACGAACTCAGATCTAATACCAAATTGTATTGCCGGCTTAGAAAAGCGACTGTCAGCACTTGGCGCATGCGGTCCAGGATCTCTTCGGTCAGTTCTGGTTCTTCCACGTGGATGACGAAACAACTGGACAATTGCTCGTGCCAGATAGCCATTTGAATTTCCCAGGGCGCGAGAAATAAAACAACAAATTTTACACGATTTTAACGGCTTATACTACCCAGGCTCGAGGAAAAGGGATAGGGTGATCCGCAGAGCGACCTGGCGGCGGAGAAAGGATTTTGCATGGAGCCGGGAAGATGTATGGCCCGTATTATTGAATGCCTGAGGTCTCTTGCCCTCAGGATTCCGGCTTTTTCCAATTCAAAAACTTATGCAAAAATTCGAAGGTGCCCTGGCCGTGGATCGCGTGCCCTCCATTGAAGAATTCGATTTCCGTGCGTTCCGGCCTTCGCAATTGCGTATAGAGCCATCGCACCTTGGCGTATTCGTAGGCGACCCAGGGATCGCGGCCGACGGCATCGTGGTGTCCCCGTTCGACCATGAAGGGGCGGGGGAAAATCAGGTAGGCCATTTCGGCGTAATCGAAGGTGTTGCCCAGGTTGAAGTAAGGCATTTCCCATTCGATGGTGTACATGAAGCTGAAGTCGAACTGGGTGGAGGCCACTTTCCGCGTCCACTGGTTGAAATCGCCGGAGCAGATCGAGAGGCAGTAATTTTCGAGGATAGCCGGCACGCGCATGGCGGTCTCGCCGCCGTAACTCTTGCCATAGAAAGCGATCCGCTGGCTGTCCACGAAGGGCTGTTCGGCGAGCCAGCGTGTAATTTGGTCATGCTGGCTGACGATGAACGAAAAGAGGGAGGCCTTGATGCCATTGGCCTTGCGGTCCAGCCAGCGGTAGCGGTCTTCGCCGCGGTAGAGGTTATGTGGAGCGAAGATGACGAAGCCGCGGTTGGCCAGTTCCGTTCCCATTCCGTAATATCCCGTTTGGCTTGGTTCGATGGTGGTAATGGGCAATCCCTGGCGGCCATGCTGGCAGACCACCACCGGGCGTTTTTCACCTGGCCGGATATCGTTCGGGATCAGGAGGTAGCCCCAGGCGAAGAGTTCCGGATAGACGTCCAGCACCACCTCGTAGCCGGTCCATTTTTCGGATTCCATGATTTTCCGGGAGCGGGGATGGGGCGGGAGCATCGGTTCATCGAACCGGCCGATCAGTTCTTCCGCGAAATATTCACGGTACCATCGGGCCTTTTCGATAAACGGTTCGGGGGGATAGGTTTCATGATCGCGATCGGTATTCCATTTTCGTATCGCGAATTCCGGCATGGCTTGATGGAGAAAAAAATGCTCCCGGACTTCATCGGAAATCCGGACCAGTTTTTGCGTATAGTCTTCCAGTTCTTGCGCTTGGCGTTTTTGCCGGGAGGAGGGATCGAACCTATTCCGTAGGTCCAGGGGTAATTCTTCGGATAGCGTCAAAGGGTGTGTGACACCCAACAATTCAGCGAAGGCATGGAGGGAATCCGGAGAGCCGACCGGCGCCGGCGAGTTCTCCAGTCCCGCAAAAAGGCGCCGGATTTGGAATCCGGGTTTCAAGAGTTGATCGATCCGGGCGAATTCCGAGGAAACGCGTTGGAAGGGAGGAGTAGTCAGACCGCCTTTCTGATTTGTCACCTCTGGGACGCGGCTATACTCGATGATCAATCCGCGGGGCGCGATGAGGGTGGCGATTTCCGCGTCGCCGAATACCCGCAGCAAACTCCACACGTTGCGGTAAATCGGTTCGGACCAGACATTCTGGCGGTCATCGAAATAGCCGCTTACCCAGGCGGCATCGATGCGGGGATCGACAGCCGCCGCGTAAAAGGCGGTCAGTCCGCCTTCTCCATATCCCGCCACTCCGATTTTCGCGCCTTCCTCCGCCGTGGAGATGATCCAGTCCACCGCCGCCAGAACCTTTTGGATCTCGTATCCAATCACATGCCGGCCCATCTGAAACGCTTGGCGGTAAATCCATTCGCGGCGGGATTCTTCGAAGGAGGGGAATCCTGGGCGGGTTTCCTGGGCTTCCCGGCTGATAAGCACCGGGACAAGGACCGCAAAACCGTTTTCTGCGAAACGTCTGGCGAATTGCTCTTCCGGAGGGAGGCCTGGCGCCAGACCCGCAAGTTGTTCCGGTGTTTGATCCGCGTCAGGAAGAGCCACGACGTAACCTGCCGGGGTTGATTTGGGTTGCATCAACAGGCCTTCGCCGGAGACGCCGTCCCATACCGGCCACCGGACTTGCATGACGCAGTAGCGGCTGGTTTCCGCGGCCCGGGCGGGATGGTCGTCATCCCCAAAATATTCCATGACGGCCGGAACGCGGGGATCCACCACGCCGAGAATGCGCTTCAATTCTTCCCGGTTGGGGGCAATGGATTTTTCATACGCATCAGGAGAGGCGAAGTCCCGGTTCCAAAACAGTGGGCGGGTGGTGCGGGTTTCGGCGATTTTTCGTTCGACGAAGGCGTGCGCGCCATCCATCATTTTGACTGATAGATCTCCATCCCAAGTCAACGGCTGGGTGCCGGGCAGAATTTCATCCGCTCCGCTCCACACCGGCGGTTCCAAGCCGGGGGGCATCAGAACCCACGTCAGGACGAGAAAGGTTATTGATCCGCATGGATTCATCCTATTCATGGAAATCGATTCTCCTCCTAACCTTATCCAGAATTGCTACCTTTTACTTGAATGCCGGAAGGGGACAAATTTCTTTTTTTAAGGCTTCCCTCAACCTGACCTTGTCATCTAGGAGCAGGGAATCCGAGTAAAATGCCCTCCCCGTTGGTTCAGCTGTTTAGTTGGTTCAGCCGTTTGGCGTGCAGGTACATGATGGAGTGGTCCAGGGCACCGAGTCCTTCCTGGTCGAGAGCCTGGAAGATCTCGTTAACTTTTTCGGCCAGTTCGAGTTTCGCGCCGTATTGGCGTGCGGCTTCCATAGCCAAACGTAAATCTTTGGCGTGGAGGCCGAGGGCGAAGCGGGCGGGGGTGAAGTCGCCGCGTAACATCTGGGGGCCGCGCATTTTCAGCAACCACGATTGCGCCGCGCCGCCTCCCAAGGCTTGAATCACCTTTTCGGGATCGATGCCCGCCTTCTTGGCCAGGACGATTCCTTCCGCCACCGCTTCGAGGTGCAGGGCGCCGACGATCTGGTTGATGGCTTTGGTCAGTTGGCCCGAGCCCGGGGGACCGATAAGAAGGATGGTCTTGCCGATGGCTTCCAGGACCGGTTTGGCGCGCAGGAAGACCTCTTCCTCGCCGCCTACCATGATCGAGAGTTCGCCGGTGCGCGCGCCTTCCGGCCCGCCGCTGACGGGCGCGTCGAGCACCCCGATGCCGCGGGGCTTCAGTTCTTCGGCCATGCGCCGGGCCAGGGCGGGCGAACTGGTGCTGCAATCGACGATGATGCCTCCCGGCGCGATGCCCCGGGCCACTCCCCGCTCACCCAGCGTCACTTCTTCCACATCGGGCACATCCGACACGCAGGTGAAGACCAATTCAGATTGTTGGCCGACCTCAGCGGGTGAGGCGCAGGGCATGGCGCCTTCTTCGACGAGAGGTTGCATTTTTTCGGCGGTACGGTTGAAGATGGAGAGTTCATACCCTGCCTTCATGAGGTTACGGCTCATGTGCAGTCCCATGGTCCCGATTCCGACAAATCCGACGCGTTTCATGCTGACTCCTTTCTAATTTCTAATCCCACTTGTTTCTAATACCATTTGGCGAATTTCTTGCCGTTTCATTTCTCTCCATTTGTTATCATGTTTTCATATTTTTCAATCCCATCCAATCCATCCCCGGCTTTTGCGTATCCTGACAGAATCCCTGCCGAGGCGCGGAGGAGAGATTCAGGTTTAGGGAGGAAATCCTGGACCGCTGAATGGCAGGGTATAACAGGAAAGAAAAAACCCGGACGGGGGAGCGCCCGGGCTTGGCAGAGCATCCAAGGCCGATCAATAAATCGACCAATGCTCCGTGGAAGCAGGGAGGTAATTGGTCCGAACAGTCAGCTTCACGACGTCCGTGAAGCCATCTCCCGTGGAGTAGATGATCAAGAAAGATCCACTGCGGGGATCGTATTTCACATCATGGTAATTGGCATCATGGCTCACCGGGGCGGAGGTCTCCACCAGTTTATACAGATCATCGGGACGCCCGGGCAGGATCTGACCTTCAGGACCAAGCAAGGTGAAAACCATGCCTTGGAAACTGCCATCGCGCGCGTTATGGGAGATCACAAACACGCCGTTCTTGGTATCCAAGGCCAAGCGGGGATGGCGCTGAGAAAAGGGAACATTGCCGGCCGCTTCCAGATAGGGAATCTGCTCCCGGGATTGGGTCAAGAGGTAATTCGGGGCGGGGCCGATGTTGAAATAAAAAATGTCGCCGCCTTCCGCGCCGTTGGCGTAATCCAAAACGCCGATGAATTCGCCGGTGTAGGGATTCTCGATGGCTGACGGGTGGCCGGCGTCGAAATCCTTGCGCAGTTCGGAAACAATTTGCTGGTTGCCCTGTTGCAGTTTGCCATCCGCGCCGGGGGTAGGTTGAATGATGGTACAAGTGATCCGGTTTTTGGAAGTGGAGGGATCGATGTTGGTGATGAACAGAAACACATCATTTTTTTCCAGGTAATAGACATCGGGATCGTCTTCATCCCGTTCCGGCTCCAACTGGTCCAGCCGGGTCATTTCCGGCGTCAGCAGATTTCCGTCCTTGTCGTAAAGCAATCCGATCACGCCTTCGCTTTCGCCGGGGGGGGAATATTCACTGACGTAGATCAAATTGCCGTTTCGGGTGCTGGCGGCCACCGCGGTGTCCTGGTAGTTCACGGTGGTTTCGGGATCCCAACTCCACGCCTTGAAGATGGGTCCCGCGGTCTGGGCAACGGAATACGGGTTGACGATGGCCATCAGGGGAACCCGGGATCCATTCGGCGAATAGCCATCCGCCGCCACAGCGACAAAGTAGCGGTTGCTGACCGAGTTGTAAGTCACACTTAGTTTTTGCAACGCGCCCCGGGGATTTCCGACAATCGTAATAGGATCTCCCATCTGGGTCATGGTCGCCGTATCATAATAGAAGCCCACGACGGCTTGCTGGGGCGGTTCGCCGGTGATGGGATCTTCTCCGATAGCGACGGTGTCGATGGTGACGAACAACACTTCATTTTCCTGGGTGTTCACCGCGAGTCCCGCTTCCTTGGTTTCGGTTTCGGCAAAAAGGGAAACCGGCTCGCTGATGGTGAACTCCGGTACGGGCTGGGCCTGCGTGGCGCAAACAAACATTCCCACGGCCCATGCAAACCATATGGCACGTTTCATGGTATCACCTCCGCAAAAAGCGATAGATTGATGGCCGCTAACAAGATGAATCGCCTGAGGGTGTCACTATATAAAATAAAGAATTTTCTAGGGAAAGGATAGATGACTCGGCGGATTTGTTTTGGAGATTGGATATCTGCCTCTCCATACCCGATACCAAATATTTCTCAGGAGGGTTGAAATCCTGGGCCGTTGTGGGGCGGCTCCCCGAAAGGGATGCGGGGAAGAAAAAAGAAAAAGAAATACGGGCCAGTGTGAAGTGGTGAATGGGCTTGCTGTCCTCCCGGCTCCCGCCCGAGGGGAGGGGGTGGGTTGGTGAACGTATTCATGACAAAAACTCCACCGCGTCCGCGGATGAAGGCGGATTTCGTAGACCACTCCAGCCGGATTATCCGATTTCAAAGTGGGAGGGGAATTTCCTGCCGGATTCCTGAATTTTTCTCTTCCCCTTTTTCTTGGAATTTGCGATGCTAGTGACACCCAGATAAGGGATCTTAAAACCATGCGTTCATCAATCCTTTATATGAACCGCCGCGAGGCGCTGCAGCGGTTGGCCGCCGGGGCGGCGGGCCTGGCTCTGGCGGAGATAGGGATCCACCGGACTTGGGCCCATAACAACGGGCGGCCCAATATCATTCTGATCCTGGCCGATGACATGGGTTTTTCGGACCTGGGGTGTTACGGTTCGGAAATCGCCACGCCAAATCTCGACCGTCTGGCGGCGAAGGGCATCCGGTTCACTCAGTTCTACAACTGCGCCCGGTGCTGCCCCACGCGGGCTTCGTTGCTCACCGGATTGTATCCGCACCAAGCGGGCGTCGGGCATATGGTCCAGGACCGGGGGCATCCCGCGTACCAGGGATACCTGAACGACCGTTGCGTGACCCTCGCCGAGGCATTGCGCAGGGGCGGGTACCACACGCTTATGTCCGGCAAGTGGCACGTAGGCGATCAACGGCCCCATTGGCCTCTGGACCGGGGTTTCGATGACTACTTTGGCCTGATCAATGGCGGCAGTAATTATTTCAAACTGGATGAAGGGCGGATATTCGCCATCGGCAATACGTCCATCACCGATTTGGGCGACGGTTTTTACATGACCGAGGCCTTCACGGACAGCGCGGTGCGGCAGATCCGGGAATACGCGGGCCGGGGCAAGCCGTTTTTTCAATACATCGCCTACACCGCGCCGCATTGGCCTTTGCACGCGCTGCCCGAAGATATTCAAAAATACGCGGACCGGTACCATGCGGGATGGGACGCCCTCCGCGAAGAGCGCCATCGGCGCCTGATCGAAATGGGACTTGTGGACGCGAAATGGCCGCTCACCCCCCGCGATCCTCAAGCGCCCGCCTGGAACGACGCGCCGCACAAGGAATGGGAAGCCCGGCGCATGGCGGTATACGCGGCGCAAATCGACCGGATGGACCAGGGCGTCGGGCGGATCGTGGCCACTCTGCGCGAACTGGGGATCGAGAACAACACGCTGATCCTGTTTTTGTCCGACAACGGAGGTTGCGCGGAAGGCCGGCCGGGGAACGATCCCGCTATCATGCCCGGCCCAGCGGAAACCTTCCAAAGCTACGGCCTGCCTTGGGCCAACACCAGCAACACCCCCTTCCGGCGGTACAAACACTGGGTGCATGAGGGGGGTATCGCCACGCCATTTATCGCGTATTGGCCGGGGCAGATCGAACCGAACACCATCACGCATCAGCCGGGCCATGTGATCGACATCCTGCCCACGTGCCTGGATATCGCGGGCGTGGAATATCCGCCGGCTTTCAATGGAAAACGGATCCAGCCGCTGGAAGGATTGAGTCTGAGGCCGGTCCTGGAGGGGAAAATCCGCGCGGGACACAAAGCGCTCTTTTGGGAACACGAAGGCAACCGGGCCGTGCGGCAGGGAAAATGGAAACTGGTTTCGAAACACCCGGAGGAGTGGGAACTCTACGATCTGGAAGAGGACCGCACCGAGTTAAATAACCTGATTGCGGCTCATCCCGCGCTAGCGAACGATCTAATCGTTCTCTACCACCGCTGGGCCGAACGGGCGGGCGTGATGGATTGGGAGGAGTTGACGAAAAAGAAATGAGAATTCGATGTACGAACAAATACACGGATGGGATAGGGATTTCTTTCTATACCGCTACGGGAGTGGACTTAATAGAGTGTCTCCCTGAAACCGGCCGTTTGGAGCATCTAACGAGACGCGGGTAATCAATCCTCCCCTCACCGGTTAAGGCCCCGTTCCCGCAGAGATTCAATCATTCAGAATTTGTGAAAGGGGAAGGAGGCGGGCGACCATGAAACAGGGATTCACCTTGATTGAATTGCTCATTGTTGTGGCGATTATCGGCATCCTGGCGGCGATTGCCGTACCCAACTTTCTCAACGCCCAGATCCGGGCCAAAATCGCGCGTTGTTACGCCGATATGCGCAGCCTGGTGACCGCTATCAGTGCCCATCAGGCCGATAAAAATGTCCTGTTGGTGGATTGGTGGGACGACGACCGTGACTGGGGCCGGAAACGAATCCGGGAAGTATTTCATGGCGTGGGGGATACACCCGAAAGTACCCGCAACACGATCGATATCCTGTCCCCGTTAACTACACCGGTCAGTTATATGGCCTCCATTCCCCTGGATCCGTTTCAGCCTCAGGGAATCAGTTCCTACAGCTACGCGGACAACGATCCGGTGGACCCCGATCACGACCATGGCATCGGCGCGTTGTTCCCCGAATACGCGGCCGGTTTTGGCCTGCGGGAACTAAGAACCGGCGATTTCATCTTGATTGGTATCGGGCCGGACCGGATTCTGGGATTGGGAGCCGGATATGGTGATCCCAACCGCGCCCTTCCCTTTGATGCCAGTAACGGTCTCAACAGCGCCGGCGACATCACCATACGCGGCGGGGGCGGGATCAATCAATAAGGCCATTCATCTTGAAATCCTGGCACGCGATTAATGAAACAGACTCCATTCTCGCGGGAACGCAAACAGAAATCTTTTTTTCCCACTTTCCGGTTGTCCCAAGGGCGGCTCCGGAGCCGGATGTTTTATAAGGTCTAATCCTATCCCCGAGAGAGAAGAAATCGTTTACGGCTTCTGTCATTCCTCATGCCATGAATAAGCCTAGAAATCCCCCATCGGCTACACGCCGATTTTCGCTTCAATGCTCCGCAGCAGGTCTCCGACGTTTTTGAAGGTCAACAATTCTTTTTGAGTGAAGCGGATTTGGAAGCGGGTTTCGATGGCCAGGATGAGATTGACATGGGAGAGCGAATCCCAGCCTTCCACGTCGTTGGCGGTCATGCGCGGGTGGATTTGGATCGTGTCGTCATCGAAGACTTCTTGGAAAATGCTGTTTAAGGTTTCTTGTGTGGTCATGGTTCAGATATCCAAGGTCGAGAGATCCCCGGCGTCTGTTCCCAGGTACCGGGCCTTCAACACGCGGCGCATGATTTTACCGCTTTTGTTTTTGGGGATGGAGTCGACAAAAATCATTTCCTGCGGCGTGGCGAACGAGGAGACCTTGTTGGAGACGTGGAGCCGGATTTTCAATTCCAGTTCCCGGGAGTATTCAAAAGGCGGCCGCAGGGAGATAAAGGCCACCACTTTCTCGAAGAGGAGGTCGTCGGGAGCGCCGATGACGCCCGATTCGGCGACTTCGTCAACCTCCAGGAGCGCGCTCTCCACCTCGAAGGGGCTGACCAAGTGGCCGGCGGTGTTGATCACATCGTCGCTGCGGCCCATGAACCAGTAGTACCCGTCTTCGTCCCGGTATGCGGTATCCCCGGAGAAATAGAATCCGTTGCGGAATTTCTGCCGATAGACCTCTTCATTATTCCAATAGGTGACAAACATCGAGGGCCAACCGGGTTTCAGGCAGAGATTGCCTTGTTCCTTCCCCGGCAACATTTCACCACTGTCGGACACGATGGCTGGTTCCACTCCGGCAACCGGCAGGCCCATCGAACCGGGCCGGATCTCCAGGCCCGGGCGGTTGGCGATCATGATGGCCCCGGTTTCGGTTTGCCACCACGTGTCGTAGATGTCGTGATGCAGCACTTTGCGCGCCCAGTGGATCACTTCGGGATTTAGCGGTTCGCCGACACTGAAGATATATTTGAGGCGGCTCAGATCGAACCGGCGGTACAAGGCGGGATCTTCGCGCATCAGCATGCGCAAGGCGGTGGGGGCCGTATACCAGATGGTGACGCCTTCTTGTTCCAAGAGATGGAACCAGGCTTGCGCGTCGTATTGGCCGCCGTAGTGGACTTGGGTTACGCCCACGCTCCACGGCCCGATGATGCCATACGAAGTTCCGGTTACCCAGCCTTGGTCGGCAGTGCACCAGTAGATTTCCTCCGGGGTCAATTGCAGGATATCCCGTGCCGTTTGGTGTTGCATCAGAACGCTGCGGTGCGCGTGGAGCACCCCCTTGGATTTGCCCGTCGAACCGGAGGTGTAATGGAGGATGGAAGGCGTGTCCGGCGGAGTTGGAGGTGTGCTAAATTCAGGAGAAGCCGCATCCATCAATTGGGTGTAACTGAGGACATCGGGGCTTTGATGTTCCTCGCCGTCGACGAGAATCACGTATTGCAAGGCCGGCATCCGGTCGCGCACCCGGTTGATTTTCTTGAGGTAGCTTTTCTTGGTGATGATCCCTTTCGCTTTCGCGTCACCCACGCGGTCGAGGATGGCTTCTTCTCCGAAGTTGGAAAAGAGCGTGCCGGTGATGACCTGCGCCTTCAGGGATCCGAGAAAGGTGGAGAATTGTTCCGGCGTTTTGGGCAGGAAGGTGAAAAACACGTCGCCGGGGGAAAAACCCAGATTTTTCAGCACATTAGCGAAACGGTTGGACAAGCCGTCCAGATCCCGGTAGGTGAAATCCTTCCGTTCCCCGTCCGCGGCCACCCAGCGCATGGCTGTGTGCTCCGCACGGCCGAGTTCGCATTGCCGCGTGGTGCAGAGGTAGCCGATGTTGTACTGCTCATTCTCGATTAAGGTTTCGAGCATACCGTCTTTTCCTTCCTATGAATTGGAGAAACCCGCGCTGAAGGCATCCGATTCGAATGAATTCAAACAGTATCACGATTTCCGGGGGCGGGAAATATCCCGAAATGAATTTCCGATCGACCACTGGGCTTTAATTGACAACGGAAGAATGGGTATGCAACAATGTCTTATCATCATTCATTCCTTGATACGTGGACTATCAAGACTAAAACGAGGTTCATCATGGATTGTCCCATCAGCCGCAGAGGATTCATTGGCACAACGACGGCAGGAATCGGCACGATGCTGCTGAATGCCCAATTCGGGCGGACAGAGGAGAACGGGGATTGGGCGCCAAAGCTCCCGCCCGTCAAAATTTATCAAGTCTATATCGGGCGGACCGGTGGAATCTACTTGTCCCGGCCCACAGGCGAGATCGATAAATTTCAAAAATACCTGGCCGGCTTGGAAGCGAAGCTGGGGGATGTGAAATTCGTGGGCGGGGATATCATTCCACCGGCCGAGGTCGAATCCGTGCTTCCCAAGATCAAGGAGGCGGACGGCGTGCTGGTGTTCCATCTCCAGGCGCATGGAGGCGACGCGCCACTCCAGGCTATGACCGACATTGTCAATGTGGGCGTGCAGACCGCTGTATTCAGCCAGCCGTTCAGCGGCCACGGCTGGATGTATTTCCCCCGTTGGCAAAAAGAAGGCCACAAAGTCGTTCTGATGCCTTCCAGCAATTGGAGCGATATTGAGAAAGTCGTGAGGTTGATGCGTGTCGGCCCGCATCTCAAGAACACCAAGATCCTCGTGGTCCGCGGTCCCGTGGGCACTGCGGCGGCCTGCAACGCGGATCTAATCAAGGAGAAGTTGGGCTGTGAACTCGTGCCCGTTACAGTAGAAGAAACCCTGAAAGAGCACGAAGCCGTGCCTCTGGCGGACGCCGAGGCCGAAGCGGAAGCGTATTGGTTCAGTCAAGCGAACCAAGTCGTGGAGCCGAGCCGTGAGGAGGTCATCAACTCGGCCCGTTTTTACCTGGCCTTGAAAAATATCATGCGGCGCGAAGGCTGCCGGGCGGTCACCAGTTCCAACTGCATGGGGGCACCCGCCAAGGGATGCCTGGCCTTCAGCAAACTGAACGACCTGGGATTGGTGGGCGCGTGTGAGGGCGACATGGATTCCACCCTCACCATGCTGATGTTCGGCTACGCGTTCGACGTGCCCGGATTCATCTCCGATCCCGTCTTCGACGTATCGCAAGACGCGTTGATCCATTTCCACTGCACTTCGGCGACCAAAATGGACGGCCCGCAAGGCGAGCGCCTGCCCTTCACGATCCGGACGCAGACGGACAGCGGCCAGGGTGTCTCGCTGGACGTGGAAAACCGGATCGGCCAGCCCGTAACCTGCGCCAAGTTCATCAATCTGGACACGATGCTGATTTCCACGGGTGAGATTTTCAAGGTGACGCACGACAAGCTCGGCTGCCGCACGCAGTTCTGGACGAAAGTCGCGAACGCGGACAGCATGTTCCGCAACTGGGGCGCCGGCGTGCTGGAAGGCGGCGTCATGGCCCTACTGCACCGCGCGGTTTTCTACGGCGATCACAAGCGCGAGATCGAAGACCTGAGCCACCTGATGGGGTTCAAGGTGGTGGAAGAAGTGTAAGCCGGATTCCGGAATCGGTCCGAGTTCCATTCCCTCCCCCCCCGCGCCGGGCGCACGGCGGCAGGGGGGGAGGTATTATTATTAAGTCCGCTAGGATCAGATGGATCTGATTCAGCCCTTTCATGGACGCAATTGATCCCAAGGTGTAATGAAATCTTCCAATCGCTGATCCGGTGGGATTTTCAGAGGAATGCCGGCCAGAAAAAGAGGCCCCCCGCTGTTTGGTGTGGGTAAGGCTGGGGGACACTGTCCCCCAAGCCTCCTGGGATTTACCGCTTTTCGGCCATGCCCGAAGCCGTAGAATAGATCCCATTCCATGAAAAACGGGACAGTGAGAAACCGCCCCGCTTCGGTCCCGGCCCCGGGGTCGATGTTCGGGCCGCGTCCCCGTGTGTCCCTATCCTCCGCCCCGGCCGGACCCAGTCTAGTACCCCATGCGGGAGTGTCGCAAGTCCATGAATGAAAACAAATTATTCCGGTTGGCCTTGGGTTTGGCGGAGCTATGGCAGGTGGTCCGCCTCGAGTTTTCCCTGGAAGCACAGCGGTTGGATATCGGTCTGGATTTTCCGCGCGGGAGTCCGTTTCCCTGCCCGGAATGCGGCCGGGGGGGCATATGACACCCAGGAGCGGACCTGGCGGCACCTGAATTTCTTTCAGCACGAAACCTGTTTGCATGCCCGGCATCACGATTGGAACCACCCGGCGGCGCAGCAGGAGTTGTTCGCGGCGTTGCGCGCGCTGGACTTGAAAACCAACAAGGCGCATCATTTGAAAGGGGTGTTTCTGGATATCTATGCTTGTTCGCCGGAGGAGGGCGAAGCGTTGTTGCGGCGCTGGTATTACTGGGCGACGCACAGCCGGATGCAGCCGGTGATCGCGTTCGCAAAGCCGGTGAAGCGGCATTGGGACGGGGGGGTGCGGTGGTTTACCACGAAAATCAGCAACGGACTGTTGGAAGGGATGAACCGCCTGATCCAGGCGGCGAAAGCGCGATCGCGGGGATTCCGCCATGTCCATTATTTCACCACCATGATTTATCTGATCGGCGGGAAATTGGAATTCCACCTCCCCTCCCCGCTGCCCGTTACCCATACCGAATAGCGAAGAGGCTTTTTTATTGAAGCCGGACTTGCTAGGGCTTAATGATAAAAATCTTGATTATTTTCGATTCCGATCCATCGGTAATAATATGAGGCAGAAAAACCAAATGCGGTTCATCTACCGTACTAAATCTGAGGAGGATCTTCCAATGAACAAATTCACACGGTATATCGCGTTGATGGGTTGCGTCATGGCTGTCTCCGGTTACGCGTTCGCCTCTGAAGCGGTGCTTCGTCTGGAGTTCTCCGGTATTACGCCCGAAGCCAACCAGGTCTCGCTGCAGCCGGCCGGATTCGGGCAATATCCCATGGCCAAAACAGAGTTCGGGGCGATTCCCACGGACAACGCGTTTCCCGGGGCGACGGATGGCCGGGGTGTCCTCGTCGAAGCCGCGCCGGGAACGGGGGTCATGATCTTCGGGCCGGTCATCCCAACTTCGCAGTTGGTGCTGGCGCGTTGCGCGGTGCGGACCAGCGGGCCGAACGCGCAGGTCACCATCGCCACGATCGACATGGGAAGCAACGTTTTTGTATCGCAAAACCGGCCGGAAAACGGGGGGTATTTCGCGAACCAGTACAGACGCATAGCCACCCTGACCATGCCCCGCCCGGGCGGCCTGCAGCCCCTGATCCAGGTGTTCAATCCCAGTTCAACCGATCATGTAACCGCATATCTTGACAACTTTGAATTTATCCAATTGACGGAAGGGCAGTTCTACAATGTCGATTTTCTCGATGGGGATGAAAACGATCCTTCCGTTATCTGTTTGCCTTCCGAAGAACCGTCGCCCACACCCACTCCGGATTCGGTGCCAACCGGGACACCGGTCCCCACCATCCCTCCCGCCGAGCCAACACCGTCGCCCACCGAGGTTCCTACGCCGACGTGGACGCCGACCCCAGTCAGCCTCCCTTCCGGTATCGCGGCGGGGTTGCGTCTCACGGCCTGCGATCCGGAGAAGCCGGTGAGCCTCAACGCCGGGAGCCAGGTTTTCCTGCCCGTCCGGATCGACCTAATCGACGCGGCCGGCCGCATCGTGAATCCGGGGACTGAGGAGGGAGACCGGGAGAAGGAGGTCACAGTAACCGTCACCGGTTCGGCGCAGATTAGCCCGGGCGGCTCCACCACGACCGTCATGGTCAACCGGCCGGAGGGAAAGACGGTTTTGATATGGGATACGGCGGCTGAGGAAGTGACGGTGACCGCCACGTCTTCCGGCCTTACGGCCGCTGTGCCGGTCAAAGTGCGGTTCGTGCCCGCGGGCGGCATCAGCGGGATGATCCAGGCGTGGAATGGCGTCATGTATACCATACCGATGTTGGTTTCGGTGAGCGCGCATGTTTACCAATCGGGGACCAATCAGTCTGTTGAGGATGTCCATTTCAATATGGAAATGGATGGCCGTTATACCATTACCGGTCTGCCCGCGGGTGTGTATGACGTGCAATTCGAACCGTCGGAACCGATGAGTATTCCCGGCTTGCCGGAGAATATTGAAATTCCGGGATTTTCCACCATTCCCCTGCAAACGGTCTGCGTGCGGGGGATCACCGTGGCTGCCGGCCAGACTACCCCGGGGGTCAACGTGGATTTGGGACCCCGGAGCGGGGGGGCGAACGTGCATGGGACCATTAGCCGGACCGATGGGACTCCAGTGGAGATGGCCACCGTATTCCTGATTCCGGACAGTGGCGCTGCCATCGGTTGTGAGAAAAAAGAATGGATCGCGACGGTTATGAATATGGAGCAATCCCCGGATTTCGTGCCGCTCTACCGTTTCAAGGACATCCCGGCGGGCCGGTACCGGGTGTATTGTGTGGCGTATCAAGCCGACAGCCAGGCTACCAACGGGGACGGAGAATATGTGACCTTGATAGCCTGGCAGGATACGGAGCTGAACATCATGGTGAAACCGGTTGTGCCCATCACCCCGGAATCGCCGCTGGGTTACAAGCGGGAATCCCAGCCCGTACGGTTTCAATGGTCTGTTCCGGCAGGAACACCGCCAATGACGTACACGGTGAGTGTAATCGACTCGTGCAACAATCTCCTTTGGTCGGAAAATATATTGAACCAGACCTATGTGTTCTACACAGGGCCGGGATTGTCCAACCAGGAAATGTATTCTTGGTCGGTAATTGGCTGGACGCAGGATGGTTCCACTACCGGGTCGATGGTGGGAGTCGAAACCACAGCCGAGCCGGTGTTTATGGTGAAATGAGCGTTCCCGCTTGAATGAACGGTGATCTCGAAGAAGGAGGGACCGCGAGGACAAAAAACCGGGCGGTCCCCCGGATCGTGATGGCCTGATGGGCGGGGAGAGCCGGGAGGTTCGCCGGTTGCTCTCCGCTTTTTTCATGCGGCGCCAAGCCGAGCCCGAACAGCAGAATGATCCAGGGCGGCTGATTCCATCAGTGCTTCTCCCGGGAAGAAGCTGTTGTTGCATTGTACTCATTTGCAACTCAGTTGCATTCGGCTATAATGATCACGTTGAGGGAAGGATATGAAAACCCAACCGGATTCTCATCCGGCGGCCGCCCGGCGGATTTTGGAGGATGCCGCCGTGAAACCGACACGAGCCCGCCTGGCTTTATTAGGGTTGCTGTTGCGAGAGCATACGCCGTTGCTGCATGAGGAGATTCATGCCCGGTTGAAGCCGAGCGGCATCAACCGGGTGACTCTCTACCGCGCGTTGCAATGTTTTGTAGACGCGGGGATCGTGCACCGCATCGAAGCCGGCGACCGGTTGTGGCGTTTCGCCGTGTGCCATGGCATTCACCGCGGGCATTGCCATCCTCATTTCACCTGCCGGATTTGCGGCCGGGTGGAATGCCTGAGCCAGTGTATCATGCCGGTAGTGGAGTCCGGGATTCCCGGATATCAAATCGAGGAACAGGAGCTCTACCTTCGCGGAATATGCGCAAGTTGCGCGTCGTGACTCCGCGCAATTCTTTACTCGATCGCCCTGAAAGAATGGATTCCGGCTTTTCAGGGTTACCCTTACCTTAGCCCTCCCTGAGGGAGAGGGAATGGTTTAGCGTTCTCATCCATGCTTATACCGGAAATTAAAGCACTCTCATCGTTCTGCATTGGGGAATCGGTCACAATCACAGAATAGGATACCGGAGTCACGGGATAGGAAACTCATGCGAATTTTAAGTTTCACTCTTTTCCGTATTGGTTGGCTCGGCCTGCTCATGCTTCCCTTGCCGGCCGGCCACGCGGGGGAAAACCAATTCAATGTCTTTGTCAGCATCCTGCCGCATGCTTATTTGGTCGAACGCATCGGGGGCGGGCAGGTGAACGTGTTCGTCATGGTGGGGCCGGGCCAAACCGCCGAGACCTATGAACCTGTGCCCCGGCAAATGGTACAACTCTCGAAATCCCGGCTGTATTTCCAGACCGGCCTTCCTTTTGAGGAGGTGTGGCTGCGGCGTATTCAAAGCCTCAATCCGCAACTCACCCTGGCCGATCTGCGCGAGGGACTCACCTTGCTCCCCATGGCCGGCCACGCGCATGAAGCGGAAGAATCGGAGGCGCATGAGAAAAAAGACGAAGGCCTGTTGGATCCCCATATTTGGCTTTGTCCCATCCGCGTCCAAATCCAAGCACGCACCGTCGCCAAATATCTCACCGGGATCGATCCTGGCCACGCGGACGGATACCAAAAAAACCTGGCGGGAATCCTGACCGAATTGCAAGCGTTGCATGAAGAGATCACCCAAAAATTGACCGGATTGCGTTCCCGGAAATTCATTGTGTATCACCCCGCCTGGGGATATTTCGCCGACACCTACCAGTTGGAGCAAATCCCCGTGGAGGTGGAAGGCAAGGAGCCTTCCGCGAAGCAAATGGCGGAACTCATCGCGACCGCCAAGGCTAACCAGATTAAGGTCATCTTCGTCCAACCGCAGATCAGCCGGAAAACCGCCGAGACCCTGGCCAAGGAAATCGGGGGAAGGGTAGTGGCCATCGATCCGTTGGCCAAGGATCTTGTGGACAATCTGAGAAAAACCGCGCAGGCCTTAGCCGAGGCCCTTCGATGAGCACTCACCCTTTGATTGACGTTCAAAATGTTTATTTTCAGTATGACGGCGAGTTGATATTGGACGATGTGTCCCTTCGCGTGCGCGAAGGCGAATTCGTCGGACTCATCGGTCCCAACGGCGGCGGGAAAACCACGTTGCTCAAAATCGTGGCGGGTTTGCTGGTTCCCCAAAAAGGGAGCGTGTTGGTGCTGGGCCAACCGCCCAGGGAAATTTCTTCTCAGATCGGCTATGTTCCCCAGCAGATCAACCTCGACAAGGAGTTCCCGATCACGGTGTTGGAAGTGGTGATGCTGGGTTGCCTGGGACGGGCCTCTCTGTTCGGCGGGTACCGCAAGCGGGAACGGGAATTGGCCGAAAAGGCCCTGGCGGAAGTGGACATGCTGGCGTTCCGTCACCGGCGGTTTGGAACCCTTTCGGGCGGCCAGCGCCAGCGAGTACTTATTGCCCGCGCCTTGGCCGGCGAGCCCCGGCTGTTGATTATGGACGAACCCACCGCCAATGTGGACAGCCTGTCACAGCAGCAGATTTATGATCTATTGCATAAGATCAACGAAAAATGCACGATCATCCTGGTCTCGCACGACCTGGGCGTGGTTTCGAGACATGTGACGCGGGTGGCGTGCCTCAACCGGCGAATGGTGATCCACCCCACCACCGCCATCACCGATTCCATGATTCAGGACATTTACCAGTCGCATGTTCATCTGGTCAATCACGGCGATATTCTGCCATCCGGCTACGAGCCGGTCTAAATCAGGAGCCCATCCTTGTTGGAATTTTTTGAAGTTCTTTGGAACCAGACCTTCATGCAGCATGCCTTTCTCACGGGGATCCTCGCCAGCCTCGCCTGCGGGATCATTGGTTCGTATGTCGTTGTGAAGCGGATCGTTTTTATCAGCGGCGGGATCTCGCATTCCGTGCTGGCGGGCATGGGACTGGCTTACTATTTGGGGTATCCTCCGCTGCTTGGAGCGGTCCTGTTCGCCATCCTGGCCGCACTGCTCATCGGCGTGATCAGCCTGCGCGCCCGCCAGCGTGAAGACACCATCATCGGTGCGGTGTGGGCCATTGGCATGGCCGCCGGACTCATTTTTATTTCCCGCACCCCCGGCTACAACGCGGACCTCATGAGCTACCTCTTCGGCAATATCCTCATGGTTTCCCGGAGTGATTTGCTGATCATCGCCGTCCTCGACGGCCTCATCGTGCTGCTCGTGTTCCTTTTTTATAAACCATTTCTCGCCGTGTGTTTCGATGAAGAATACGCCCGGCTGCAGGGCATCCGCGTGGACGCGGTGTATCTTCTCCTGTTGTGCCTGACCGCCTTGACCATCGTAGTGTTAATCCAGGTCGTGGGCATCATTCTGGTGCTCGCCCTGTTGACGTTGCCCGCGGCGATGGCCTCCCACCACGTCCGCGGCCTGTTGCCCATGATGCTCACCGCCACCGGAGTAGGCATGATCTGCACCTCGGCAGGTCTCTTCCTCTCCTACGAACCGAACCTCCCCACCGGGGCCACCATTGTCATGACCGCCGGATCCTTGTACCTGCTCTCCACGGCCTATCATTCCCTGGCGCAATACCGCCAACGGCTGCGCGGCAAGCGCTGGTGAGTAACGGGTCAGCCGTCTGCAGTTTTTGGATTGATCTTCTCCTAATTCCATCCGGAGAGATGAATTTTCCTTCCGAACTCCTACTCCGGGTGGGTGAACCTCCTGGTGAGCCGCGGTCATCGTAAGGCGTATCGAAACCATGCGGCTTGGCGGGAGTCTCGCCCTTCCGCTCAGCATCCCGGTGTTTTGATCCACACGGGATTGCCATTTCCGGACCATCTTCCCTCACCCTTACCCTCTCCGGAGGGAGAGGGAATTCAAGGCCATGGGTGTGACCATCCCAGGGCTGAAGCCCGGGGACCATAGAACCAAAAAAGAAGGAACCCGCTTGCTGGTCCATTCCCTCCATCGTCCCGCTTCAAAGCACCTTGCCCCCGGATCTCCCTTCCTTCATGGCTTTCTGAACACAAAAAATATAAAGAATCAACAGCATGACCGGCCCGAGCAACAGGCCGCCTATCAAGAATAGAATCTGGCGGACTTGGCTGAATCCAAGATCCAAAGCCCACTTGGCGGAGATCATCGCGCATGAGAAATTGGATACGATGATGGCTTCTTTCATTACTTCATCCTCCCTCCACGGATAATTCCCTCCCACTACCTCGGTAAAATCAAGAAATATTTTTCCGGGCCAACCGACAAATACGTACCTGCTGATGAAGAAGGCATTCCGTCCACTCGGTGATTCGGGCGGACACGAAGGTCCGCCCCTACAAAAAAATCCTCACCCTCTCCCCTCGATAGAGGGGCAGGGTGAGTGGAAACCTTTCACTGGGCTTTCACTTCTCAAAATACACATAAATCCTGTCCCATTCTCCCTGTCATCCGTGTTTTATTCATGCCATCCGTGGTTCAATCCGCATAACAATGCTCGCCCGGCCTAACCTGTCCGCCCCAGCATTTCTCCGCGTCTTTCACGTCTCGGCGGTGCATTCTGATCCCCGCGCTTCCTCACTCGATGAACCGCCGGATCGATCCGAACGACGTCAGACCGTTCGAACTGTCATAGTTCATGTGCCAGCACCCGATCGAATAATCGCTCCCAAAATACCGGGTCCGCGATGGGCCGACCGAAAACAAGAAACCCCGGTAGTTGATGTTGTTTTGCCCCTTGTTTAATTCGACATGCTCGAACGGCGACCAAAAGGTCCCTGCGCTCCCCTTTTTCGTAATATATTCGGAATACCGGAACTGCTGCGCGCCCGGAACCCAGCTGGCCTCGTTGGCATCCGCGCCGGGATTGAAGGGATCCGGCGGAAAACTGGTGACATACGCCACCGGCGTGGTCAGCATCTTGAGTTGATTGACCATGTAGGAGGAAAACCCTCCGGTGTTCATGTCCGGCGGCACATCTCCCTTGTCGGTGGCGTACATCTGGATGGCGATCCCCAGGGTGCGGATGTCCGCCTGCACCCGCGCGATCTTGGCGCGGATCTGCGCGTTGAGAAAGTTGGGCACCGCGATCGCCGCCAAAATCCCGATGATGGCCACCACGATCAGCAATTCAATTAAGGTAAAACCATGGGTTACCCGTTTACTTTTCATACGCGAATCCTCGCTCCTTGCAGGATGACATTCCCTCCGGTCGGAGAAAAATCCGTTCCATTCCGGCCCTGTCCAGCGGCCTCGCGAACTAACGCTCTGCGTCATCAAAACCGGATCGATTGATTTTCTCACAAGCCGGGGAATATCGTCAATCGCGACTTTCACCGGCCACGATCGGCTCGATCGCATAGAGGGGAAAAATTTCACTCTCCCAGCGCCCCCCTCACCCCGCCGATCCGGCCATCCCCTGCACAAATTCCCCCTCGTTTGCTATGGTCAAGCCGGTATCACTTAGATTCATTTATGGAGTGAAAAAACCATGCGCGCCGCGGCGTATAGCCTCATTCTGATTTTCTTTGCCGGCCTCTCCACCTTCGCCCAAGAGACCATCGTGGTCCGCCCGCAAGAAATCGATGATGTCTTAAACAATCCTCACATGGGCTTTATGACCTTCCAGCGCTTCAACGGCGACGAGCTCAACCAGGGCAAGTCGTGGACAGAAGGTTACCCCATCCAATACCAGGAGTTACACGGGGACCTGAAGAATCCCAACCATCCGGACACCACCATTGCCTATTTCCGCGTTTATTGGAAATTCCTCGAACCGGAGCCGGATAAGTACCGCTGGGATTTGATCGATAAAGCCTTGCGCACCGCCTATGAGCGCGGCCAGACCTTGTGGTTGCGTGTCGCTCCCTACGGGACCGGCAAGGACAACGATGTCCCTGATTGGTACCGCGCCCTGGTGGGTGAGGAGAAGGACCTGCCCGAGGAGAAATGGCGCACCGATCCCGAGAATCCGCTCTATGTTCAGCATTTCGGCAACTTCGTGCGCGATTTTGGAGCGCGCTATGACGGCCATCCCAACCTGGAATGCGTCGATCTCTCCATCGTCGGCGCGTGGGGCGAAGGCGCAGGCTCCGAACGGCTGACGCCGAATACCCGCGAGCGGCTGGTGGACGCCTATGTCGAATCGTTCCGCCGCACGCCGATGGTTATGCTCCTCACCGATCCCGAAACCAACCGCTACGGCCTCTCGAAACGCAATGTGGGCTGGCGGGCCGATTGCCTGGGCGACATGGGCGGCTTCAGCCCCACCTGGTCGCACATGAACGATTATTATCCGCAGGCCATCATTCACTGTGGCTTGCAGGACGCCTGGAAGAAGGCCCCGGTTTCACTCGAAGTCTGTTGGGTCATGCAGCACTGGAAAGACATGGGGTGGGACATCGACTACATCATCGACCAGTCCCTCAAGTGGCATATCAGCTCGTTCAATGGCAAATCGTCCGCGGTTCCCGAGGAGTGGTGGCCGCAAGTGAACCGCTGGCTGAAATCCATGGGGTACCGCTTCGTGCTTCGGAAGTTTACCTATCCATCCTGGATACAGCCCGGCGGATCGTTGGCGTTCACCTCCTGGTGGGAGAACCAGGGCGTGGCGCCCTGTTACCGCTATTACCGCCTGGCGTTCCGGTTGATGAACAAGCAAACCACATCGATTCTCTATACCGAATCCGACATCCGCTCCTGGCTGCCCGGCGACAACCTGTGCGACGGCGCGATCGCCGTTCCCGCGGATCTGCCCGAAGGCGAATACGAACTTTCCCTCGGCCTGCTCGACGAGCTGTCCGAGAATCCCAAGATCCAGCTGGCCATCGCCGGCCGCGACGCCACCGGCTGGTATCCCATGGGGCGGATCGAGGTGAGGAAATAGGTACCGACAGCCAAGATGATTATATCCAGGGGTGATCCCCTGGCAAACAATCCCTAAGGGAATGACTATGAATAGCCGGAGGTGGCAACACCCGGTACCCTTCCAAACGATATCGATTCCGTAGGGATCGAATGGGATTTTTCACACCCGCTGGAATTGGTACGGATTCTTTATGAAACCGGAAGCGGATTGGCCGAGTAGGCCTGTCTGCGGCAGATAACGTGCCATTGCGCTTGACCATCCGATCTGGCCCAATGAATATCCGATATAATAAAATTTTATATAATTCATTACAGTTTTGGGTACCCTCCGCCTTGACCTAGACAAATATCCGGAACGCCACAAAAATTCTGTCTTACCTTATCGATCAAGGAGCCTCGGCGATTCGCATGCCTTCCCAATCCCAGGAAACCCTGTCCCTCACGCGGCTGGGGGTAGCGGTATTCGGCGTGATGCTGTTCGGGGCGTTCGTACGCCTTTATGACCTCGACCTCATGGCTTATCACCATGACGAATCCATCCACGCCTATTATTCGCATCAGTTTTACAAGGGGAATTATCAGCACACCTACGATCCCACCTATCACGGGCAGTTTCTCTACCATTTCGGCGGCCTGTTTTTCGTGTTGTTCGGGGATTACGACTACGTCGGCCGCCTGCCGTATGCCACTATCGGGATTTTCCTCCTTTTCCTCGTGTGGCGGCTGCGGCCCTGGATCGGGGCCAGCGGGGCGTTCGCCGCGTTGCTCCTGGTGGCCACTTCGCCCACGTTGACCTATTTCTCCCGCTTCGCCCGGAATGACATCTATATGGCGGCCTGGGCGGCGGGCATCCTCCTCTTCGCCTTGGAGTATTTCCGTTCCCGGCGCGGCTGCCACTTGGTGTGGATGACCTTTTTCCTGGCGTTGCTGTATTGCACGAAGGAAAATTCGTACATGACCGGTTTTATTCTGGGGTCATTCATCACCTTTTACGGGATTTTTTATTATTTCAGCTACCAGCCGGAGATCCGCCGGAAGGCGCTGTACGACATCTTTGCCCAGCGGGCTCCCTTTGTGAAAATCCTGGCATTGTATGGCCTTTACTCCTGCGCGGCTTTTTCCCTGGTCTACTGGGCCACCAGCCGGGCGGATTTCCGCCAATACGCCCAGCAACTGCGTGCCGCCTGGGGCAAATCCGACTTGTCGATCGATATCCTCCGCGAGACCTGGACCCGCTTCCAGGAAGCCCATCCCCGCTTGATTCCTTTGTGGATCACCGGTGCGGTGCTGGCCGCCATCTTCCTGTTTCTGCTGTTTGCTTATTTGCGGCGCCTTGCGTCGGAGCAGCCGGCGGAAGGGAACCTGTTCACCCGCCTGGCCCGGAATAACCTGCCGGTGGCCGGTGCGGTGCTGGTGGCCTTTGGTTTGTTCGCTTTTCTGTTCACCAACATGGGCCACCATCCCGCGGGTCTGAAAGCCGGGGTGATCGATTACCTGCTCTACTGGATGGGGCAGCAGGAGATGCAGCCACGCATCGCCGGCCCGCCGGATTATTACATCCCCCGGTTGCTGATCTACGAGCCGGTAATGGTCTTCTTCGCCGTGCTGGCTTTCATCGTGTACACGTGGAAAGCGTTGGGGCCGGCGTATTTCGCGGCGTTTCAGGTTGCGTTTTGGGCCACGGTCTACACCTATTGGCACGTGGTGTTGCTCAAAAGCGGCAATCCCCGGTCCACCGTGCTGGTGTGGTTTATTTTTATCTGCGTGGCCATCGGGATCGTGCTGGCAAGGAAGTTTTCCGGCTTGGTTTCCTTCATTCCAACGGGATTTTCAAACCGGGATGATTCCCTTGAAGAACCGGAATCGCGTTTTGCCCCAGACGGCATCCGGGTATTTTTCCTGTATTGGAGCGTGCTTGCCCTCCTGATATACGCCTTGTTGCACGAAAAAGTGCCTTGGCTCATGGTGCATCAGGTCCAACCGCTGGCCTTGCTGGCGGGCGTGTTCATCGGGGACTTATGGGACGCCATCCCTGAGGGATGGCTGAAGAAGTTTTCCATCGCCGTGTTGGGATTGTTCCTGGCCTATGCCATACGCACCAATGTGCAGTTGAACCTGCTCCGGCCCGACGATCCCCGGGAGCTGATCGTTTACACGCAAACCGGCCACGCGGTGAAAGATGTGGTGCGGGAGATACGGGAAGGCGCGGTGAAACTTGGGGCGGAATACTTGCCGCCTCATCCTAGCAAGTTGATTGCTGTCTTCCAGGGAGAATCTCAGTGGCCGTTTTACTGGTATTTCCGGAATTACATGATCGCTCCCTCCGAGGGATTGCCCGCCGCGAATGTCCCCTTCGCGGTGGTGGATGTGGGCCTGGAAGACAACATGAAAGTGTGGGCCAAGGGGCAGTACACCAAGCGCCGGATCAAGCACCGCCTCTGGTGGCCGCCGCCCGCCGCCGACCGGTTGCGAACCCCGGCGTTGATGCAGGAATTGCCGTTCAACTACGCATTGCGGAGAAATAAACCGCCCAGCGAGGGATGGCGTATGCTGTGGAACTACCTCCTCTACCGGCAGGTGTGGGATCCGCAGGATCCCTCCATCCAGCCGAGTTCCACGGACACGCTTTTCTACGCCAAAACCCCGCTGATCCAACCGGAAGAGACCCTGCAGGTGGCTCCAGGCTATGAAAAGCCGGTGATGCCCCTGGTGGTAATCAAGGCGGCTGGACAGTTTGGCGCGGAAGTAGGGCAATTCAACGAACCGCGGGGCGTGGCCCTCTCCCCGGACGAGAAACTGCTGTACGTCCTCGACGCCCGCAACGGCCGGATTCAGGTGTTCGATACCGACTTGAATTTCATCGGCTATTTCGGCGGTCCGGGCACGGGATTGGGCGAATTGCGGGTTTTCTATCAATACGGCAATGGCCCCAACGGCGGCATCGATGTAGGCCCCGATGGGACCATCTATGTCACCGACACGTGGGCGGAAGGCAATGGGCGGATCAACCGCTATACTTCATCGGGACAGCCATTGCCGCCCCTGGCCCCTCCCCCGGCGGATTCTTTCTATTTTCCGCGGGGATTGACCGTGACGCAAGACGGGGTGCTTTACGTGACGGACACCGGGAAACACCGGGTGGTGCGATTCAACCCCGATGGGACGTACGCCGGGGCCGTGATTCAAGGCGTTTTGCAAGAACCGGTGGGAATCGCCCCCGGGATGGATGGAATGCTGTACGTCTGCGATGTCGGGATGAAGCGGGTGGCCGCATTCACTCCCCAGGGCCGGTTTGTCCGCCAATTGTCCTTGCTGGGATGGAAAGCCGCAAGCGACGCCGCGGTGTCGTGGATTGAACCCTACGTGGCGGTGGACGCGAAAGGATTCGTGTACGTGTCCGATTCCACCACGAACACCATCCACCGCTTCGAACCGGGAGGCCGGGCGGTGGCGCAGGCGGGAGGCGAAGGCAACGCGCCTGGTCAGCTGCGGGGACCCAAGGGCATTGCGGTGGATTCGCAGGGCAATTTATACATCGCGGACAGTTACAATCACCGGGTTGTGAAAGCCCGTTTCCCCTGAAATCCGCCTCTCTCCGCCAAGGGACGGAAAGAGGGAACCGGGGACGGCAGGAGGAGGCGCGGCTGCCGGATTTCGAAACTCTTCCGGTTCGCCGCCATCAGGGAACTGGTTTTTTGATTCAACGGATAAACGCTTCTATTTTGCGTACGTGTAATTAGATAACAATTCGACGGATGGAAAAGAGCCGCCCACATTTCCCCTCGGGGAGAGGGTCAGGGTGAGGAAAATCTTTTTCTTTGAGCCATTCCCTCCGCGTGTTCCAAAACACGGGGCGGGAAGTCAACGAGATTTCTTCGGCTCGAAATAAGGGAATTGTAATATAATTTTCCCCATCCTATACGTGCTTGCCGGATGAACCGTTTTTTTTCAGCTCGTATATTGCAATTCATCGGGATTCAGTGTAAAAAAGTATGCCACGCGCTAAGGATTATTGCTGAGTACCTTCACTGCTTTAATCGTGGCGTGAACATTGCTCGAAATACTAACCGATTCTCTTTCTCTCAGGGAAGGGATCAGGGGGAGGGAATCTTTGAAAAGTCGAAATGCATCCTTCCCCTGCAATCGATTCAATTCGGTTCTATTGATTTAATTAACTGTTAATTTATTTGTTATTTTATTCGTTGGAAAGCCTGGAAGGACGGCCGTACCGCTAAACCATTATGCCGAAATCAGAAAGAGCCGGCGAATTCCCCATCTTGGAAGAGCCCCGGACATTGGTCGCGGCGGGTTCTTTCGAACCGGATGCGCCGCTGATCGATCACTTACGTCACGCGGGATTCATCATCGACATTTTCCCGTCCACCCGGGGATTGTATGATCATATTCTCGCCAATATCCCCAATGTGCTCCTCATGGATCTGGATGCATTGGATAGCGAAGCCATCGGGATCATTCAAAAACTCAAAGACAATCCCATGACCTTCACGAAGCCGGTCATCCTGGCCTACGGCAGCCAGGATGTGGCAATCGAAATTCAAGCGTTGGAAGCGGGCGCGGAAGATTTTCTACGCTTGCCTTTCCAGCCGGAGGTCCTCGCGGCCCGGATCAACACCAGCATCCGGCGCAACACCCGCCTGCAAATCACCAATCCCCTGACCGGCCTGCCCGGCGCGGTGTATGTCGAGGAACAGACCATCCGCCGCCTGGCCGCCAACCAACCGCTGGCCCTATGCTATGTCGATATTGATTATTTCAAGGCCTATAACGACAAATATGGCTACCGGCGGGGTGACAACGTCATCCGCATCCTGGCCACCATCCTCAACGAAGGCGTGACCCTCTTCGGCCGGAAGGGGGATTTCGTAGGGCACATCGGCGGGGATGATTTCGTTATGATTCTCGATACCGCCTGCGTGATTCCTGTCTGTGAATATGTCACGAAAAGTTTCGACATCTTGATTCCTTTTCAATACGACGAGGAAGATCAGGCAGCCGGATACATCCATTCCCGCACCCGCAAGGGGGAAGAGATGCGTTTTCCCATCATGACCGTGGCCATCGGCGTCGTGAGCAATCAAACCCGCAAGATTGAAAACTACCTGCAACTCACCGAACTGGCGGCGGAAATGAAGGAATACGCCAAGTCCATCACCAAGGCCAGCCACCCCCCGCAAAGCGCTTTCCGCATCGACAAACGGACGCATTGAAAGAACTGCAACAAGTTGTCCAATTGCAAGGAAGGGATGAATTTTTTCCTACAGAAATTCCCTCACTCCGGCCTCGAAGGCGTGGGGAATCAACAGTGAGTATCACGCCGGGTTAAAATCCTGATCTGATGTATCATTCAAATTTTCCCATGCTTTATCCTAAATTCCTGTAAAGGCAACGAATTCCATCCCCCTTTATGAATTTCATCTCCCCAGGGGATGAAAACGAATAACCGCTGACGGCAGCCTGCGGTTGCGTAAACAAGGAATTCAATCCTTGGGGGGATTGGATGTCCCATCCAATTCCGCCTAGCCCGCTCTCGTCCGGGATGCCAATCCGGTTCTACTCCATTGGTAAATACACAGGATCTTCTGACACCGGCACCACCACGCGCCCGTTTTCTTTGGATAGCGAAATCTTCTCGCCCAGCAGGGTCACGGCCTGATCCTTCACTCCCTCCAGGGCAACGGAACGCGGTTCGCCTGTGGTCCAGATCACGAGCACTTGTCTCTCTCCATTACCGAAAACGGCCCGGTATTCCTGGACAGCTTCATCAATTATGGCCCTCTTGAGTTCCATGCCCTGGAGTTCCCGCATGAACACACCCGCCGCCTGGTAGGCCTCCTTGGGCGTATAGTCTTGCCGTACAATACCGAAATTATGCTCCCGTTCGGCGGGATCGGGGCCGTCGTCATGCCAGTCGTACCAGATGCTCAGCCGCGCCCCGGCCATGAAGTTGGTCAGGAACTGCCGCACGAGGAACTGCGCTTGGCGGTGCTCGTCCACGGGGAGTCTTTTATACGGATGGATCGAATAACCCCATTCCCCCGAAACGATGGGCATGGTGTCTCCCCCCTCGTAGTTTTGCATCAACTCCCGCAGCGCCCTATATTCCTCCAAGGCCGTTTCCGGCGGCTTTTCCCGGTACGGATGCACACTGACCACGTCAATCCACCGCAGCATCCCCCGGTCGAAGCAATCCTTTAAAAAATCCATGGGGATCTGCGACGTGGCGGGGGCCAGGATAGTGCATTCGGGATTGTGCGCGCGCATGGCCTTCGCGGTTTCCTCCACCAGTTGGACATAGGCTTCCGCGCTGGGCTGCTCCTTCCAAAATTGTTCAATATTCGGCTCGTTCCAGATCTCCCACAGCACATGCCCCGGGCCGATGGCCTTCATCGCTTCCACCGCGAAACGGGCAAATGCCTGCCGCCCTTCCGCCGTGAGCACGCTGCGCGAAGTCTCGTACAACGGATTGCTGTAATCCAGAATGTACAAGGGGGCCATCCCCCGCTGCCACAAGGCCCCGGTCAGCCGCTGGTACCCATTGAAGTTGTATTTCCCTTTTTCCCGTTCCACCGCCGCCCAAGTCAGGTCCATCCGGATCAGGCCGAATCCCGCCTCGCGGATCTGATTCATCTCCCTTTCCCGCGGCTCCACGAAATGAATGTTCACTCCCAAACAATCTGGAACCCGGAACGCGGGCAACCACTTTTCCGCGGCCGGAACCGCCATCGCCGCCCATCCCGCCAAAACCATAGCCCAACCAATTCGCCGCATCATTCTCTCCTTCGTTCCTCAGGCCAGACATCCTCTCCCTGCCTGTATCAATACTGCTGTTCTATGATAAACAAGGGAGAAAGGGAAAGGGAGGTGTGTGGCGGTCAAACCAATCCCCCGGGTTGAATAGCCATATCCCCCAACTTCTTTTCCGGTTCCTGTTCTTCACGGTGAGAAATAGGATGAATGCCTGATGCCTGATGCCCTGCCGGCCCGCTCCAAACACCCTGCCCTGCGCGTCTGCCGCATTGAGCAATTTGACGCCAAAGGGCGTGGGACCGGTCCTACCGATACGGGGGGCCGCCTCGCCGTCCCGTACACCATTCCTGGCGAAGTGGTGGAGGTGGAAAAACTCCGGCGCCAGGAAGGCCGCCTGCGGCGGGTATTGGAACCTTCGCCGGTGCGCATTGAACCGGCTTGCGCGCATTTCGGCGTCTGCGGGGGGTGCGCCTGGCAGCATATCGACTATGCCGCCCAACGGCAGTTCAAGTTGGACCAAATCCGGGAACGGCTGTCCGCCCTGGATCTGTGTCCCGAAGAAGAATCCCTCTGCCTTGAGCCTTCACCGCCGTATGCCTACCGCAACCGCATGGATTTCATCTGGTGGCACGATGGGCGCTTCGGTTTGCGCGAACGGGGTAAATGGTTCTCGGTAGTGGACCTTCACGAATGCCGCCTTTTGCCGGAGGAGGTGATGCATACCGCCCTCGAGGTGAACCGCCGCGCCCGGGCTTTGGGGCTGCCTTTCCGTGACGCCAAGCGCCAAACGCCGGGATTGCGCTATCTCGTTGTCCGCCGCGGGATCTTCACCGGCGACCTGATGGTGAATTTCGTTAGCGATCCCATGGATCTGCCTGCCTCGCTCTGGGAGGGTCTAGAAGGAGTGACCAGCGTTTATCAACTGGTCAACGATAATCTGGAAAACGATCTCTCCGATGGCATACCGGCGCGCCTCTGGGGAAATCCATCCTACCAAGAACGGATCCTGGACCGCATTTTTGAAGTAGGCCCGCGGTCGTTCTTTCAACCCAATCCCGCGGTGGCCGAAAAAATGGCGGCCTATGTCCGGGACCGGGTAAACCACCGGGAACGGCGCGGGGGATTGCTCGATTTGTATTGCGGGATCGGGCTGTTCTCGGTTTGCCTGGCCGATTTGTTTGACCACGTTACCGGGGTGGAGAACAATCCCGAAGCAGTGCACTGGGCGCGGATCAACGCGGCGGGATTGCCTATTTCGTTCGTGGCGGACGACGCGGAAACCTGGCTGGCCAGTCCGCGCCGTGAATTCGACACCCTGCTGGTGGATCCCCCCCGTACCGGGTTGCCTCCACGGGTGATCCAAGCCGTCCTGGGACAATTGTTCCCGAATATCGTGTATGTCTCATGCAATCCCGGCCGGGGGCTGGAGGATATCGCGGCACTCGCCCCCCACTACCGCCTGCACTCCGCGCGCCTGTTCGACCAGTTCCCCCAAACCCCGCACGTGGAGTTGATCGCATTTCTGGTTCGGCGGAATTGACGATCAGCAGACCCATCGGATTGCTGTTGGACACCCAGGGCAAAAAATGAAAATGCAACTGATAGAATTAATATAAATTTTATAAATTTAATGTAACTGTTTACCCATCAGCGGAAAAAAAATCCCAAAATAAATTACATTGAACGTTATTTCGGAGAGGGGAATGAAGTTTAACTGGGCATGACGAAAAAATCCACAGCCTATGCCTAACTGCTGCGCGAGTTACTGAATCCCGCCGGGGTGATCTACCCGGAACGCGTGGCCCGCTGGCTGCGCGAGAATCCCGCCGACGACGAACAATCATGGGGAGCGGGAACTCCGGCCGGCGGTGATCGGGCGCAAGGTGACGCAAAGCAACCGCCGCGATCGGGGCGCGGGGACCCAAGCGGGGTTGATGATCATCCTCCGCGCCTTGCACCACCGGAGGTCTCAGGCCATCGATGCGCTGGTGGAAAGCCTGCCAATCCGCTTCCGGGATGGCAAACTGCCACTCTTCCCCGCAAAATCCACTACGGAGAAGTTATTAACTACAAATATAAAAAAACGAATTATACAATCATATCTTTTGATTTCAGTCACAATATACCTGAATATATGGCGTTTCCAAAAATGAATAACGACGATTTACCGGGGCGTCAGGTGTTCATTGAACCGTCCCCCTCTGCACTCGTAGCCGGTTCTTTCATCAAAACCTGCCGTTGCATCAAAATCCATATGTTATCAATCGCCTTTTTATCGACCACCGGTTCACCATTATTGAGACCTTCAAAAATATCACGACATGCGCTATACTATAAAAAAACTTCCTGGGAGAATGTAAGCGCATGATAAAACTGGACGGCCGCAAACTGAACCGCCAGGCCCGCGAGGCGCTCCGCAT
>JABLXU010000060.1:0-2500 GCA_013177805.1 Candidatus Omnitrophota bacterium
ACGAACGCTGGCGGCGTGGATAAGGCATGCAAGTCGAGCGCGAAAGTCCCATTCGGGGGATGAGTAGAGCGGCAAACGGGTGAGTAACACGTGAGTAACCTGTCCTTGGGTGGGGGATAACCCCGGGAAACCGGGGCTAATACCGCATGATGTTGTTCCCACACAAGTGAGAATAACCAAAGGGGGGGACCTTCGGGCCTCCCGCCTGAGGAGGGGCTCGCGCCTGATTAGCTAGTTGGTGGGGTAACGGCTCACCAAGGCGATGATCAGTAGCCGGTCTGAGAGGATGGCTGGCCACACTGGGATTGAGATACGGCCCAGACTCCTACGGGAGGCAGCAGTCTAGAAGCTTCGGCAATGGGCGAAAGCCTGACCGAGCGACGCCGCGTGCAGGACGAAGGTCTTCGGATTGTAAACTGCTTTCGACGGGGATGAAAGGTAAGAGGGCGAATACCCCCCTTATTTGACAGTACCCGCAGAAGAAGCCCTGGCTAACTCCGTGCCAGCAGCCGCGGTAATACGGAGAGGGCAAGCGTTGTTCGGATTTATTGGGCGTAAAGCGCGCGTAGGTGGCATGGTAAGTCGGATGTTAAAGACCCACGGCTCACCCGGGGGAATGCGTCCGATACTGCCGTGCTAGAGTGCGGGAGAGGAAAGTGGAATTCCTGGTGTAGCGGTGAAATGCGTAGATATCAGGAGGAACACCGGTGGCGAAGGCGGCTTTCTGGCCCGTAACTGACACTGAGGCGCGAAAGCGTGGGGAGCGAACGGGATTAGATACCCCGGTAGTCCACGCCGTAAACGTTGGATACTAGGTGTAGGAGGTATTCTACCCCCCCTGTGCCGAAGTTAACGCATTAAGTATCCCGCCTGGGGAGTACGACCGCAAGGTTGAAACTCAAAGGAATTGACGGGGGCCCGCACAAGCGGTGGAGCATGCGGTTTAATTCGATGCAACGCGAAGAACCTTACCAGGACTTGACATCACCGTAAGGGACCGTGGCCCCTTGGAAACAAGGGGTCTTAGGTAGACAGGTGTTGCATGGCTGTCGTCAGCTCGTGTCGTGAGATGTTGGGTTAAGTCCCGCAACGAGCGCAACCCCTATCCCTAGTTGCCAGCGGTTCGGCCGGGAACTCTAGGGAAACTGCCGGTTTCAAGCTGGAGGAAGGTGGGGATGACGTCAAGTCATCATGGCCCTTATGTCCTGGGCTACACGCGTGCTACAATGGCCGGTACAGAGGGCGGCGAAATCGAAAGGTGGAGCTAATCCCTTAAAACCGGTCCCAGTTCAGATTGGGGGCTGCAACCCGCCCCCATGAAGGCGGAATCGCTAGTAATCGCGCATCAGCCACGGCGCGGTGAATACGTTCCCGGGCCTTGTACACACCGCCCGTCACATGACCCGAGTTGGCTGCTCCCGAAGTCGCTGCTCGAACCCGTAAGGGACGAAGGTGCCGAAGGAGTGGCTGGTAAGGGGGATGAAGTCGTAACAAGGTAGCCGTATCGGAAGGTGCGGCTGGATCACCTCCTTTCTAAGGAGTCCCGGTTCAAGGCGGACGTTCTATACGGAGGGATGGAAAAGTGGTGAGACCAGCGGGTCTCATCCGAAGCCCTCCCGGAACAAATCCATCCGCCGGGGACTTTCCTAGGTAGAATTCTCGCGTGTCTAACCACCTGCTCGATTGTCATAGGATAAGGATGGAAATGGCCGTTCGCGCTGGCTACGAGAAGCCCTTCTGACTGGTCGGTCCGAATCCCCAGGGCCTGTAGCTCAGTTGCGGTTAGAGCGTTCGCCTGATAAGCGAAAGGTCACAGGTTCAACTCCTGTCAGGCCCATTCCCAAGTCCCGAATCCCCGGGGCTGTAGTTCAGTTGGGAGAACGACGGCTTTGCAAGCCGTAGGTCACCGGTTCGAGCCCGGTCAGCTCCATGAGTCATTTTCCCACTTATGAAGGATGCGCTGGTTCAAGAGGCGATTCATAGGTGCGAAAATCACTCCCATGGAGTACGGCGGGTGATGCGAGTGTTTGCCGCGGGCGAACACGGTTCTTTGACAATTCGGCGTAGTATGTTGTACCAGGTTGTCGGGTAATACTGTAAGCGCAGATATCGTTAAGCTCGTAAGGGCGTACGGTGGATGCCTCGGCACAAGAAGGCGATGAAGGACGTGGTAAGCTGCGAAAAGCCTCGGGGAGTCGCAAACGGGCGTTGATCCGGGGATGTCCGAATGGGGAAACCCGGCGGGGGGAATGCCCCGTCACCCCCGGCTGAATCCATAGGCCGGGTGGAGCGATACGCAGGGAACTGAAACATCTAAGTACCTGCAGGAAAAGAAATCAAACGAGATTCCCTCAGTAGTGGCGAGCGAACGGGGAACAGCCCAAACCAGCCGTTCTTCGGATCGGCTGGGGTTGCAGGACCTCCATTCCGTGATCCGGAATCCGATAGTCGAACCGTCTGGAAAGTCGGGCCAAAGAAGGTGACAGCCCTGTAAACGAAA
>JABLXU010000060.1:5000-28487 GCA_013177805.1 Candidatus Omnitrophota bacterium
TACCAGGTTGATAGGCCGTGGGTGGACGCATGGTAACATGTGTAGCCGAACGGTACTAATCGGTCGTGTGGCTTAACAAACTATCGCGCTGCAGTATTGCCCGACAACCGGTACAACTCTTCAACACGCCGAATTCGTCAATCTACCAACATCGGAATCCTTTTCCGGTGACCATAGCGAGGGGGAAACACCCGTTCCCATCCCGAACACGGCAGTTAAGCCCCTCCGCGCCGATGGTACTGCCGGCGACAGCCGGTGGGAGAGTAGGTCATCGCCGGGAAATAACTAACCCCAAAGGCCTCTGGATCTCCAGGGGCCTTTGGGCTTTTATGGCCCTCCTGCGCAATACTCCTGGAGAAAACGATGAACTATTGCCCGATACTCTTTGTGTGGCTCGTACTCCCCGGCGCGTTCCTTTTCGGTTGGTACACTTGTCCGGTATAAACGGCAGTTGACGACGCGGAGCGATACAAAAATCCACCCTCCTGCCCATGGACCGCCGGATACATTCAATCCAGAAAAGATTTTTTTGTGGTTCTCTTGGACCTCAACGAAGAACACACCGTGGCATCGGGAGAAAAATTGTCGAAATATCTTCAGGCCAACTATTCGAATATCAACTGGAATTCGGATTATACCAAAACCTTGGATATAGCGGCGTTGTGTTACGCGGCGGTGGAGATTCAATGCCCGACGCCGTCGACAAACAACAAATTCTGGAGCCGGCCGAGAGGACGCTGATTGGATTCGAAGTGATGATGAACAGCAGCGATTCCCAAAATCCGGGCGTGCGCACGGGCAAATGGGGATGGCATACCAGCGATGCCAACGGCGTTCCTTACGAAGCGTACAACAATGAGTCCGGTTGGACATTGCTGCACCTGCTGGATAATGGAACCCCGGTTCAGGACTGGACCCTGTTTTAACTGTTTCTTTTCATGGAGAGATCCAAAGGGGGCTTGTTGGACAAGCCCCCTTTTTTTATGCCGGCGTATCGCTGCCGGAGGGATTTCCCGCGCACCGCCGCAACGCCTCCAAGTCGAAACGTGTGGCCGATTCCAATCCAAAATACCGTTCGGGATGGCAGGTGAGGATCAGCAGTTGCATCTTTTCCGCGTATTCTTCCAAAATGTTCAAAACACGGGAAAAACGGCCGGGATCGGTGAAGACCATGGTGTCGTCCAGTACCACCAATTGTTTATCGTGCCGTGACAACACTTCGGCAAGCGCAATGCGGGTGGCTAGATAGCATTGTTCCTGTTCGCCCCCGGAGAGCAGATCCATCGGCACCTCGTTATCGTAGGTGTCGGGCAGCACCGCGGCGGTGGTGAATTTCTCGTCCAACCGAATCCGCCCCAGCCGGCTGCCCGCGATCCGGTAAAGGATGCGGCTGGCGATGGTCTCGACCGGACCGGTGACGGCGGCGATGGCCTCCGCGCGGCATTGGGTCAACGTGTCGTAAAGCAAGCGGATGGCGGCGATCCGCTCCTCTTCCGCGTGGATTTCAGATTCCAATTTTTGCCGTTTTTCGTCGGCCGCGGCCCATAGTGAATAGGGTGCCTGGGCGCAGAGGTTTTCCAACCGGGCTTCTTCTTCTTTTTCTTGCACCAACGCGGCCTCGGCGGCTTTCTGAGCCTCCTCGTATTGCTTCTCCAGCCGTGCGGCCACGGTGGAGGGATCCTCTCCGAATTCTAGCAATTTCTTTTCGATTTCCTCTAATTTCACTTGGGCGAGATCCAGATTGAGAAGGATTTGGTTGCGCTCCTCCATGCGTTGCGCTTCCGTCTTACCGTCTTGTTTCAGATTATTGAGTTTTGCCTCCAGGGCGCGCTGCTGACTTTGGGTTCCCTCGATGAGCGTGTCGAGTTTGATTTTTTCTTCTTTGGCGGCATTGAACGCGGTTTGCCGCGTATCCTGGCGGCGTTCCGCGTTCTCTACCTGTTCGATAAATTCTGCTTTAAGTTTTTCTGCCTGTTTCCACAATCTCTGATAATCGGGAGGATTAGCTTCCCATTCCGGATGCTCTTGCAGCAAGGTTTGGAACAGGCCTTCCAGTTCGGCGCGTTGCTGCTCAATTTCCTCCAGTGTCCTCCCCGCCAGCAGAGTGTCGAATTGGGTGGCCGCGTCCCGGATTTGTAGGTCCATCTCCTTGGCCCGTTCGGCCAGGGCTTCGAGTTGATCGATGTCCCGGGTCTGGAACGGCGCGGTGAGATCCTCGATTTTTTGTACCGCTGCGGCGTGTTCATTGCGGAGGGGAGTGATGTCTTCCACTGGACCGGTGGCGCGGATCCGGGCCACCCCTGGCCAATTCACTACAACGTCGGGCGATCCCTTGATAATGCCCGGAATGCCTTCATGCAAAGGAACGGAGCCGGGATTCTCGGCGGCGATGGCTTCCAGCGAACCGTCGTGTTCGGGAACGATCTCCAGACTGATAAGCGCCGATTCGATGCGCGTTTGGGCTTCATCCCGCTCTTTCATGGCTCGGCGGATATCCCGGAGGGTCTTTGCGTCAGGGGCAAGGAACCGGGTGCGAGCATCCCGCCGTTGGTCCAATTCCAGCCGGGCCCGCTGGATTTTGGTGACCAACAGATTCAACTCTTCCCGTTGCCGCCGGGTTTCCACAAACCGCTGGGCCTGTTTCGCCAGCGATTCGGCTTCATCGATCGCGGGGCGGTTTTTCCGGATATCTTCGAGGGCCGTGCGGATTTCGTTTAATTCCCGTTCCCGGAGTTGGAGTTCATTTTGGCGCAGAGGCAGACTTTCCAACAGGCCGGTAAGATTGCTTTGACATTTTTGAAGTTCATTGGCCGCGTCGTGGATTTGTTGAATCCGTTGCGTTATCAGGTTGTATTGAGCTTCGGCGGTTTTCACTTGTTCTTCCCGCTGCTTTTTCTCTGACAACAAGGCCTTGTATTGTTCCACTTGCCTCTGGATCTCGATCCGTTGAACGCGCAATGATTCCAGATGGCTCTTGGAATACTCCCTGCGCTGCCGCAGATCGGCCACATTGCGTGAACTCTGTTCATAGGCTTGCAGGCGCAACTGGGCTTCCTGCAGCTCCCCTTTGACACGTTCCAACTCCTCGCGTAGGAAGATGATCCGCGGCGCGTTGGCGCCTGTGCGTATCCGGCCGCCTTCTGTGTAGATTTCCGAGTATAGTTCCTTAATACGTTTTTCAAGCGGGCCGGCATCCGGGCCGGAGATCTGCGCGCCTAAGGCGGCCTGAATCCCGCCGATCACATCGCCCGAAAAATCGGGCAGCCGCATGTCTCCCTGGGGCGCCCAAAGCACCTGAGCCAATCCCCAGTTCGCTTGTCTGAATAAACCCCGCCCCGGGGGATTTTGGGTAAGGATCCCCTGGCACCACTGATCGGCGTCAGTTCCCTCCTTCCAGCGGACAAACGCGCCCTGTTCTTTCCGTTCTAACACCGATTTGGCGTTATCCAGGTATTGTTTGGTGATCCGGTAGTCGATGCCATCATGGCAGAATTCCACCATCACCTGAGGCGCGAGCGAACGGCCCAGCGGACGGATGGCTTCCATTTCCTGCCCTCTGACCCTATGGCCGTCGAGCAGAGCGCGGCGGAAGGCCTCGAACAAGGTCGATTTGCCTGTGGCGTTGGGCGCGTGAATAATATTCAAGGTTTCAGAAAATGGACCCACCTCAACCGGGTCGATGAAACATTTCCAATTGGCGGCACGAATTTTTCTCAGGATCATCTTCCCACCTCCTTGGCCAGCGCGTACAGTTCCAACAAGGCCCGGCTGGCCATGGCCGGCGTAACCCCTTCAGGCCGGGAGCCTCCGGCCGTGGGATCGCTCCAGGCTTGGATCCGCCTTCCGGCTTCTTGCAGATAACCCGCCGGGAGAATGTCGATCCACCTGGGATCTTCTGGTGAAGGCCGCAGACAGGTTTGATCCAGGCTGCCATAGAGAAAGCGGGAGGAAATGATCTCTTGAATGCGGTTTAGTTCCTCCTGTTCCTCTCCATGCAGCAATCCGGCCAGGCGGATGTCCAATAGAGTGGATTCCGGCTGTTCCATCGCTTCGATGCGCGCGCGCAGCTCGGCCAATTCGCCCTTTTGACGCAGGTCTTTTTCCACCACCATCCAGGTCAACCGTCCGGATCGGACCGGCGTGAGCGTAGGAACCGCGCCAGGCTCGGCGATTTCCACAAGCAGCGCATTCCCACTGTCGCGTTCCCCGAACTTGGTGGTTTCATGCGTACCAGAATAGGCCATGCGTGGGGCCCCATCCGGGGAGGAGAACAAAGCGAAAGAGTGCCAATGCCCCAAGGCGAGGTAATCCAGCCCGGCGCGCGTGGCCGCGTCCCGGGGAATCGGGTAATCCGGCTCGGATTGAACACCTTCCACCGTGCCATGCGCCATCCCGACGGTGATCCGCGACAGATCCCGATCCTTGATCCATTTGGTGGGATCTTGAAAACACGATTTCTCCCGGCAGGGGCAGGGATACAACACGCCGCCAGGGACTTCGACAGCCTGGGGGTCGCGCAAGACATGAACATTGGACGCGGACTTCCAGGCCGGATGCTCCCAAACGGAACCGGGAACCAGGGGATCGTGGTTTCCGGGAATCACATAGACCGGCGCGGGAAACTGGTTCATCCGGTCCGCCACTTTTTGAATCAACATCCGATCGACGCCATTATCCTCGAAGACATCACCCGCCACGAGGATAAAGTCCACCCGGTGCTCCCGTGCGATGGCTGCCAGCGTGTTGAGGGATTCCATCCGTGCCGTCCGGACTTTTTCGCCGGCATCTCCCGTATGGGAGGCTTTCATGCCCATCTGCCAATCCGCTGTGTGCAAGAATTTCATGATTTCGTACCCTCGATAGGTTTTCGGATCTTTCCAAGGTAATCTTGTTTATCAAGCGGATCAAAAAATAAAATCCCATATTACCTTACCATAAAGAAATTAAATATAAAATATTGAAATTCAACAATCATTTACCTGCTGCAGAATAAGGATGCATAACGCCCTTTCAAGGCTTTCCTTTCCCCAATCCCCCAGGGAAAAATGGATTGGATGCTGGACGGTTCAGCCGGCTCGATTCGACTACAGCCAGCCAAACATGAATCAAGTAAGATCTTGGCCTATGAGCCAATTGCGCTGGAAATTTCAGGCATGTTTCCCTGAATAACCTGCAGGATTGGTGCGTGTTTCAATATATATTTTGATCTGAAGTTTGTGTATTGTGAATGTGAATATTGGCCATCCAATTCTCTTCTTGTATCCACCAATCATTTTTTTGTTGTTTTGTCGCTATCCAGGTCAGTAGATTGCTGCGGGCCGATTGGCTTCTAGATCCATGCGTTGCGCCTAAACCATGCGGTATTTCCTCGACGCTGAAAGACATCTCCAAGCAGAGGTATTTCTTTGTATCTCTGACTGTTGAACAGAATCTGGAAATGGCACACGGGGTGAAAATCCAGGTTGGACCGTAGCAAGTAAGGCATACCGATACATCCCCTGTACCGGCAGATCAATCCAGACAGCGAGGTATCCTATGATGGCTGCACCGGAACCCCAAACCGCCTGGCCTGTGAATGGAGCGGACCGGGAAACGCCGGCTGCCGCGCCAGCACTTTCGCTGCCGAAGGGCGGGGGTGCGCTTCGCGGCATGGGGGAGAAGTTCGCCGCCAATCCGGTGACCGGCACGGGCTCCATGACTGTGCCCATATTTACCACTCCCGGCCGTTCCCAATTTGGGCCGAGTTTATCGCTCACGTACGATTCAGGATCAGGCAACGGCCCCTTCGGAATGGGATGGTCCCTTCCCTTGCCCGCCATCACCCGCAAAACAGACAGAGGCCTGCCACAGTACCGTGACGCGGAAGAATCGGACGTGTATCTCCTCTCCGGGACCGAAGATCTGGTGCCTGTACTCCAGCCGGATGGTACGCGCTTCGCGGACAGCACGGCCACGCCGGGGTACATCATCCACCGTTACCGTCCCCGCGTGGAAGGATTATTCGCCCGTATCGAGCGTTGGACCCACACCGCCACGGGCGAAATCCACTGGCGCTCGATCAGCCGTGACAATGTGACGACTCTCTATGGGAAAGACAACCATTCCCGGATTTTCGATCCCGCGGACCCTAATCCCGCCCATCCGGTGCGTGTGTTCAGTTGGCTGATCTGTGCGAGCTATGACGGCAAGGGCAACGCCATTGTTTACGAATACGCCGCGGAGAACAGTGATAACGTGGACACCGGCTTGGCCCATGAGCGCAACCGGATTCGCGCGGCCAACCGCTATCTGAAGCGGATTAAATACGGGAACCGCGTCTCACGCCTTGTCCAGCCGGACCTGGCCCTGGCGGAATGGTTATTCGAAGTGGTTTTCGATTATGACGAAGGCCACTGCGAAGAAATCGGCCTTGATCCCAACCTGCCGGAAGACGCGCAGCACCGGCAGGTCCGGGCTTCGGCGGCGGCAGGGCAATCCTGGACTGTCCGGCCTGATCCGTTTTCGTCCCATCGTGCGGGATTCGAAGTGAGGACTTACCGGCGGTGCCGGCGGATTCTTATGTTCCACCATATCCCGGATCTGCCCACCGGTGAGAAGGGCTATGACGGCCTGGTGCGGTCCACCGAGTTCGAGTATGACGACCTGGATTACTTGCAGCCTGTGCCGGTCGAAACCGAACTGGCCCACCCGGGCAGCACCCGCTTCGCGTCGTTCCTCCGCCGGATCACCCAAGCCGGCTATGTGCGGGATGAGAACCAGCCCGTGATGGTTTTCAATGGCATACCTTTCTCCACGTACTTGAAAAAATCGCTGCCGCCGCTCGAGTTCCAGTACAGCAAGGCGGTTATTCAGGAAGAGGTTCGGGAACTCGAGGCGGACAGCCTCGAGAACCTCCCTACCGGCCTTGCGGGACCTGGCTATCTGTGGGCCGACCTGGACGGCGAGGGTGTCTCGGGCGTTCTGGTGGAGCAGGCGGGGGCCTGGTACTACAAGCCGAATCGGGGCGGGGGAAGTTTGGGGCCGCTCCAAACGGTGGCCGCGAAGCCTTCCTTGGCGGAACTGAGCCGCGGGCGGCAGCAGCTGCTTGACTTGGCGGGCGATGGACAACTCGACCTGGTGGTTTTGGACGGCCCGGAACCGGGTTTTTACGAGCGCACTTTCGACGAAGGCTGGGAGCCGTTCCGGGTTTTCCGCCAGAAGCCCAACCTCGCGTGGGACGATCCCAATCTGAAATTCATCGATCTGGACGGCGACGGGCACGCCGACGTGCTGATCACCGAAGACGACGCCCTGGTCTGGCATCCTTCGTTGGCGGAGGAGGGCTTCGGTCCCGCGATCCGGGTGGCGAAGGCGTTGGACGAGGAAGAAGGCCCCCGGATTGTCTTCGCGGAAGGAGCGGAGTCCATTTATCTGGCCGACATGGGGGGTGATGGCCTCACCGGCCTGGCGCGCATCCGTAACGGCGAAGTGTGTTTCTGGCCTAATCAGGGGCACGGCCGGTTCGGCCCCAAGGTCACCATGGACAATGCCCCCTGGTTCGATTCGCCGGATCAGTTCGATCCCAAACGCGTCCGTCTGGCCGATATCGACGGCAGCGGAACGGCCGACATCATCTACCTGCATCGGAACGGCCCGCGGATCTATTTCAACCAATCGGGGAACCGGTGGAGCGAGGCGCGCCCGTTGGCTCCGTTTCCACCCGTCGACAACATCTCAACGATCATGACAGCCGATTTGCTTGGCAACGGCACGGCCTGCCTGGCGTGGTCGTCTTCCCTGCCGGGAGACATCCATAGCCCCCTGCGCTATATCGACCTGATGGGCGGCCAGAAGCCTCACTTGTTGCTCCGGGCCGTCAATCACCTGGGCGCGGAAACCTGCGTATACTATGCCCCCTCCACCGGCTTCTACTTGCGGGACAAAAAGGACGGCAAACCGTGGATCACCCGGCTGCCGTTTCCGGTACACGTGGTCGAGCGCGTCGAGACCTACGACCACATCAGCCGCACCCGCTTCGTCACGCGCTACGCGTACCATCATGGGTATTTCGATGGAATCGAGCGCGAGTTCCGGGGATTCGGAATGGTGGAGCAATGGGACACGGAGGAGTTCGGTGTGCTCCAGGCTGGCGGCCAAATGCCATCCGGAGAGAACATCGATCGGGGGTCTCACGTGCCGCCGGTCCTCACGAAAACGTGGTTTCATACAGGAGTCTATCTAGGCCGCGAGCGGGTATCCAACTATTTCGCGGGATTGCGCGACGCTCAGGACGTGGGCGAATACTACCGCGAGCCGGGTTTGACCGGCGCCCAGGCCCGTCAACTTCTGCTCGAGGATACGGTCCTGCCGGAGGGCCTGACAGTGGAGGAGGAACGCGAGGCCTGCCGTGCCCTCAAAGGGACGATGCTGCGGCAGGAAGTATATGCCCTGGACGGCACGGACCAGCAACCGCATCCCTATGCCGTCACCGAACAGAATTTCAGCATCCGCGTGATGCAGCGGCAGGGCAAAAACCGCCACGGCGTTTTCTTCCCGCATTCCCGGGAATCGATCCGGTATCACTACGAACGCATTCCCGATGATCCGCGCGTCAGCCACGCGTTGACGCTGGAAGTGGACGATTACGGGAATGTGGTGAAATCCGCCACGATCGCCTATGGGCGGCGGCAACCGGACCCGGCCTTGTCTCCGAAGGACCAGGCCATACAAAGCCGGATCCTCATCACCTATACCGAGAACGGGGTTACCAACGCGGTTGAGACGGCCGATGAGCAACGCAATCCGTTGCCGTGTGAATCGCGGACCTATGAGATCACCGGGGTGTCCTTGCCGCCTGGCAGCACGCGCCTGACGTTCGCGGAAGTTGTGAGCGCCGGGTCGACGGTGCTGGTTTTGGATTATGAGGAGGAACCTAACCTAGGGCTTCCCCAAAAGCGATTGATCGAGCATGTGCGAACGTATTTCCGCCGGGACGATCTGGCTGGGCCGTTGCCGCTGGGCCAGTTGCAGCCGTTGGCGTTACCTCACGAGAGTTACAAACTCGCGTTCACGCCGGGATTGATCGCGGCTGTGTACGGCGGGCGGGTCAGCGGCGCCATGCTGGAAAACGAAGGCCGCTATGTCCACACGGAAGGCGACACCAATTGGTGGATGCCCTCGGGCAGGATTTTTTATTCCGAGGATCCGGCGCATACACCCGCTCAGGAGTCGGCCTTCGCCCGGCAGCACTTCTTTCTGCCGCGCCGGTACCGCGATCCATTCCACACCAACGCGGCCAGCACAGAGTCAATCGTAACTTACGATCTTTATGATCTCTTGATTCAAGAGACACGCGATCCCCTGGGCAACCGGGTTACCGTGGGAGAACGAAACCTCGATCCTCTCCTGCCGCCCGTTCTTCTCCGGCAGGATTACCGGGTGCTGCAGCCGGCGTTAATCATGGACGCCAACCGCAACCGCACGGAAGTGGCCTTCGACGCCCTCGGCATGGTGGCCGGCACCGCGGTGATGGGCAAGCCGGCCCCGTCGCCCGCCGAAGGGGATTCGCTGCTCGGATTCAAGCCCGACTTAACCCAAGCCGAGATCGATCAGTTCCTCGCGAATCCCAAAGGACTGATGACCGCCGTGTTGCTCGGCAACGCCACCACGCGGATTGTGTACGATTTGACGGCATATTGGCGGGAACCGGATCCGGCCACGAAATCCCCTCCCTTTGCCGCGGCGCTCACGCGGGAGTCGCACATCAACGAACCTGTGCCTCCCGGCGGATTGAAGATTCAGGTCAGTTTCACTTATTCCGATGGCTTCGGCCGTGAGATCCAGAAGAAAGCCCAGGCCGAGCCGGGACCGGTGCCGCAGCGAGACGGCACAGGCCAAATCATTGCAGGCACGGATGGTCAACCCCAGATGACGCCGGGGGATGTCAGCCCCCGGTGGGTGGGGAGTGGCTGGACAATCTTCAACAACAAAGGCAAACCGGTTTGCCAGTATGAGCCCTTTTTCACCGATACGCACCGCTTTGAGTTTGATGTCCGGATCGGTGTCAGTCCGGTGCTTTTTTACGATCCGGTGGAACGCGTGGTGGCCACGCTGCATCCCAACCACACCTGGGAGAAGGTGGTCTTCGATGCCTGGCGGCAAGAAACCTGGGACGTCAACGACACCGTATTGATTTTTGATCCCCAGGCCGATGCCGATGTGGGGGACTTCTTCAGCCGGTTGGATCCCGCGGAATACCTCCCCACATGGTTCACGTTGCGGACCGCTCCGGCCTATGCGGCCGCGTTCATGGCGCGGTATCCCCATCCAACCGATCGAATGAACGAAACGCGGGCGGCCCAAAAAGCGCAAATCCACGCGGCGACGCCTACGGTCACATACGCCGACACCCTCGGCCGCGCCTTTCTCACAATTGTCCATAACAAATACAAGTACAGCGACACGCCCCCGGCCGCTCCCCCGGTCGAGGAGTTTCCCGCCACCCGGATCCTGCTTGACATCGAAGGCAATCAACGAAAAGTCATCGATCCGCAAAACCGAACCATCATGCGTTACGATTATGACATGCTCGGCAACCGGATCCATCAGGCCAGCATGGAGGCGGGCGGGCGCTGGACGCTGATGGACGTGGCGGGCAAGCCGCTCTACGCCTGGGACAGCCGCGGCCATCGGTTCCGCACTGCCTGCGATTCCCTGCGCAGACCCACGGAGGCATTCCTGCGCGAAGGTCTGGGCGCGGAGATGACCATCGGGCGCACGGTCTACGGGGAGAGCCTTCCCAATCCCGAAGCGAGTAATCTGCGCGGCAAGGTGGTACAGCAATTCGATCAGGCCGGGGTCGTGAACAGCGGTCCCTACGATTTCAAGGGCAATTTGTTGCTCTCCCAAAGGCAATTGGCGCAAGATTACAAGAATACGCTGGACTGGTCGGGCGCCGTACCGCTGGAAGCCGAAACCTACGCGAGCCGTTCGCGCTTCGACGCGCTGAACCGCCCCATCCAGTTGATCGCGCCGCACAGCGGCCAGCCGGGCGCGGCGGTGAACGTCATCCAATCCATATTCAATGAGGCCAACCTGCTGGAGCAGGTCCATGTCTGGCTTAATCAGGCCGCCGAGCCCGTGGGATTACTCAATCCGGCTACCGCCAACCTGCACGCGGTGACGGACATCGATTACGACGCCAAGGGCCAGCGCATGCTGATCGACTACGGCAACGGCGTCCGCACCACGTACCAATACGATCCCTTGACCTTCCGGCTGATGCGTCTGCTCACCCGCCGCGACGCCGGGAGTTTTCCGAACGATTGTCCGCAACCGCCGCTGGCGGGGTGGCCCGGATGCCAGGTACAGAATCTGTGTTACACGTACGATCCGGCGGGGAATATCACGCATATCCGGGACGATGCCCAGCAGACGGCCTTCTTCCAGAACCAACGAGTCGAGCCGGAAGCCGATTATATCTATGACGCCTTGTACCGCCTGATCGAAGCCACCGGGCGCGAGCATCTGGGACAAGCGGGTGGCGCGCCGGTACCGCATCCGTATAACGACGCGCCGCGCGTCCGATTGCCGCATCCTCACGACGGCCAGGCCCTGGGGCGCTACCTGGAACGCTACGTTTACGACGCGGCGGGGAATATGCTGAGCCTGCGCCACATTGGCAGCAGCCCGGTCCATCCCGGCTGGACGCGAACCTACGCCTACAACGAATCCAGCCAGCTGGAACCCGGCAAACAATGCAACCGCCTCACCAGCACCACGATTGGCAGCACGACGGAAACCTACAGTACGCTGGGAAACGGCTACGACGCCCACGGCAACATGTTGCGCATGCCGCACCTGCCTGTCTTACAATGGGACTTCAGGGACCAACTGCGGCTGACGCAACGGCAGGCGGTGAACATCGCTGACGCGGATGGGGCGCAGCATCAGGGAGAGCGTACGTGGTACGTTTATGACTCTTCCGGGCAGCGGGTACGCAAAATCACCGAGTCGGCGGCCGGCCAGATCCGGAAGGAACGGATATACCTGAATGGATTTGAAATCTTCCGTTCCCAGGGAATGAATCCAATCACACGCGAAACGCTGGACATCACGAGTGAACAGCAGCGGATCGCTTTCGTGGAGACACGGACGCAAGGAAACGAACCCGGTGTACCCGCCCGGCTCATCCGCTACCAGTACGGCAATCACCTCGGTTCGGCCAGCCTGGAACTCGACGATCAAGGGCAGATTATTTCTTACGAAGAGTACACGCCGTATGGCTCGACCTCGTATCAAGCGGTGAGGAGTCAAACCGAAACGCCGAAACGCTACCGGTACACGGGCAAGGAGCGGGACGAGGAGAGCGGGTTGTATTACCACGGGGCCCGCTATTACGCGCCGTGGCTGGGAAGGTGGACGGCCGCGGATCCTGCGGGATTGGTGGATGGACCAAATCTCTACCGCTACTGCCGGGACAATCCCTTGATACTCAAAGACCCGCAAGGACTTCAATCCGACGAAGATGAGAATGTGAATTTGGGGCCCTTCCAGCTGAACCGCCCGCGTCTTACGGGCTTATCGGGGGGCGCTAGTTTTCAACTCGGACTGCATGGGATCGGCACGGATGAACCCCTCTCGCTCAGCGTGAACACAGCCTCTCTGTCTGGGAGATTGACGTTTCGATCCGGCTTGGCGATTCCCAGTTTGGGCCTGGAAGGCGGAACCGCGACCTTTCATCTCGATCTGCGGGATATTTCCATCGAGGATGAGCGTGTCCAGGCGGATATTCGAGGCCGGGCGCTGCTCGACACCGGGCCCTTGTCCATTTCGTTTCTGACCTACGCGGACGTACAGGCGCGCCTGGACAATCCTTTCGTTTTCAGCCGCTGGCGGGAGCACCTGCAACATACAGTGGAATCGGCTTCCGGAAATGTGGAGGTCTTTGCCACGCCCCGGGTTTTCGGCCAGGAGGTTGGATTTTTCGCCTTGCGGGCTGAATCCGAAGGCGGAGGCGTGGGAACGACTTCCCTGAGAGGCCGGATCGGTCTCGGGGGATTGACGCTCGGCCGGATTCAGGGAACCGGCAGCTTCCAGGCTGGATATTTCCTGGACGATCAATGGGCGTCGGGCACGTACAACCTGTCCGGATCCTTCTGGGCCGTGGGTCCCGGAGTCGCGTTCGGTAACTGGTCGTTTGACTTGACTCAAGGCATTTCGGCTTCCGGCCATTACTTTGGAACGCAATTCGGGCCTTTCGGGCTCAATCTCGGAATCAATCCCACGGGTAACGTCAGCGATGACACGACGTATTGGCGGTACCAGGACGCATTGAATCCGGATACTACCGGACGCCAGGGCGCCGTGATGATGTATGAACCAGGGACGAGCTTCGGGTACACGTATTTCTACTACAGTTCCTCCAACCGCCTCTTTCTGTCCGTGGGCGTGTCGCCCACTTCGTCGGTCGTCCCATACTACGGCGGGGGCGCGTCGCAGCCGGGAATTCCCTTGCTGGGAACGCTGGGCGTGGGGCCCCAATTGCCGGACGCGGGCATCTATACCGGAGCCAGGCTCAACGTGTCCTTTTAATCGAACGAGTAGAAGAAATAAAAAGGGTTCATCCGGTGAATCTGTACCCGATAGTGAAAAGGCATCATCACCAGGATGGGATGCGCGATACAAAGGTTCGCCCTCTGCAAAAATTCCCTCACCCTAACCCTCTCCCAGAGGGAGAGGGAATTTTGGAGGTGGTTTGTATCTATCACTTCGAAGAGACGCGAACCGTCGATCTGATAAAAAAGTATGCGCTTGCCGGATAAGCCATAAAAAAACTGTCTTCAAAAAAATGGCGCGACGCATTCCATATACACCCGGCATGACTGACTGAATTTAAATAATGTGAATCGATTTGAATAACCCAAAGGAGTATGGCCATGCGTACCTTGTCGTCCAACCCACCCGGAGAATCCCGGACGTTTCGTGTTGCAGGCGTCGTCCGGTTCGCGGACGGCTTTCCGGCTGCCGGGATCCGGGCCGCCGCGTTTGACCAGGATCTCCGCAGCGAGCAATTGCTGGGAGAAAGCCGGACCGGCCGGGATGGCGCGTACCGGATCGAGTACACCGCCAGGCAGTTTCTCCACCAGGAACGCGGCACCGCGGATTTGACCGTCAAGGCGATCGCGGAGGACGGTACGGTGCTGGCCGTCTCGCCGGTGTGGTTCAACGCGCCCGAGGAGGCGCAGATCGATCTGACGATTCCGCTCGAACGCCAGGAGCCGCCCGCCTTGTTCGACCGGATCGAGGCCGCCGTCAAACCGCTGCTCGGTCAAGTGAAAACCGAAGAGTTGGAGGAGAACCGGGATTTTCGCGATCTCACCTTTCTTGCGGGAGAGACCGGTTACGAGAAGCCCGTGCTGGCGCGATTCGTGCTGGCGCATCTCCTGGCCGGTTTGGGGATCACGCGGGAATTTTGGTTCGCGCTGGCGGGGGGCAATCTCTTCGAATACGACGCCGCCGTAGGCCTAAAAGAGAATCACGCCGCCTTTGCGAAAATGCTTCCCTCCTTGGATGCTGCCGCGGTCCGCAAGGCATTGGCGCGGGCTTTTAACGACCGGGAAATAGCCCCGGCCTTTCGTGACACGGGAGACGAGTGGATCGAGGCGTTTTTAGAACTCACCGCGCGGCTCGTGTTGGGGGACGCCGGGCCCGGCAATTTCGTCCGCCAGGCCCTCGAGCACGCAGGCATCGAAGGCGCGGAAAAACAGGTGAAGTTCGCGCGGTTGTTCAATGAACACAAGGCGCTGACTCCCGAGCTGCGGGCGGCTTTGGAAAAGGACGAGGTCTTCAAGAAAGAGGAAATCGATGACCTGCGGACTTCATACCGGCTGGCCGAGCTCACACACAGCGATTTCTCGGTCGTCAAAATGCTCAAGGAAGAGTTCAACATCCGCCAGCCTTCGCAAATCCGCGCGCTGGCGAAACGCAGCGAAGAGGAGTGGAATGAACTGATCGTACAGAAGCAGAAGGAAGGAGTCATCCAGTTGCCGCTGGGGATCGGCGAATCCGGCGGGGCGGCGCGGCTGACCGAAGCGGCGGTGTACGCGAAAAGTTTGGAACGGCAGTTCCGCGAGGCGTTCCCCACGGCGGCGTTTTCAGGCGGTTTGGAGCGGGCGTTGCGCAACGGAGGCGCGCGGGGCATGCGCCATGCGGAACTGACTCACCAAATCATCGAGACGCATCCCGCTTTTGACCTGTTGCGCACTTCCGTGGATGATTTTTTGAACGAGGGAGTCAATCCCGAACTTCGAGGTGCGGTGCAGGAGGAGGGATTCCGGCTCGAACTCAAGGCGGCGCAGCGGGTATTCAAACTAGCGCCCACGTTTGAAGCCACGGACACGCTGCTGGCCGACGGGCTGCACTCGGCCCAGATGATCTACCGGCTCGGTGAAAGCGAGTTCGTGCGGCGCTACGCGGATAATCCCGGCTTCACCCAATCCAACGCCCGCCTGGTGTGGAACCGCGCGGCCGACACGCACGCCGCCGTGCTGACGGTGATCGGCGACCTCAAGTCGCTCGACGCGGAAACACTGCCGCAGGTGCTGAAGAACGGTAACGATGATCTAAAAACTTTTCCGAACTGGGAAAATCTCTTTCAAGCCGGTGACATCTGCCACTGTGAACATTGCCGCTCGGTGCTCAGCCCGGCAGCCTATTTCACGGATATCCTGATGTTCCTGCGGGACCGGAAAGCCGGCAATCCGGCGTTTACTGTGAAAGACATTCTGTTCCAGCGGCGGCCCGACCTGGGATATATCGAACTCAACTGCGAGAACGCGTTGACTCCCTTGCCGTATGTGGATGTCGCCTGCGAAGTGCTCGAACGCGTGGTGGCGGCTGGGGAGAACGATGTCGAACTGTTAGGCTTTGGGGCCGTGCCGGCGGGGCCGGGAGCGAAAGCGGCTGTGGAGGCGGCGCTCTCCGCGCAGGGAATCGAAACCGGCGCGGATTTCACCTTGTCGCAGGTCGATCCGGCCGATCCAGACCGCTGGGTGGTGCATGGCGAGACTGCCACGTATCTATTGAAGAAGAAAGGGACTCCCAACTTCTTCGCTGAACTCCTGCCAAACACGAAGGCCAGTAGCGAGGAACTGAAGGCATATCCCGCCTTTGTCAATCCAAAGGCCTATCTCAAACTGCGGCAGTCCCGCTTTCCGTTTAAGTTGCCTTTCGATCTCTTTGCGGAAGAAGTCCGGGCTACGTTCCAAAAAAGCAATTTGCAACGCTGGGACCTCATGGTCACGTTCCGGGGCGCAGGTGCTCCGAACAATCCCACGGACGGGGAGATCGCCGCGGAATATTTCGGCATCAGCTGCGACGCGGCCGCTCCCTTCGACGAAAAACGTCTCATCCTGGCGGCCGACACGACAGCGGCAGGCCAGCAGGCGGTCTGGGGAGAAACGGGAAACGCCGGGTGGTTGAACACGATCTCGAACGTCAAAACATTTCTTTTCAAATCCGGGCTCGAATACGAGGAACTGCTGGCGCTGCTTGACCTGCCCTTCATCAATCCCGATGGGGACCTCTTCATCCAACACCTCGATCCGTCGTGCGATACGGATAAAAAGGTGATCCTGGGATTCGATGCGGCTCATCTGGACCACCTCGACCGGATTCACCGTTTTTTGCGGATGTGGAGGAAACTTGCCGGATGCAAGATGTGGGAACTCGATCTCGCCATCCGCTGTCCCGGCCTCGGCGGGGGGAAATTGGATGAACCGTTTTTGATCAACCTGTTTTACTTCAAACGGCTCCAGGCGCGGCTGGGATCCAAGGCGTCCGTCGAATCGCTTTGCGGCTTGCTTGATGATTTAAATACCGGGACTTGCTTTACCGGACTCCACAAAAAGCGGGCGGACGGCCTCTACTCAAACCTGTTTCTGAACAAAAAACTGATTCAGCCGCTCGATTCCGCCTTCGCGGTGGCCGCGGTGGATGTCCCCGGACCGGCCGTGGAGAAGATTTCAGGCCACCGGTCCGTGATTCTTTCCGCGCTGGGCGTGCGGGAAGCGGATCTCGACCGGCTGGCAGGACTGACCCGCGCCTCGGACGGCGCGGTGTATATCACGGACGATCTCACGCTGGCCAATCTCTCATTTTTGTGGCGGCATGCCTGGCTGGCCAAGATGCTGAAATACAAGGTCGAAGAATGGGTGACCATTCTGAAATTGCTGCAGCAGGATGTGCCCGTTTTCGCCAATGCCAAAGCCGCATGGGAATATGTGGAGAAAATCGGTTTCCTCAAGGCCACAGGATTCACGCCCGACGAGCTCGACTGGATTCTGGCAGCCGACCGTACAGCCAAGGCGGCGGTGAAAGAATCCGATGCGGCCCGGTTTCTCGCCTCCCTGCGTACGGAATTGCAGGCGATCCAAGCTGAATACAAGCCGGAAAAGTACGAGTTCCTGAATCCACCGTCCGACGAGGAACGGCTCTCCGCCCTGCTGATCACGCTGCTACAGCAGTTGCACCGGGATGAAAAAGCCGCGCAGTTCTTTCTCGGCGTGCTGCGCAACGAAGCGGCGGTTGAAATCACGGTGGCGGGTTTGCCGGGCGGATTCGATTTTCCGGCGGCAATCAAGAACTCCTTCCCCATCCGCTACGATGAATCCAGCCAGACATTGCGCTACACCGGGTGGATGACGGCCGCGCACCGAAACACGTTGCTGAACGATCCCTCCCTGGCGGCAGTGACCGGCATCGCCGCGTATCAAGAGGCTATTGAGGCGTTTTTCCAGATCCCGCGGCTGGCGGTCAAATTCATGGATCCCGTGTTTGCCGCGCCGTTGCCGCATCTCCCCGCGGTTGTGGATTTCGCTGCATTGCCCGATCCCGCCTTGATTCTGAAAATCGCCTATGACGCCGAGGCCAGGGAATTGCGTTTCACCGGCATCATGACGTTAGCCGAAAAGAACCTGCTGGACGGGCTGTCGGCGGATCCGGCTTACCGCAACGCCGTGAACTCGCTTTATACACAGCCTGCGGCAGGCGCGTTCCCGCCGGAGAAAATCTGGCTGTTGGAAGGCGATTTGCAATTCCCGCTGCGGGACCTGAACGATCCATCCCAGGACCATTTGAAGGACAATCTCGCAACAGCGGTGAAAAAGGGATTGGCGTATTTGTCCCGCGCGTTGTCCGAAGGGCTGGTCATCCGGCAGGCCGGGGCGGCCTTGGGATTGACCGAGGGACTGACCCGGCGGCTGCTGATGGAATACGCCATACTCCCCGCCACGCTGCTGGAACACCTCACGCAAACGTTTCCCGCCACGTCCGGCGTGGTGGATCACGCCACACTCACGATCACGTTCGACGGCTGGTATTGGGCAAACCGCGTGGCCGCATTGTGGTCCAAATGGAACCTGATCCTGGCGGAGTGGAAATCATTAAACGACTTGACGGCGGCTGCGCAACTTCTCGATTTCACGGCTCTGCCGCTGGACGATACTCAAGCCATGGCTCCCATCGACCGCGTATTGCGGACTGACCGCCTGCTCCGGTTCCGGCAAACCGTACCCGAAAGCAAAATCACACTGCTTGAATTGCTGGCGAAATTGAACAACGGAGAATACGCCACCCCGGACCTGTTGGCTGCGGACGTGGCCCTGATGAACGAAGCGTGGTCCGCCGCCGGCGTGGAAGCGTTGATCAACGCCATCGATCCGGCGTATCCCAATGATTACCTACTGGCCGAAAACTGGGAACGCATCCGCCGGGCGTTTTATTTCATGGAAAACCTCAACGCCGGCGCGGATACGGTGAACGCGTACGCTGCCGCCACGATGGGGGACGCGCAGGCGAGGGAGCTGAAGACTCTGTTGCGTTCGAAGTTCGGCAGCGAGACGTGGCTCGCCCTTTGCGGGGAAATTCAGGACGCGCTGCGGGAGCGCAAGCGAGACGCCTTGACGGCCTATTTGCTCACCCAGCCAAAACCCGCCGACGCGCCGACGGGCAAATGGGAAAACACCAACGATCTGTATGCCTATTATTTACTGGACGTGGAGATGTGCCCGTGCCAGCTGACCAGCCGGCTGGTGCAGGCGTCCGGCTCCGTGCAGTTGTTCGTGCAACGCTGTTTCATGGGACTGGAGCCGTTCGTCAAGGTCCAGGCGGACGGCGATGATGGGGACAGCGCGTGGCGCTGGTGGAAATGGATGCGCAAGTACCGGGTCTGGGAAGCGAACCGGAAAGTCTTCCTGTGGCCGGAGAATTGGATCGAGCCGGAACTGAAAAAAGACCGTTCCCCGTTTTTCAAGGAGTTGGAGAACGAACTGCTCCAAAATGAAATCAACCAGCACACCGTCGAGGCGGCCTTCACGAAGTACCTGGAAAAACTGGACCAGGTGGCCCAACTCGAAGTGGCGGGCTTCTACCAGGAAGACGACGGGGACAACACGATCCTCCACGTGTTCGGCCGGACGAAAGGCGCGGAGCCGCATGTGTACTACTATCGCCGGTTCGATTACCGGCAATGGACGCCGTGGGAAAAGGTAGACCTCGATATCCAAAGCGACTATCTCGTTCCCGCCGTGATCAATCAGCGCTTGTACTTGTTTTGGCCGTTGTTCACGGAGGTCCCCGATGAATCCGCGAACAACACGGTCTCCACCCCTAGCGCCAATCAATCCAATGTCCCGCTAAAGAAAGCATGGAAACTGCTCCGGTTGAAAATGGCGATGAGCAGTTACCGGCAAGGCCAGTGGACGCCGATGAAAATCTCCAAGCACTATTACGAGACGGCGTCCTATGACGTGGAAATTGTCCGGAAGCATTACCGCTTTTTTCCCATCGACCGGACGGGAGTGGATGGGAGGTTTGGCATTCATGTGGAAGGCTCCAGCCTGGGCCGTGATGGAAACCCGCGCGCTTCCCTTTCCGGCGCGTTCGAAATCACGGGCTGTCAGGGCACACCCGAGCCCTCCGGCTATCTCGGCAATTTCAAGCCCATCCTGAAGCCGGAATGGGAGTCAGCCGGTAACTATACGACATACATGAAATGGGCGGAATTGGGACAACTCGACGAGTTTGGTTTCGCTCAATCCCGCCATGACACTCCCCAAAACGATTTCACCCTGGAGAACCAGTCGTCATCCCAGTCGAATGGATTGTGGCTGACGACGCTGTTGCACGAAACGCCCTGGTTTTACCGGATGTCGCCGCCTTGGCATTTGTCCTACCTGGACCGCCTGCTGCAGGACGGTTTGATGGTGCTAAGCCAGGGAAAGACGCATGAACTGCCCCTGCCCATCGGCAGTTGGCTGCCCTTTTTCTATAACGACAAAAAGCGCACATTCTTCGTCTTGCCCTTGCTCGCGCCGTACCGGCGGGAAGAATCCGGGAACGGCGGGGGAGGCCTGCGGTATTACTATCCGGACATCAAGCGGGAATTCCGGAACTGGGAGGATTTTTTCCAAGGGCTCATCCAGACTTGGGTGGACCAATTCAATCTCGGCTCTCTCAGCGCCGCACAACGCCAACACCTGGAGCAGATGCTGTATAACCAGATCGCGGGAGAGACCGTGCCGCCGTTTCCCGGCGCGGAGGTGAAGCGGAGGCTGGTCATCTTCTTCATGCGTTGGGTGCATGCCTTCCTGGCGGGCGTGTCGTTGTGGCTTTTCCAGTTCCGCCGCTTCCACTTCTTTAACGATTACCACCCGTTCGTTTGTGAATTCGCGAAGCGGGTCCAGAATCCCGTGCAGGGAATCCCCGGATTGATGAAGCGGGAGACACAATTGATCAACAGCGGATTCAATTTCGCGAACAGCTACAACCCGACGGTTTGGGTGGTCGATCCTTCGATCGAGGATCCCACACTGCCCGATTGGGCCGTGATGCCCGGCCACCCCAAGGAGGTCGTGGACTTTTCGCCTTCAGGGGCTTATTCATCCTACAATTGGGAGATTTTCTATCACATCCCGCTGTTCATTGCCAACGTATTGAGCCAGAACCAGCGGTTCGAAGAGGCGCGCGAGTGGTACCACTTCATCTTCAATCCCATTGGAGTCGAAAGTTCCGTGCCCGGCGGTTCGGCGATGAGCAAGTACTGGATCACCAAGCCGTTCTTTGAAACAACCGACCCCATGTACATCCAGCAGCGCATCGAGAATATCCTGCGCCTGCTGGCCGGCGACACGAGTGTGCCGGGCTATTCACCGCAAACCCAAAAAGCCCTCGAAGACCAGGTGTACGATTGGCGCGTCAATCCCTTCGAACCGCACCGCATCGCCAATTACCGGACGGTGGCGTACCAGAAGACGGTAGTTATGAAGTATTTGGACAACCTGATTGCTTGGGGCGACTCCCTGTTCCGCCAGGACAGCATGGAAAGCATCAACGAGGCGACGCAGCTCTACATCCTCGCTGCCGAGCTGCTGGGGCCGCGGCCGATGCGGATTCCGCCGCAGGCCCAACCGCCTGTTGAAAGTTTCAATGAGTTGGAAAAGCAATTAGACGCATTCGCCAATGCCTTGGTGGAGGTGGAGAATCTAATCCCCATGCCGGCCGGAACCGGCGGGGACGGGATGGCTACCGTCTCCTTGCCCATGCTTTATTTCTGCATTCCACACAACGAGAAGATGCTGAGTTATTGGGACACGGTCGCCGACCGGCTATACAAAATCCGGCACTGCATGAACATCGAGGGCGTGGTGCGGCAACTGGCGTTGTTCGAACCGCCCATCGATCCGGGCGCGCTCGTCAAGGCCGTGGCCGCGGGCCTGGATATCAGCTCCGCGCTGGCTGACTTGAACGCTCCGCTGCCGCTGTACCGTTTCCATGTCTTGCTGCAGAAGGCCAACGAAGTCTGCAACGACGTGAAGGCCTTGGGAGCCGCCTTGTTGTCGGCTCTCGAGAAAAAAGATGCCGAAGCGCTCAGCCGGCTGCGGCAAGACCAGGAAATCCGCGTGTTGGACGCTGCCAAGGCCGTTCGTGAACAACAAATCGCCGAGGCTGAGGAAACCCTGGCCAGTTTGCAGAAAAGCCGGGAGATGGCGCAGGCCAAGAAGGTTTATTATGAATCCCGGGAGTTCATGAATGCCGGAGAAATTGCCGCGCTCACGCTCAACTCGCTGTCGACGTTGATCGAGGCCGGGGTGGCGCTGGGGTATGTGTTGTCCGGGGGGCTGAAAGCCGTGCCGCAGTTTCTCATCGGCGCGTCGGGTTTCGGCGGCTCTCCCCACGCCACGGCGGAAACGGGTGGCAAGACCTTCGGATCGATCGCCGAGGACGCCGCCTTGACGTTGACCAGCATCGCCCGCGCGTTGGACAAAGGAGCGTCCATTGCCTCGACTGTGGCGTCGTACCAGCGCCGGCAGGACGATTGGGATTATCAGAAGGAACTGGCAAAAATCGAAATCGAGCAGTTGGACAAATCCATCGCCGCGGCGGAACTGCGGGTGGCCATCGCGGAAAAGGAATTGGAGAACCAGAAACTGCAAATCGACAACGCCAAGGCCATGGATGCCTTCATGCGGTCGAAATATACCAGCCAGGAACTGTACCAGTGGCAGATCGGACAGATTTCCGGGGTCTATTTCCAAAGCTACAAGTTGGCATACGACTTGGCCAAACGCGCGGAACGTTGTTTCCGGTTCGAACTTGGCCTGGCGGACAGCCGCATCATCATGTTCGGGTATTGGGACAACCTCAAGAAGGGCCTGTTGTCCGGCGAAAAATTGCAATACGACCTGCGGCGGCTGGAAACGGCTTACCTGGAGCAGAACCGCCGCGAGTTCGAACTCACCAAGCCTGTTTCGCTTCTGCTACTGGATCCGTTGTCGTTGGTGCGGTTGCGCGAGACCGGCCGGTGTTTCTTCCATCTGCCGGAAGAAATTTTCGATCTCGATTTCCCCGGCCATTATTTCCGCCGAATCAAATCCGTTAGTTTGACCTTGCCGTGCGTGGCGGGGCCCTACACGTCCGTCGCCTGCACGCTGCGGCTCCTCAAGAACAGCATTCGGATGAACACCACCAACGGTGACAATGGCTATCCCCGGAACACGGACGATGCCGGACGGCCCGCGGATGACAGCCGCTTCGTGGAAAGCAACATCCCGGTGAAGGCTGTCGCCACCAGCAGCGGGCAGAATGACAGTGGTGTGTTCGAACTGAGCTTCCGGGATGAGCGGTACCTGCCCTTCGAGGGCGCGGGGGTCATCAGCGAATGGGCGCTCGAACTGTTCAGTGACCTCCCCGCCAACAATCCGGATCCCGCGAATCCCGATTTCGGCCGGCCGCTGCGCCAGTTCGATTACTCCACAATCACCGATGCCATCCTGCACATCCGCTACACGGCGCGGGAAGACGCCGGCGTATTCAAAAACGGCGCGATCACTCACCTGCGCGAGTATTTCAGCGCGGACGAGACCACGCCCTCGTGGCTGGCCTTGGACCTGCGCCGCGAGTACGGCACGCCGTGGAGCCGGTTTCTCCATCCCACGAATCCGGCCCAGG
>JABLXU010000061.1 GCA_013177805.1 Candidatus Omnitrophota bacterium
GAATCCGGTTTCTCTGAAGCCCGTTCGGGAGCGTTATTGGCCGCGGGCGGGGGCATCGGCATCATCGTGCCGCCCAGCGTGGCTCTTATCCTGTATTGCGTGGTGGCCGAAACTTCCATCAGCCAACTGTTTCTGGCCGGCGTGCTCCCCGGGATCACCGTCAGCCTGGCCTTGATCATCGCAGTGCTGTTGTTATCCCGCCGGGACCAGATCCCGGCTCACCCACCCCGCCTGGATTGGTCCGTTGCCGGAGGATCCATCCTGGCCCTCCTTGCCCCCGTGATCATCCTGGGCGGCATTTATCTCAGCATCTTCACTCCGACCGAATCCGCGGGGGCCGCGGTTCTTTATATCTTCCTGGTGGATTGGATTTTCTACCGCTCGCTTTTCCAGGAGGGAAAATTACTGAACGTGCTCATCCGCACCGGCCGGGGATCTGCCCAGATTTTTTTTATCATCGCGGGAGGTTCCCTCTTCGCCTGGGTGCTTCACCAGACTCACTTAACCGAAGACTTGAGCGGGGCGGTTTTGCAGATCTCCCAGAATCGAATCGTATTGCTTCTCTTGATCAACGCCTTTCTGCTCATCGCCGGCTGTTTTATCGACGCCATCTCCATCATTTATATTTTCGTCCCGGTTTTCCAGCCGGCGCTCCAGCAAGTGGGAGTCGATCCTGTTCATTTCGGCATCATCCTGACCGTTAACATGGCCATTGGCCAGATCACGCCGCCGGTGGGGGTTAATCTTTTCATGGCGTCCACCACGACGGGGCTCAATGTATCTCAACTGAGCCGCGCGGTGATTCCCTTCCTGATCGCGGAATTCACCGCCTTGATGGTGATTACCTTTCTCCCGCCCCTCTCTTTGGTGTTGCCGGGATTCATGCGGGTAAAATAAGTCGAATTCCGGCAAATAGGCTGTATCCACAATGCGGGGCATGTCGTGGAGTGATCCTAAGGCCTCAACAAAATGGAGCTATTCCCGCCTGCAAAGCCGGAAGGGGAGCGGAGGCTCCCCTTCTAGCAGGAATCTCTTCTGGGCGGCCGAATCGCTCACGCCTTGGCCAGCGCCGCCGCGTTCTTGTGGATTTTACGGATCGCTTCCGCGATCTGATCCATGTCCTCTTTCGTGCCCAGTAACATGCTTTGGAAAAACCAGACCGCTTCCTGGCAGAGCTTGTCATTCTCCGGGCAATGGTTTTCCTTCAGGTACTGATCGATCCGCTCCTTGGAATAAACCGCCTGGAAAGTCCGGTTGCGCAGCGTCTCTTCGACAAACGGTTCCTTGTTCAGGGGAGTATAGCCGCCGCCGCAACTAATCCCCTCCGCGTTCAACGCTTGGAGGAATTTGGCACGCGGCACCCCCGCGAATTGGGAAGCATCATACCGGAGCATGTACAGATGATAGGCCGTACGGGTGCAACCCTCGTAATGCTTGGCCGGTTTGATCCCGGGAATCTGCTGGAGTTGCTCCGTGAGATACTCCGCGTTGGTCTCCCGGATCCGGGCCTGGGCTTCCAGACGGGTCATTTGCTGAAGCAACAACGCGCCCTGAAACTCGGTCATGCGCATGTTGGTCCCGTTATGAATGTATTGATAGCCGTATTTGTTGGTTCGTTCCCGCCCGTTGGAATGGAACGAATAAGCCCGGTCGATCAACTCGGAATTGTTACTAATGATCGCGCCGCCTTCGCCGCTGCTCAGGTTCTTGGTGACCTGAAAACTGAAACAGCCTGCGTCACCCCAGGATCCCACCTTGCGGCCCTTCCATTCGGCCAAATGGGCCTGGCAGGCATCTTCGACTACGTACAAATTGTGCTTCTTGGCAATCTCGAGGATGGCATCCAAATTGGCCACATACCCCCCGATGTGTACTGGGCAGATACAGCGGGTGCGTTCCGTGATCTTTTCCTCGATCTTGGCCGGGTCCATCTGGAAAGTTTCCGGATCGATATCCACGAAGACGGGCAGGGCAAACCGCAAAAAGGGGACATTGACGGTCGCCACGAAGGTGTAGGGCGGAACCAGCACCTCATCACCCGGCCCGATGTCCAAGGCGCTCATCGAACCGAACAGGGCATTGGTCCCGTTGCTGGTGGCCAAACATTCCTTTACGCCCGTCAGTTTCGCATATTCCTTTTCGAACTGGTCCACGTAATCCCCATTCAAACGGCACCAGCCCTTCTTTTGGAGCACATCCGCCCAAGCCTCTTCGTCATTTTTCTCAATCATCGGCCAGGAGGGAAAACCGCTATTCCGCACCGGCTTGCCCCCCAAAAGAGCCAGTTGGCCATCTTCGCCCGCTTTCTCCGACTCGAGCACTGCCAGCGCCGCCAGGGAAACCACCGCGGTTCCGGCAGCCGCCGTTTGCAAAAATCGACGCCGTTTCATCTCTTCCTTCTTCATGATCGCTCTCCCCAAATCCTTTGCGGGTAAAACGGTTAACCGTTTGGATTTGAATTATGTTTGGATTTGAATTCACTATATCACGATGCCCAATCCTCTTCCAGGATTCAAATGGAAAGGAAAAAACTCACGCAAGGCGAGATCCTGAGCGGAGCCAACATCCTGCTGGCCCGCCTTTTTCTTCCTTATTGATCCCTTGATAAATCTTGTTGTCCCGGCCCGTGGATCAAAATGGGGATCAAACAATCCGCGGAGGCGGTTATCCTCCGCCCCCGCGGAAAAAGTTGGATCCTGGAGTCTCACCGGTTAAATATGCCGGTACGGTTCACGTTCATCCCGGTCCAGCCACCGGTTGGCTTCCGGATCATTGATAAACATCTCATTCACGGCGTCCCAGTACAGTTTTCTTTTTAAATGGCCGCAGATGTTGGCCAAATGGCAGACGGAAACCGAACGGTGGCCGATTTCCACATCCGTGATGGGCCGCTTGCGGGTTTTCATGCAATCGATCCAGTTCTGCATATGGTCGTCGCTCTTGTATAGATGGACATCCGTATCCTTCAACGGCTCTTTCAGAATGTCCTCGGGCGTGGAGCGGATCTTTCCCCGGGTGACGAATATTTCCCCCTTCGGCCCCCGGAATGTCACCCCGCCTTCGCCCCGGCTCTTGAAATAGACCTTGATGTCGTTGGGATACTCGAACGTGAAATCGAAACTGGTGAATGTATTGTAGAATCCCGGCCGGACTTCCGCCGTGCCTTCCACGGACAGCGGCCCGGAACCATCCATCCCCAGACCCCACTGCATGATTTCCAGGTGATGCGCCCCCCAATCGGTCACCATCCCGCCCGAATACTCGAAGAACCAACGGAACTCCACCCGCGCCCGTAACGGATTGTAGGGAACCTTGGGCGCTGGTCCCAGCCACTTGTTCCAGTTCAGACCCGGCGGTACCGGTTCGTCTGGCACCCCTTCCCGCTGAGGGGCGCCGCCGACGACGACATCCACTGATTCAATCTTCCCGAGACGCCCGGATCGGACGTATTCACACGCGGTGCGGAACTTGTCATCCGAACGCTGCTGACTGCCGGTCTGAAAAACTTTACCGGTTTCCCGCGCCACGCGGACCACATTGCGCCCCTGGTTAAGGTACAAGGTGAGGGGTTTCTCGCCATAAACGTCTTTCCCGGCCCGCATGGCGTCGATATAAATTTTGGCGTGCCAGTGATCCGGAACCGCCACCAACACCGCATCGATGTCTTGGCGTTCCAACAAATGCTCATAATGCTCGTAGGGTTCCACGGCGTGCGGAGGCATGGGATACCGCTTCATGCCGCTCCCCCGGCCTTCGACCCACTGGCGGTCGAGATTCATGTGATCGTCGAGAATTTTCAGGGCATTCAACAGGAACGGCCGGTCCACATCGGCAATGGCGGCAATTCGCAGATCGGAATGGCGCATGGCCCCGTTCAGCAGATCCATGCCCCGCCACCCCAAGCCGATAATCCCCACCACGAATTTATCGCTGGGCGCGTCCTGCCCGAAAACATACCGGGGAACGATGGACGGCACGGCCGTCCCCAGCCCCAACGCCGATCTCCCCGATAGTTTGAGAAAATCCCGGCGTGTCGTTTTGATTGTTTTCACCATTTCCCAATCCTTTCTCAGGTCTTCCTGCGGTGGAATGGATTTTTGAAAATCGCGGTATCCTACCATACACCCGCGCAGAAGGAAACCGCCTGATTCAAGGCCCTGCGGGATAAAACCGCGAAAAACACAACCGATGGATTTTTGCCGGTATCCCACTTTTCCGGTTTGAAATCCCGTTTACCGGTTGACCCGCGGGAAACGGAGTATAAAATGAATTGTACACAGGGGATTGTGCCGATTTGATGGCCACCGGGCTGATGGCAGGATTGACGCGCCGGTGGAATGAATATAAACTATTTCTACTTTTTATCCGCCCCAAAGGGGGTTATTTTTTTGTATAATTATTGAAAGACAGGGTAATGCGATGCCAGGGCGCGTCGTGATGGCCGCCCCTCGACGGATGGAGGCAGATTCGAGACCAAGCAAGGATTGGACGTCATGGGTGAGAGCCTTTTAAAACGCATCATCGAATCATTGAAAGGGTCCAAATTCATACAGACCCGTACGGGGGAGTTTATTTACGGTGTCCTCACGGAATTGGATACCGTCACGTGGCCTTCCAAGGAAGAAGTGTATAACTCCACGGTGGTCGTGCTCATCACCGTCTTGTTTTTCTCCCTCTATAGCGGTCTTTGGGATGTAATTATGACCTTTGTCCGGAAATGGTTCTTTGTCTTATACACCTGAAGGAAATCCATTCCGAACGTTGGAAAGAAATGAGCCAAGCGATCATGGCGAAAAACTGGTACGTCGTACACACTTATTCCGGTTTCGAAAACAAAGTCAAGGAAAATATCGAAGCCACCGTGCGGACGGAAGGCCTGTCTGATCGCATCTCGCAAATTATCATCCCGACAGAAGAAGTGGTCGAAATCCGGGACGGCAAAAAAACCTATTCGTCCCAAAAAATCTTTCCCGGGTATATCATCATCGAAATGGAGCAGGACGAGGAAACCTGGGCTCTGATTAAAAACACCCCAGGGGTCACCGGATTTGTGGGGACAGGCCGCCATCCCCTCCCCCTCTCCCCCGAGGAAGTCGAGAACATCATGGCTCACATGAGCGCCACCGAGGACCGGCCCCGTCCCAAGGTCGTGTTTGAAGTGGGAGAACAACTCAAGGTCATTGAAGGCCCCTTCTACAACTTCACCGGCTACGTCGCGGAAATCAACGAGGAACGCGGCCGCCTGAAAGTCATGGTGGATATTTTGGGGCGCTCGACGCCCGTGGAACTCGACTTTCTGCAAGTCGAGAAAATTTAGGTAGATACGACAAACCAAAGCGATACTTTGTGGTTTGATTCGCTGTCAGGAGTGAGATTCTCATGCCTCCCAAGAAAATGATCGCCCAAGTCAAATTGCAGTGTCCCGCTGGACAGGCGAATCCCGCGCCTCCCGTAGGTCCCGCCCTCGGTCAGCACGGGATCAACATCATGGACTTCTGCAAACAGTTCAACGAGCGGACCAAAGACCAGTCTGGCATGATCATCCCTGTGATCATCACCATCTATCAGGACCGCTCCTTCACCTTCGTCACCAAATCCCCCCCGGCAGCGGTCCTCCTTAAAAAAGCCGCAAAACTCGCCAAAGGTTCTGGTGTGCCCCACCGCGACAAAGTCGGTAAAGTTACGCGCGCGCAGTTGGAAGAAATCGCCAGGATTAAAATGAATGATCTCAACGCGTTCAGCATCGATAAAGCCGTCAGCATGATCGCCGGCACGGCACGCTCCATGGGAATCGAGGTGGAAAACTAATGCCAGCACATGGAAAACGCTACCAAAAGATCGTGGATGGCTTAACCCGGGAACCTGTCTCTCTGGAAGAAGCCGTCAAAATGATCAAATCGATCGCCACCGCCAAATTCGATGAGACGGTTGAACTGATTGCCAATCTGGGCATCGACCCCAAGAAGGCCGATCAACAAGTGCGAGGCACGGTTTCCCTGCCCAACGGCACGGGAAAATCAGTGCGGGTCGCCGTCTTCGCCGAAGGGGAACAAGCCACCGCGGCCAAGGAAGCAGGTGCGGAAGTGGTGGGCAGCGACGATCTCGTCCAAAAAATCACCGAAGGCTTTTTGGATTTCGACGTGGTCATCGCCGCCCCGGATATGATGCGGCACGTGGGGAAACTCGGGAAAATCCTCGGGCCCCGTGGCCTCATGCCGAACCCCAAAACCGGCACCGTGACCAACGAAATCGCCAAAACCGTCAAGGAGTTCAAAGCCGGGAAAATCGAATTCCGGGCCGACAAAGCCGGCGGCATTCATGTCCCGGTCGGCAAGGCCTCGTTCACCGACTATCAGCTGCTCGGGAACATCCAGACGGTGATCGCCGCCTTGCTGCGGGCTAAGCCCGCCACGGCAAAGGGCACGTACATGAAAAGCGTTTACCTGAGCACCACCATGGGCCCCAGCATCCGCCTGGATCCCAACTCCCTGCGCGATGTGGCGCGGGCGGCCTAAGGAGGCGTACGGCGCAGTAGCGCGTTGAACCATTCTTTGTGTAAAGCAGTCGAGCGAACATCAATCGAAGACAGCAGGTTCCTTTGGGTAAAATGCCCTGCCGAGATTGAAGCCGGATAAGTTCGCCTTGTTTGAAATTCCTCGTTGCCGGAAAAACCGGCCGGGGATTCGACCTTGCGCGTACAGGCTCAATCTCTTTGTGGGATTGGGCCTTTTTCATCGCCCAAGGCGCCAGTGAAATTACCAGACCGGATCATGCAAACCGTCTATTTTGTCCGCCACGGCCAGACCGAGTACAACGTGCAACGACGCTTGCAAGGCTGGAACGATTCTCCGCTTTCCCCTCAAGGGATCGAGCAGGCGCGTATCCTGGCCAAGGCCTTGGCTCCCCTGGAAATCCGGCACGCGTTGGCCAGTCCCCTGGGGCGGGCGCAGCAAACCGCCGCGATCATCCGGGAAGAGGCCGGTATCCCCATGGAAGCCACCCCGGCATTGCGCGAAGTCTCCTTCGGCGCGTTCGAAGGCCACACCCTGGACGAGTTGGAAATCCATTTTCCGGGAATGTGGGCGGCCCGGATGGCGGACAAGTGGAATTACCGCCCTCCCCAAGGCGAGTCAAACGCCGAGGCGGTCCCCCGGGCGCGGGAAGTGGTGAAACGCATCGAATCCTGGGGGAACGGCGGTCCACTGCTGATCATCGCCCATTTCGCCATTAACCGGATTATCCTTTCTCTTTTGGCGGATATCCCGCCCCGGGAAACGATCGAGATGAACGTCCCGCACACGGTGATTTACCGGGCCCAAAAACTGGATGGCGCCTGGCGGATCAGCTATCGGGACGCGGAAGACCCTCTAGGCGGTTTTCTCCCCGGGTGGATCCGGCAAGAGGATCCCGCCAAACCCATGGGGGGCTGAAAATGCAGGAATGGACCTGGATACTCGCCTAAGAATATTTCTCCCTCTCCCTCGGGGAGAGGGCCGGAGTGAGGGGATAAGGGGTGCAGGCTTTCTGTCTTCGATTCCCTTACGTCCTTGAGGTCCTTTGGGTTCTTTGGTTCTATGACCTTTCCAAAAAGGCAACACAAGGATTGATGACATAATAAATCCGAACGCGAAGGAGGTGAGACGATATGCCATTACGGCGGCAAGACAAACAAAAAATGGTGGATGAGTTCAAGTCCTTGATTGATAACTCATCCGGTTTTTTGGTGTTCGATTACCGCGGCTTGAACGTAAGTCAGATTTCTGCCCTGCGCCGCAAGGTCCGCGAATCCAATAGCACGTTGCGGATCATTCGGAACCGCATGCTGAAATTGGCGGTTTCCGATCAACCGTACCAGGAAATCAACCAAATCCTGACCGGTCCCAGCGCGGTGATCTTCGCGGGTCCGGATCCGGTGGCCCCGGCCAAGGCCCTGGTGGATTACGCCAAGGATTTCGAATTCGTCAAAATCAAAGGCGGTGTGGTCAATGGCCGGTTTATGGACGCCGGCCAGGTCGAATTGTTGTCCAAGGTTCCACCACTCGAACAACTGCAGGCCAAGATCCTGGGCGGCATCAAAGCCCCGGCCAGCAACATTCTGGGCGGCATCAAGGGCCTCTCCAACAAACTGCACGGGCTCATGAAAGCCTATGTGGAAAAGTTGGAACAGGCGGCATAAGCCGCCATTGCCCGGTATCCAGCGCACCTGCCCTATGATGTTGAGGTAAAAGTAAATAATCCCCTCCCCCCCTGGGAGAGGGCTAGGGTGAGGGAAGCCCTGAACGGACTACCCTGCGTCCTAACAATCGGGTTACCAAGAGTTCCGATTCAAACAAACAACCATTCATTGATAAAATTCAAAGGAGATGTAACTCATGGCTAGCGAAAAAATCGAAAAAATATTGGAAGAGATCGGCGGGCTGACCCTGTTGGAAGCCAAAGAATTGGCCGACGCATTCGAGGAAAAATTCGGCGTGACGGCAGCCATGCCCATGGCCGGCTTTCCCATGATGGCGGGCGGACCAGCGGAAGGCGCCGCGGCGGCTGCCGAGGAAAAGACGGAATTCGACGTCATCCTTGCCAGCGCGGGCTCTCAGAAGATCAAGGTGATCAAGGTGGTGCGCGAATTGACCAACCTCGGCCTGAAGGAAGCCAAAGACCTGGTTGACAATGCTCCCAAACCACTCAAGGAAGCCGTCAGCAAGCAAGAAGCCGAGAGCATCAAAGCCAAACTCGAGGAAGTCGGCGCCACAATCGAAATCAAGTAAGAAATCAAATCAGACGTCTGCATGTTTTCGCGAAAAAGCGGGATCGGAAAAATCCCGCTTTTTTATTGGATTCCTTTTTTCCTGAATGCTGAACTTTCTCCGTGCTTGATATGTGGGGTGAAAAAGGATGGGAACACCAAACGATTCCATCTCCCTTTGGCAGAGGGTCAGGGTGAGGAAAGCTCTGAAAAGGCAGGAGGCATTCTTTCTCCGCGATCAAGTAAACAAATGCCGATACTATTCTTCGTTGGTTGGGTTTAACATACGTATCGTAAAGGCATTGGCGGTTGAAATGGATGTTCTCCAACCCTTTTTCCCATCCAAACTTCGCGACAAGGATTAACCCCAAAACCAGACTGAATGATGAACCCCCATCATCCTATCACTTTCATCCTATCACTTTGTTTGGAATGAATCGCGAAAATATTACTTGACAATCATAGAATCTCCCATCCCCATTTTGACCATTTCCTCGATCTCCTGGCGGATGCAGTCACACGCGATGTCACAGATCTTCAGCACCATCTCGCTGCTCACCCGGTAGTACATGCGGGTTCCCTCCCGGCGGCTCGTAACCAGCCCCGCCTTGGCCAAGGCCACCAGGTTGGCGGATGCGGTGCCGTGCTTCATCCCCGTTAACTCGGCGATCTCCCCTACCGTCAATTCATGATCCTTCAGCAGTTGCAGGATCATCAGGCGGGCAGGTTCGGCCATGGCTTTGAACCGCTGTGCCATCAGCCGGTACATTTCCTCGTTCATCAAAGTGATATCATTCATATTCATCACATCTCCGGGAAAAAAAGGTACAATGATTCTTGCATTTTCTTCTTATCTATTATACAATAGGATAGTAGAAAAGTAAATAGCCAATATCAATCCGCGAAAAAGGATCTTTCTCATGAAACTGGTCCTGAATCTCATCATCCTCTTCGGGGGACTGGCCGTCTTAGTGGGATTGTTGCTTTGGATGCAAGGCTCCTTCACCCCGGACCGGATCGAGCCGGCGCTGCTGCCCGAAGCGAAGGCGGAGGCCGCCGATGTGCCCACGGTGACCGCCGCGTACCGCACCATGGACCAAACCGCCGAGGCGGTGGGTTCTATCCAATCCCGCAGTACAACCAACGTGGCGAGCAAGATCCTCGCCACAATCCTGAGCATCAACGTCCGCCCCGGCGACACGGTAAAAAAGGGCGATCTCCTAATCACCCTGGACGACCGCGACCTGCGCGCCCGGATGCAACAATCCCGCAACGCGCTTGAGGCGGCCAAGGCCACCTATGACAAAGCTGTGCGTGACCGCCAGCGGTATGAGGCCCTCTTGAAAACCCAATCCGTTACCCAAAACGCTTATGACGAGATGGTCAGCGCGGAACGGATCGCCCAGGCCCGCTTGGAACAAGCCCAGGAACAAGTTAATGAAGCCGAGGTCATGCTCTCGTACGCGAGAATCTACGCGCCGGTGGACGGAACCGTGATCGAAAAGTTCGCTGATCCCGGTGACTTGGCCTCGCCCGGCAAGCCCTTGTTGACCATGTACGATCCCACCAACCTGCGGGTGGAAGCGGCGGTCCGCGAACAGTTATCCGGCCGCCTCAAAATCGGTCAAAAATTGAAAGTCCGGATTGACGCGGTGAATAAGGAAATGGAAGGAACCGTGAATGAAATCGTGCCTTCCGCCGATCCCGCCAGCCGCTCGGTGATCGTCAAGGTTGAAATTCCCCGCGAAACGGGCATCTTTCCTGGGATGTTCGGCCGGATCGAGATCCCCCTGGACCCCGTAAAATACCTGGTGATTCCCCGGGCCGCCATCCGGACAGTCGGCCAATTGGAATTCATCACAGTCAAGAAAGACAACCAAATGGAAACCCGCGCGGTGCGCACGGGCCGGCGGTGGAACGGGGATATCGAAATCCTCTCCGGTCTGACGGAAGGGGAACACGTTGTGATTCGACAGGAGCCGGCGGCATGACACACGGAAACAAACTGTCTCCTTTCAGTAAAATTGTCGAAATCTTTCTGGATTCGAACCTCTCGGTCATTCTGATCATTCTCTCCCTGTTGGCTGGGGCGTCTGCGTTGATGATCACTCCGCGGGAGGAAGAGCCCCAGATCGTCGTGCCCTTCGCCGATGTATATGTATCCGTCCCGGGCGCGACGTCAGAAGAGGTCGAACGGTTGGTGGCCACCCGGCTGGAAAAGCTGCTGTGGCAGATCGACGGGGTTGAATATGTCTATTCGACTTCCATGCCCGGACAGGCGGTGGTCACGGTACGGTTCTATGTCGGCGAAGACCGCGAGCGCAGTTTGGTCAAGCTGTACAACAAGATCGATTCCAATATCGACAAAGTCCCTGACGTGGTTGCCGGTTGGGTGGTGAAGCCGATCGAGATCGACGACGTCCCCATCCTCAACCTGACGTTGTACAGCGGCGGAGCGGACGAATACACCCTGCGCCGGGTGGCGGAGGAGGTCATCGACCGCCTGCAAGGTGTGAAAGACACCGGCAACACCTTCATCGTCGGGGGATTGCCACGGCAAATCCGGGTCGAATTCGACCGGGAACGCTTGCAGGCCCATTCCCTCGCCCCGCTGGAGGTGGTGGAAAAAATCCAGGCGGCCAACGTCAATGTCCAGGCGGGTTCCTTCCAGCGGGATAACCTGGAATACCTGGTCGAGGGTGGTACGGTGTTTTCCTCGGTCGAGGAACTGAAAGACTTAGTAATCGGGGTTCACAACGCCCAACCGGTGCATCTCAGTGACGTCGCCCGGCTGATCGACGGCCCTGCCGAACGGGACACATTTACCCGCGTAGGCTTCGGCCCTGCCATTCTCCTGAAGACCGATCATAGTCCCTTCTTAAAAACGGATCCTATCCACCGGGATCAGAGTGTGCCGGCCGTTACCTTGGCCTTCGCCAAGAAAAAGGGCACCAATGCGGTATGGGTGGTCGACGAAATCCTGGAACAGTTGGAATCGATCAAATCCCAGGTTATCCCCGACGATGTCCATATCCTGATCACCCGCAACAACGGCGAAACCGCCAACGACAAGGTCAACGAACTGGTGGAAGGCCTGTTAATCGCCATCCTCACGGTCATCGCCCTTATCGCTTACCAACTCGGTTGGCGGGAGGGCCTCATCATCGCCTTCGCCGTGCCCATCACCTTCGGCCTGACGCTGTTCTTCAATATGTTGCTCGGGTACTCCATCAACCGCGTCACCTTGTTTGCCTTGACACTTTCCCTGGGTCTCGTGGTGGACGATCCCATCGTGGACGTGGAAAACATCTACCGCCATTTCACCATGAAAATCCGCAACGCCCGGGATTCGGTCCTCCATGCGGTGGATGAAGTCCGCCCCCCGATTATCCTCGCTACGCTGGCGGTCATTGTCTCTTTCGTTCCCATGTTCTTCATCACCGGGATGATGGGCCCCTACATGGCCCCCATGGCGCTCAACGTCCCCTTGGCTATGCTCATGTCACTCCTGGTGGCTTTTACCATTACGCCGTGGATGACCTACCACGTCTTCAAACATGAATACGAGCACGCCACCGCAGAAGCCTTCGATCTCCACCAAAGCACCGTGTACCGGGTATATCGTGGGATAATTCAACCCTTTCTCAAATCGAAACTTTTGTCGTACGGCTTAATTCTGTTTGTCATTATGTTGCTAATTGCTTCGGCGCTTCTTCCCGCGTTAGGACTGGTTCCGTTGAAGATGCTGCCATTCGATAACAAGAACGAGCTCCAACTCCTCATTGACATGCCCGAAGGCACAACCTTGGAACAGACCGACCGCGTGGTCCGCGACTTCGAATCGTTTCTCCGGCGGGTGCCTGAAGTGACCGATTTCGTCTCCTATGTGGGCCACGCCTCGCCCATCGACTTCAACGGCATGGTCCGGCATTACTATTTCCGCGAAGGAGGCCACCTGGCAGACATCCGTATCAACCTCGCTCCCAAGGAACACCGCAAGCAACAAAGCCATACCATCGGTCTGCGGCTGCGGCCCGATCTCGCCGAAATCGCGAAACACCACGGCGCCAATGTCAAACTGGTGGAAGTCCCCCCCGGCCCGCCGGTCATCTCCACCATCGTGGCGGAAATCTACGGCACGCCGGATAAATCGTACGACGAGATGATCGAAGTGGGCCGTCTTGTCCGCCATAAAATGGAAACCATCCGGGGTTTGGTGGATGTGGACGATTATGTCGAAGCCCCCCAGCCCAAGCTGATCTTTGAAGTGGACCGCGACAAGGCCGCCCTCAATGGCATCACCTCCCGACAAATCGCGGAAACCCTGGCACTCGCCTTGGGCGGAAAGAACGCGGGCGTAGTGCATGTCCCGTCCGAACGCCATCCTCTTTCTATTTATCTCCGGCTGCCTCAGGAAGAACGTTCCAGCCGGGAAGAGCTCGCCCGCGTGGCGGTCAAGGGCGATTCCGGCCGGTTAGTCCAAATCGCCGAGCTGGGCACGTTTGTGGAGAGCAAGCGGGACGTATCGATCTACCATAAGAATTTGGAACGGGTGGTCTACGTGCTGGGCGAAATGGCGGGCCGCGCCCCCGCGGAAGCGATCCTCGAACTGCAATCCTATTTCGCGAAAAATCCTCTGCCCGAAGGATTCCACATCGTGTGGAGCGGCGAGGGCGAATGGCATATCACCATAAAAGTGTTTCGGGACCTCGGCATCGCCTTCGGGGTGGCGCTCATTGGTATCTACATCCTGCTTATCATCGAAACCAATTCGTTCGCCATGCCCCTGGTGATCATGGTGGCTATCCCCTTGACCATGATCGGCATAATGCCCGGCTTCTATTTTCTGAATCTCCTTACGAACCGGACCGTGGGCGGGTATGAAGATCCGACCTTTTTCACGGCGACCGCCATGATCGGGATGATCGCCCTGGCGGGCATCGTTGTCCGCAACTCCATTATCCTGATCGATTTCGTGCACGCCGCGCTTAAGGAAGGGCGGCCGCTGAACGACGCCCTGATCGAGTCGGGCGCGGTCCGCTTCCGTCCGATCCTGCTTACGGCGGGCACCTCGCTGCTGGGAAACGTGGTGATCACCCTCGATCCCATTTTCAGCGGCCTGGCTTGGTCCATTATTTTCGGCATCTTTGCCTCGACGACATTTACCCTGGTCGTCATCCCTGTGATTTACCATTTGCTGTTCGTTCATAAATATCCTGAATTGGAGGTATCATCATGACCACGGAAAAAATTGTCCGTATTGCCGCGGGTTTTTTCGTGATGGCGAGCGTCGCCTTGGGATTGTTGCATTCCCCCTGGTGGTTCGCGTTCACCCTCTTCGTAGGATTGAATCTCTTTCAATCCGGCTTCACCAATTTTTGCCCTCTGGAACTGATTTTGCGGAAAATGAACATCCCGAGGTGCCCTTTGCGAAAGGAGAATCATCATGTGGAGTGACATTCTGGTTATCGCGGGTTTCATCGTGTTCTGGTACATCCTGATGCGTTATCTGCTGCCGGCTTTGGGAATTCCGACCTGCATGTCCGGCGCGTGCCAACTGAATAAAACGGAGAAAAAAGGGAGCAAATCGAATGCCCAATCCGAATAAGCGAATCATCATCATCGGAGGAGTCGCGGCCGGAACCAAGAGCGCGGCCAAGGCCCGCCGGCAGGATCCCCACGCGGAGATCACCATCTACACCGACGAGGAATACATCTCCTACGCCGGGTGCGGGCAGCCGTATTACATCGGCGGTGAAGTGGAAAATCGCGCCCAGCTGCTGGCCCGCACGCCGGAACAATTCCAACAAGGACACCAGATTACCATCCATACCCGCCACCGGGCCACGCGCATCGATCCCCAGGCCCAGACCGTGGACATTCTGGATCTGGTTGCCAACCAGATCCGCACCGTGCCCTACGACGCTCTGGTGATCGCCACGGGCGCAACACCCATCATCCCCTCCCTGCCTGGCGTGGATCTGCCCGGTGTGTATGTCATCCGGACTGTCCCCGTATCCGACAAAATCCGTAAATTTCTGGACGAAGGCCGAATCCAACTAGCAGTGGTGGCCGGCGGAGGATATATCGGATTGGAGATGGTGGAAAACCTGGTCAACCGTGGGGTCCAAGTAACCGTGGTGGAACGGGAAAAACAACTCGCGCCGCTTTTTGACACCGACGTGGCTGCCCATATCCTGCGGGTTCTGGAACAAAAAGGCGTGCGGGTGATGTTGGGCGCGGGCCTCGATGCGATCCAAGGCTCGCCGGAACAGGGCGTAACCGCGGTCACCGTGGCGGGACAAAGTATCTCTGCCGACCTAGTGATCCTCTCCGTGGGCGTCCGGCCCGAAACACGGCTGGCCCAGGAGGCAGGGATCGAGATTGGCCCCACGGGAGCGATCCGCGTCAACGAGTTCATGCAAACCAATTTTCCGAATATTTACGCCGCGGGGGATTGCGTGGAAGTCACAAACCTCGTCACCGGCAAGCCCGCCTGGATTCCCCTTGGGTCCACGGCCAACAAACAAGGGCGTGTCGTGGGGGAAAACATCACCGGAGGAAGCACGGTGTTTTCCGGCGTGACGGGAACCAGCATCTTCCGCGTGTTCGATCTCAACGTGGCCAAAACCGGCCTTACGGAAAAAGAAGCCCAACGGGAAGGCTATGACTATGAGGCAGTGGTGGTCCCGGCCGAAGACAAGCCGCATTACATGCCCGGGCATAAAACGGTAATCACCAAACTGATCGCCCAACGCTCCACGCACCGCCTGCTCGGCGCTCAAGTCTGGGGCGCAGGGAATGTGGACAAAGTCATCGACACCCTGGCCACCGCTCTGTATTTCAAGGCTTCTGTGGAGGACCTCAGCCGGCTGGACCTGGCCTACGCCCCGCCCTTCGCCCCCGCGATGGGTAATGTCATCACCGCGGCCAACGTCATGCTCAATAAATTGGCTAAACACACCGAGGGCATCCTGCCCCTGCAAGTTTTGGAAAAATTGGAAAAAAAGGAGGATTTCATTTTCTTGGATGTCCGCGATCCGCAAAACATCGCGATGCTTTGCTGCGAATCATGCCTGAATATCCCAGCCGGCCAGTTGGAGTTGCGCTGCGTCGAGTTGCCCAAGGACAAAGAGATCATCACCACCTGCATGATCGGCCTCAACGCCGCGGCGGCCTGCCGGATCCTCAAACGCCACGGCTTTCAAAATGTCCGTTACTTGGAGGGCGGCATCACCGCCTGGCCCCGCCCGGTGAAGAAACAGCAAAACTGAAAGATAAGAAAATGTGCCAGTATTTCCCCGCGGATGAAGACGCTCCCCTGGCTACAGGACTGAAAAATCCCTGCTCCCTGGAATGGTACACCGGGATTGGCCGGATCACTTTGCTGGTGGATCAGGCCAATCCCGTGTATCTGTTCATTTCGATCGAGGGAGAACCGCGGAAGTGCGTCGATCTGGCACCGTTCCATTTAACGTTCGCGGACCGGCAGGAAACGTTAGACTTTTTGGAACAACTTCGGGATTCGGAATTCATGTCCGAAATCTTGCAGGAGGAAGAGTCGATGCAAAACGGCTGGGACGCGTTATAAAGTTTCTCCAATAATGACTCTCCGGCCTCTTCTTCTCACAAGGCCTCCTCAGCCCGCTCGCCAGTGCGGATCCGTACGGCATCGCTCATAGCGAAGACGAAAATCTTGCCATCGCCGACTTGGCCGGTGTTTACCGTGGCGCGGATCGTATCGATCACCTGTTCGGTCATATCAGCCTTGACGGCGATTTCGACCTTGATCTTGGGCAGGAAATTCACACTGTATTCCCGGCCCCGGTACAGTTCGTGATGCCCTTTCTGGCGGCCGAATCCCCGGACTTCGGTTACGGTCATGCCGGTAATTCCGATTTCCTCCAAGGCGGCCCGCAAATCTTCCAATTTGTGAGGACGAATGATGGCTTCGATCTTGTTCATGAGTTAGTTCTCCTCTGTTCTCGCGATTTGGCTCATGCCCGGGGCCAGAAAGTTGTAGGCGACTTCACCGTGCAGCGCCAGATCCAGTCCGGACACTTCTTCATCGGGCGTTACCCGCAAGGGTGTGATGAGTTTCACCACGTTCAGTATGACGAAAGTCCCCACCACGGCCAACGCGTATCCAGCCAATACGCCGATCAATTGCTTGCCCAACTGGGCGGGATTGCCGTAAATCAAACCATCGGCGGCCGCGGAATTGACCGCGGCGCTGCAAAAAATACCCGTGGCCAAGGCTCCCCACGTCCCGCCGATGCCATGCACGCCGAAAACATCCAGCGAATCATCATAGCCGAATTTGTTCTTCAGCACATTCACGCCGATATAACAAAATACGGCGGTCGTGAAACCGATGGCCAACGACGAAGGCACACTGACAAACCCCGCGCCGGGCGTGATCCCCACCAATCCGGCCACCACCCCCGTGGCCGCGCCCAGCATGGTCGGTTTGCCGCGCAGAATCCATTCCAGAAACGCCCAGGTCAATCCAGCCACCGCCGCCGCCGTGTTGGTCGTGGCGAAGGCCACCGCCGCGATGCCGTTGGCCGCTAGAGAACTGCCCGCGTTGAAGCCAAACCAGCCGATCCAAAGCAGCGCGGCGCCCACCACCGTCAGCGGCAGGCTGTGCGGGGGAACGACCATCCGCGGATATCCGAGCCGGCGGCCGATGATCAGGCAAGCGACCAGGGCAGACACCCCTGAACTGATATGCACAACTGTCCCGCCGGCGAAATCCAATGTTCCCAACTGGAATAACCATCCGTCACTGGACCATACCCAATGCGCCAGGGGATCGTATACCAGCGTGGACCACAACACCGAAAAAAGCACAAACGCCGGAAAACTGATCCGCTCTACAAAGCATCCCGAGATCAAGGCCACAGTGATGATCGCGAACGCCCCCTGGAACATCGCGAACACCAGCGCTGGGATACTGCCGCTGGCCTCCGGCCCTACTCCCATAAACGCGAAATGCTTGAGGTTGCCGATGATCCCCCCGATGTCATCCCCAAAAGCCAGCGAGTACCCCCACAAAACCCATTGTACCCCGATCAGGCACATGCAGAAAAAACTAAACATCAAAGTCGCCAAGACGTTCCGCTGACTGACCAGCCCTCCATAAAACAAAGCCAGGCCCGGAGCGGTCATCATCAACACCAACGATGTGGCCGTCAACAGCCAAGCCGTGTCCCCGGCGCTGATTTCGGAAACGGCGTCGTCGGACCAGGCCGGAGAGGCTAGGACCAGAAACACCGTCAGCCACAAGCCGATCCGATGGAATGAGGAAATCGTATGAAATCTATACATGCGCATCACCTCAAAAAAGAGATTGATAAGCCCACAGGAATCCGTCTGAATGGAAAAATGTGAATGATCCGGCGCTTGGCCCGGTTTCACGCCAAGGCTGTCAATCTCTTAGGGCAATGGCTGTGCCAGAATGATAGAAGGAAGTAAAAGCGGATGGATTTTATACTATATCTATTTCATATCAAATGACTTGTGATTCATACCCCAGAATATGCTTTAGGTAAGATCAGCCCACTCCATCGATCCGGATATGCTGAAATGTAATCAAGATGTTCAAAAATAAACAGGGTAACTCATTACTCTAATGCGGAACTTTCTCAGTACTCTAATCGGGGTATGAGGAAATAGGGGAGCGCTTAAACGACCCCTCTCCCTCGCGGTGAGGTTTAGGTCGAAGGTACTCCTGAAAGTACAAGAATCCCTATTTTTGCAATGCAGTTACTTCCATCTTCCTATAGCACAGAGGCCACATGGGGATGCACCTTGACGGAATCCGGGAGTTCGTACTCGAAAAATCCCTTGCCGGTTTTGACTCCTAAATGCCCTGCGCGAATCATTTTCTTCAGCAAAGGGCATGGCCGGTATTTGATATCCCCCAGTTCCCGGAAGAGATGCTCCATTTGGAAGACCACGGTATCCAGGCCCATGGCGTCGGCCATATGCAAAGGCCCCATCTCCATGCCGCAGCCCAGGACCATGGCCTTGTCGATGTCCTCCGCCGAAGCGACTCCTTCCATCAAGGCGAATACGGCTTCATTGATCAGGGGGATCATCACCCGGGTGGTGACGTAGCCTGGCCATTCGAAAACCTCGATGGCGGTTTTTTGCAACGTAATAGCAAACTCCCGCACCAACTGATAGGTTTGATCACTAGTCGACAGCCCCCGCACGATTTCCACCAATGGCTTTTTAGGAACCGGGGGCTGGAAATGCATCCCAATGAAGCGGTCCGGACGCCCGGAATAAAAACCCAGGTTGCTTACCGACAAGGTGGAGGTGTTGGTAGCGTAGATCACATTCGAACGGCATATCTGATTCAACAAATCATAGATCGATTTCTTCTTCTCCAGGTCTTCATCGACCGCTTCGATAACCAGATCCACCTCATTGAATCCCTCATAAGTGGTCGTGGTTCCGATGCGAGACATGATCAACGCTTTTTCTTTTTCGGTGATTCCCCACTTGGCTACTTCGGTGTCCAAGGAGGCTGAAATCCCTGCCAAGGCCCGGTCTATCGCTTCTTGATTTACCTCTTGAAAGACGACCGCGATACCCGCCTCGGCGGTCACTTGAATGATCCCTTGCCCCATGGTGCCGGCGCCCACTACTCCCACTCGTCGAATCGGCATGTTTCAATCCTTTCTCTTCGTCCTGAAGAATCCGCCCAGATGACCACGAATCCCCTTTGGCAATGCGCCTGCTCCCTCCAACACAACCTCTTCTACTCTACAATATCCCTCCTGATTTTTCCATCCGGATCAATGGGTCGAAGGGCATTGGGCCATTTTTGGATGATTTGATCTTGGAGAAAAATGTGTTTTCTCCAATAACTTTTGTGCCAGAGAAAGCAAGGCCTCCTTCCGGAACGGCTTGGCCAGGCAATTCACAGAATGACGTTGCAAAAAGCGGCAATAAGGCTCCTTTTCGGAACAAGCCGTCATCACAATCAAGGGCATTGCGGGAAACCGGCTGCACAGAACTTCAATGAGCGTCAGGCCATCCATCCGGGGCATTTGCAAATCGGTAATGACCAGATCAAAGCGGCCGGCTTCGATCCGGTCCAAGGCATCTCTCCCGTCGCTTGCGGTGACCACCGAGTATTCATTGGCGGGAAAACAGGTCTGCACGGCAGACCGGAAGGAACGATCATCATCCACAATCAATATCGAGAATTTCGGCCCGATAGAACCTGCCATGATGGTTTCTCGAATGATCCATTTTATTACAATCAGTGAATTATGAAATCAATCCTTTTGCCTCTCTCTTGATCGAGAACATTGTATCATGGGATTCAAACTACGTCCAAGAAATAAAGATTCAACCAGTTATCGTGCGTCTTCCACGGATGGGACAACCGGCGGGCTTTTCGAAGGAAATCCGTCGTCAGGGTCTCAGGGGGTCAGCGCCAAATGGCAATTGGCACAGGCAGGGATTTCATCGATGCGGCCGGCCGCATGCAGTTCGCGCAACCGGCGGTATTCGGGCCCGTTCCAAATTTCTTCCACGGTTTTTCCATGGATGTTTCCCACCGTCAAAGAGCGGGCGGAATCGACACAGCAGACGGTCACTACCCCGTCGGGATGGATGAACATCCGTTGCCACAATTGCGGACAGCAGAATTTTTTCCCGCCAACCAGGGCAGGTTTAAGTGGCGCGATGGGGTACAGGGCCTTATCCATCGTGTTACGCTGGCTGTTGTGCTCGATGTAGTCCACGAAGGCCACCGCGTCGACTATCGGCTCGAACAATGCCTTGAAATCCTCCCATTCCTGGCCGTTTTCCCGCATCCGGACCATGGAAACCCGTGTAAACGGCTTTACCGAACCCATTTCGTCCCGGATCTGATGAAACCGCACAATGTTCCGCAACACTTTGTCGTAATTGGCGTTCACACGGATCCGGTTGTAATGCTCCCGGTAAGGGGAATCGAATGAGAAAAATAACTTATCGAGTCCCGCCTCGATCAATCCGCGGGCAATCCGTTCGGTCAAGAGTGAAGCGTTGGTGTTGAACATCACGTCCACGATCCCCCGCTCCTTGGCGTAGCGGATCATCTCCACCAGGCGGGGATTCATCAGAGGCTCACCCAGATAATTAAACTTGATCGAGCACAATCCTTTTTCCGCGCCTTCGTCAATCAACCGCCGGTAGAGTTCAAAATCAAAATTCTCGACTTTCCAAAAGGTCCCGGCGTGAACCATATCCGTCCGGGGGCACATGGTGCATAACAAATTGCAATTCGACGTGGCCTCTATATCCAAGTGGATGGGGAACCGCTCCACGATGTGCCGCAGGGGATATTCATTCCACTTCCGCCGGTATTCCCAATAGACCGGAGGCAGCGTGCTTTCCCATTGCTGGGTGCGGGCACTTTCCAACTGGTGATAATTGTGATCCACCTTGGTTTCAACAACGGTGGAAACTTCACTGGTCATTGATTCCGTTTCACTCGAGGCATTCATTTTTCCAGGACTCATTTTTTTACAAATTGCTCGTGGTTTACACGGTTTCTCTTTCCGCTCTACGTCCCTGATATATATTGTCACCATTATCGGCCTTCCATTTCGATCCTTGAAATCCAGGAAAGCCAGGCCGTGAACCATTGGAAGGAATTACAATTCGATATACATTGTATTCAAAAAAAATCCATGGGAGAGTTTTGATGAATCTGGCGTTTTCGGAAAGCGGTAAATCGAAGATTTTGAGTCTTATCTTAGTCCACGCGTTCCCTCTGAATGGAGGCATGTGGAAGCACCAAGTGAACGATTTATCCGATATCCTCCACGTCTACGCGCCGGACTTGCCCGGCTTTGGACGGTCCAAACCTTTTGAAGACGCGCCAAGCATGGCCGATTACGCGAAAACGCTGATTCAATTCATGGATGAACAGGAACTGGAGAAAGCGATTTTCGGCGGCTGCTCTATGGGTGGATATATTCTGTTCGAATTGTGGCGGCAGGTCCCGGAACGGATCGCCGGCCTGATCCTTTGCGATACACGCGCAGAAGCCGATACTCCGGAAGCCCAAGAAAAACGCCTTCACACGATCGAAGACATCCGCAATCAAGGCACGGATAACCTGGCCGCCTCCACGATCCCCAATCTCCTCAGTTTCAATACGTTGGAATCCCGTGAAGACGTCGTGGCTGAAGTCATCGAACTCATTCATGACAATTCGCCGATCGGTATCATCCACGCCCTCCAGGCCCTGGCCGCCCGTCCCGATTCCACCTCTACCCTCGCCGGGATCAACGTTCCCACTCTGATCTTGGTGGGCAGCGAAGATATTTTGACTCCTCCTTCTCTCGCCCGGAGCATGCAATCCGCCATCCCCAACGCCCAATTGGAAATCTTGCCGGACGCCGGTCATTTGTCTCCTTTCGAAAATCCACAAGCGGCCAACCAAGCCATTCGAAAGTTTCTCAAGAAATCAAAATTAAAATAAGGAACCTGAAGTAGTTTTGCGGATTCGTACCGCAAACGCCGTGGAGGGATTGACCACCATCAGTTGGTGGATTTCCTCCTCGGTCCACCGGGCTTGCCGCAAGGCAGGCAGAAAGGTGGTATATGCTGTATCGAATCCCCGGAAACTTCCTCCTTTCGGTTCTCCTGGCGAATACCATCCCGCATCATGCGAAACCAGGAGTCGGCTCAATAGCCCACGTTGCTTTAAGGTATTAACCCGATTCACGCATTCCGCTACGGAACCGGTGTCGATGTTGTCGATTTCAATCCACATCCCCTTTTGCGCCGCGTCGATCCGGGATTTCAGTTCCCAATCGCTCTGGGCATGAACCCAGATGAATGCTTCCGGCTTAACTCCTTCTTCCGCAAAGATCTCCATCTGATCCATCGCCGCCCGGGTGTTGCCGGTATGGGAGGCAATGGTGAGTCCCGTACGGGTATGAGTCCGAGCCGCAGCCTGCGCCAGCTTCCGGTCGATTTCGGAAAGTGGTCCCCCATCCACCCCGATCTTGATGAATCCCGGCCGGATTCCCGTTCCCTCGATGCCCTCCTGCCACTCCTTGACCCATCGATCCGCCAGTTGGTCTGCGGTTTCTTGATAGGCATGCTCGGGGATATATCGATCGTTGGCGGCGCCATAATATCCGGTATTGGTGAGAAGGTGTAATCCTGTGGCATCAGCCAAACGCTTGAGCAATAAAGGATCGCGCCCGAGATAAGCGGGTGTGCATTCAACAAATCCTTGGCATCCTAACTCCCTCACTTTTTGCAAGTAAGGTAAAATCACCTCATACGCTTCCTCGGCATCGTACCGGTCCCGGCTGACGGCCTCCGCGCCGATGAAATCCACGAGAACGTGTTCATGGGATAACGTGCTGCCCAAAACTTCTGGCGGGATGGGACCGAGAACGGTCATGATCTGGCCTTGATGAAAGGATGATTGTGGATCAACGTATTTCGCCGCCAGAGAACCGATGCCAGCAAGCCCTCCGGCCAGTAAAAATTCCCGGCGATTCATAAGTTATCTTCCTTATCTTTTAGAAATTGGGTGAGGGTGCCGCAATGCAAACGCATCCTGTCCACTTTATTTTTCCGGTAGCAATTCCAGAATCACAAATACTGGCCGGTGATCGGAGGCTACCGGTTCATCCAACACTTCCACGCTCACCACGCGCCAGCGGTCCGCGGGACGGTAGAGCACATAATCGATCTTGACGCGGGGCTTATCCGCAGGAAACGAAAAGTACTCGATTTCCTCTCCCGCGGCTTTCCAAACCTTTCCGAATTCCACCATGGCCGGGCTGCCGGGTTGCGCGTTTAAATCGCCCGCCAGCAAACTGGGGGTATTTGGATCCTTCAGAGCGATCTCATTGATCACCTTAGCGGCTGCCACCCGGTCGGTGTAATCCGCCGTGTGGTCCAGATGGGTAGCGAAGAAGCGGATCATCGTGGTATGGTCTTTTCCTTGGGGAAGATCCACATGCTGCTCGATGACCATACGCCGCTCGTGCCCTGGCGAGAAGGGCATGGCGTGATATTGTTCTTTCTGAATCTTCAGGCGGGTTAACGACAGGATACCGTAAAATCCCCCCTCGAAGTCAATCGCCGGAGCAAAGAAATGCTTCAGTCCCGTGAGTTCCGTGTATCGGGCGCCTTGATCCACCTGACCGCTCCGGTTGGTCTTTACGTCAATCTCCTGTAGAGCTACCAGGTCCGGCGTGACCGAACGAATCACCGACGCGATGCGCGGCAAGTCGATTTGGCCGTCCATTCCCGCGCCGTGATGCGTGTTATAGGACAAAATCCGCAGCAAGACCGGATCATCCGCCATCCCCGGCGAAACGAAAAACAGCACACAGAACAGCGCAAAAAACCCTCGTTTCAGCATCATGAAACCAGTCTCCTTTCTAATTCATTCAAGCAAGAAGTAATCGTAACATGAAATTGGGATGGACGCATCCGGATCCGTATCCAACGGTTGAAACCAAGGCAGTTGTTGCGCGATCCTTTGCCGGGACGCAGGATTAAGGGGTGATTATGGGTTACGCGCCGCAGGCTAATCCATCTTTCGTGTTACGTGTTTGCCCTTCCTAAATCTTCATAATCTCTTGCTCATCGCCCAGTCACGCAACGCAGTAAATACTCGCAGAATCCACTTCCACAAATTCCGAGGACCAATACAATCGTTTTTTAATCATGAAATTATCATTGAAACCAATTTCGGCCTTATTCCTCGCGGCCTGCCTCGGAATTCCCAGTCTTCCCGCCCTGGGTTGCAGTATTCCCGTATACCGCTACGCCCTAGAACGGTGGGAGCCGGAAGTGTTCGAAATTACGATATTTCAGCAAGGAGAACTGACATCCAGGCAAAAACGGCTCCTTCTCGAACTCGATCGCTCCTCCTGGAATGAGGAGAAACAATTCAACTTCTCTCTGGACATTGTTAACTGGGATGAACTTCAAGGACAGGATTCTACCCCGTATGGATTGGATACGCCTCCACCCCTGTTTCCGTGGGTCGCGGTCTACCACGCTGCTCCCGGACATACGCTCAGCCCATTGCTGACCGGACCGCTGGAAGAGGAGTGGATTCAATCGGTGATTGACTCTCCGGCGAGGCAAACCATCGCGCGGCGGTTGATTGAGGGGGAATCGGCGGTGTGGTTGTTCCTGGAAAGTGGTGACCGGGAGAAAGACGAAAAAGCCTTGGCCATGCTGTCCGGCCAGTTGGAATTACTGGAAAAAACCTTGCAACTCCCCGATCCCAACGCGCCACCGCTGTACGAGAAAGATTCGGCGGAAACTACAATCTTGGTCGATGATTTCAGCGATGTGGATATCACAGATCTGCGGATAGATTTTTCCATCCTGCGGATCTCCCGCCACGATCCCGCGGAACAAATGCTGATCGAAATCCTGCTGCACAGCGAAATGGACTTGGTAGATTTCGATTCGGAACCAATGGCCTTCCCTGTGTTTGGTCAAGGAAGAATACTTTACGCGCTGGTGGGAGGCGGGATCGAGCCGGAAACCATCCGCGAGGCGTGCGAATTCATCGTAGGACCTTGTTCCTGCCAGGTTAAGGCTTTAAATCCGGGAACCGATCTGCTGATGCGGGCTGGGTGGACGACTTCCTTGGAAACCTTGCTTGTCCGCGACAAGCCCATTCCGCTGCCCTTCGGCCTGGCCCCATTGATGGTTGGAGATGCAATTCAGCCCACAACTCCAACAGGTGGAGTATCCATAACCCGCGAGGCGGAACATTTCAATCCTCTCTTGCGCAACTTGAGCATTGCGCTGGGAGTGTTAATTTTTGTGAATGCGGCGGTGGTGGGGATCTGGATAAAACGGCGGGCAGCCGATCAGGCGTAATCCGGTTCGTTCCCTGGTTTCCACTTAATGTTGCACCCTATGCTGGGCTTCTGGTCCGGCGAGACCGGCTGTCCCTTCAATACAGCTTCAATCGCCGCACGGATGTCTTCACCAGTGAGAGGAATACCGTTCCCTGGCCGGCTGCCGTCGAGTTGGCCGCGGTAAACCAACTTCCGATTCCGATCGAAGAGATACGGATCGGGGGTGCAAGCCGCCCGGTAAGCCTTGGCTACCTCCTGCGATTCATCTAACAGATAGGGAAACACATACCCGGCCTCCTGGATCTCCCGGGCCATCATCTCCGGGCTGTCCTGGGGATGAGTCACAATGGTATTGGAGTTGATGCCAATCATGGCCACGCCCTGGTTTTGGCATTCCCGTCCCAGTTCCGCCAACAGCGGGCGGACATGCTTGACATAAGGACAGTGATTGCACATGAAGATAATGAGATAGGCCCGCGCGTTTGGAAAATCATTCAAGGAAACCATTCTCCCCGACGGATCGGGCAGCGCGAAATCCGGTGCCACAGTTCCCAGCGGTATCATAGTGGAGGGCGTCAAGGCCATGGATTAGAATCCTTTCTAATGGATGTCCCTTAGTTTGTATAATCAAGGTAGAACTTCGAGAAGGAACGATCAAGGAAAGAAGGGGAGAATTTCCAGTTTATCCAAAGCCGGTCATCCTCATCCCTGTCTTTGAAGAAAAGGCGATGGATTGCGCAGAAAAAAGTTTTATCTCACCCTGACCCTCCCAAAGGGAGAGGGAATACATTTCCACGATGGGAATTTCATTTTAACCTCGACAAGACAATTAACTCCCTCCATATCTGAAAAAGGTCAAACTCATGTGTGGACGATTTTCCTTGATTTCATCCGAAGAACTCATCCGTAAGATGTTCCGGCTTAACCGGACCCCACTGAAGAAACCCCGATACAACATCGCCCCCTCGCAGCCGGTGGCAGCGGTCCGGCAAACGTTTGAGGATACGGACCGGGAGATGCTCTTCATGCGCTGGGGACTGATTCCCTCATGGGCCAAAGATCCCGCCATCAGCCACCGGATGATCAACGCGCGTGGCGAGAGCGTGTTCGAGAAGCCTGCCTTCCGCCAGGCCATCCGGCGGCAGCGGTGCCTGATTCCCGCCGACGGCTTTTACGAATGGCACAAACTGCCCGCCACGGGGAAATCCAAAACCATATCCCAACCCTATTACATCTACCTTCGAAACGGCAAGCCTTTTGCCTTCGCTGGATTGTGGGACGTATGGCAAGGCGAAAAGGAGCCGGTGTTGTCCTGCGCCATCCTTACCACCGCCGCCAATTCGCTGATCCAAGCCTTGCACGAACGCATGCCGGTGATTGTCCCGCCCGAGGCCTACGACCTCTGGTTGGATCCCGCTATAACCGCCGATGAAATGATCCAGCCGCTCCTGCGCGCCTACCCGCCGGAAGAAATGGCCCTGCACCCGGTCAGTTTACGGGTCAACAGCCCGGCCTATGACAGCCCGGAGAACATTCAGCCGATTGAGAGCCATCTTCCGCTTCTCGGATAGCCCTCCGGCTGGAATCCCACGTGGTTTTGTGATAGGTATGTAGCCCCGGATATGAAATCCAATTTTTCATCCATCTTTTCAGGGATAAACATCATTCGTCTGAATCCCCCTGAAGGGAAGGAGAAACCAAATTTCCCTCTCCTCACGGGAGAGGGTCAGGATGAGGGAATGATACGCAGCTTTACCTTTTTCACCATGACCTTCTCCCCATGGGAGAAAAAAAACAGGAGCCGCCGTTCATCATGAAAAAAATCGCTTTGGTAGTATTTCTGAGCCTATGCTTCGTTATCTCGTCCGGACTGTTTGCTTCTAGTAATGCAGCGCCAAGCGGGAAAATTTTCTACATATCGCCTCAGGGAAACGATGCCTGGTCCGGGACGCTCTCAAAGCCGGCCCGGGGCAGGACGGACGGCCCTTTCGCGACGATCACCCGCGCCCGCGACGCCATCCGGCAACTGAAGAAGGATGGCTCCTTTAATCAATCCGTCACCGTTTACCTTCGGGGTGGAACGTTTTTCCTGAAAGAAACGGTTGTGTTTACTCCCGAAGATTCCGGAACGGAGCAGTGGCCCATCCGGTATGTCAATTTCGGGAACGAGACGCCCATCCTCAGTGGCGGGCAGTTGATCGAGACGGACTGGAAAACCAGCGGCGCGAACCAAATCCAGGCCATCCTGCCCGAAGTAAAGAACGGAGACTGGTATTTCTATCAACTCTTCGTCGATGGCGAACGTTGGACCCGCGCGCGCACGCCCAACGAGGGTTTCCATACCATGGCGGGTGAAATGCGCCTCGAAGGCCCGGCGCGTTTCACGTTTCAAGATAGCGATATCAAAAAGGAGTGGATTGAGTATGGCG
>JABLXU010000062.1 GCA_013177805.1 Candidatus Omnitrophota bacterium
GGACACCAAGGCGGGCGGACACCAAGGCGGGCGGACACGAAGGCGGGCGGACACGAAGGCGGGTGGACACCAAGGCGGGCGGACACCTAGGTCCGCCCCTACAATAGTCGCCTCACCCGGGCCCTCTCCCGGGGGAGAGGGGATCATGGACAGTGCCCTTTGGGAAGCCGTGGTGCAAGCCGAAAAGGGATTGGATTGGTGGATGCGAACCTGGGGGGTGGAGCAATCAAAATGCGAATCGCCCGGCCTGGGGAATTTCTCCCTTTCCCAGATCACTTTTTCTTTGGCAAAAACATGTCCTTTTCGGTCAGGCCGCATTCGCGGATCATGTCGAGGCAGTATTCGAGGCGGCCGAGATCGGCGGCACCGCCGTTGTTGGTGCCGAAAGTGAATTTCACTCCCGCCTGTTTGGCGAGTTTGATGAAGGCGGGGCTGGGCAAGCGGTAGCGGGCGTTGATCTCGATGGCCACATGGTTGTTCACGGCGGCGCCGATCACCGCTTGCATGCGTTCCGGCGTCCAAAGGCTGTCGTACTCCGCCGCGATCGCGTCCGGCAAAAAGGTGGGATTGACGTAGATGTCGATCGGTTCGTTGTTCAGCACGTACAGAATGCGGTCGACGTACATGTCCATGAATTTCTGCTTATCATCGATCTGGACTTCTTCGGGAATCCACAACCGTACCCGCTTGCCGCGGCCGTCGGTGAAGGTCATGGCGTCGGTGAAGACGTAATCGAATTTCGCCCGCGTTTCCGGTGAAATCAAACCGGCCCATTCGCGTCCTTCGCCCTGCAAGCCGAGATACACCGGCTGCCCTTGCATGCTGCCGATGAACTCATTGACGCCTTCATCGTCGTGGATGGGGAAACCGATTCCGCAATTCACGGCCACGCCATGGTTGATGCCGTCCCGCATGGAGATGGCCAATGCTTGTTCCAGGCTCAATCCGCCTTTCAGGTGCACGTGGAGATCGAGGAGAGGGAAATTGGCGGCATGCAACCGGGCGACGCGCCGGTAGGTGTCGTCTACGGCAGGCGCCGCGGGGGCGTCCTTGGGCGTTCCCGGCGGGAGGGGTTTCACGCGGATATTTTTGAAATACACCTGGCTGCCGGGATCGTGGCATTGCAACGCGAACGTTCCGCGGGAGAGGAGCCGGCCGGCGTATTCCCCCTCACGCGGCGGATTCTCCGGTTCAATGTAATCCACCACGGGCATGTCGTTCAAACGGATCATCACCCGCTTCCCGGCCACGGTAATATGGACAGTGAACCATTCGTTGTCGGGCATGAGGGGAATATACACATTGCGCACCGCGTAGAGGCTGCCGGTGCGTTTGTATTCCACGTAACCGCCTTCGCCGGTGGCGGTGTTGTTGATCTGGACCTCGTAGCCTTGCGCGGGGAAATCCCGCTCCTGGAACCGGGTGTGGAAATAGATGCCGGAATTCGCGCCTGGCCGGGTCATCACCCCGGCCTGGAACTCGAAATTCTCAAATTGGGCATTCTGCACCTCTCCGGCGTAAAACAGATGCGCGCGCGGCCCGTTGCAGAGAATCGCGCCGTCCACCACTTGAAACGAGCCGGGATTCTCCGCGGCTTGCCAGCCTTCCAGATTCTGGCCGTTGAACAGGGCAATCCACCCGGCCTCTTCCGCCGCGCCGGCGGACCCCGCGAACACGCACCCGGCGAGTAACACTCTCACAAGGCTGGATGTTGAGATCCCCCAATACGTCATCATGGTGGTGTTCCTTCCTTGGAAATTTGTCTTGGCCGGTTTCAACCGGGATATGAATCCCGGAGTGAGAATCCAATGAATTGACATCCCATCGAGTTGAATGCCCCAGGGAGCGATCCAACCACCGGAACGGGGAAAAGGCATTCCCCACGCCCCGTGGGAGAGGAACGGGGTGAGGAATTGTGAATCAAGGTCTTCCCTCACCCTACCCCTCTCCCAGAGGGAGAGGGAATTTTTGGGAACCTTCATCCGGGGTAGGGCGAATGGGCCTCGCATCCGAATGCGCCATTGTAATTCATATCCCCCGTGGATCGGCAAGGGACGCCGGGGATTCCCCATTAAATCCGTTCGAAATCCGCCGCGGGCTTTGCGAACTGTTCCCGGATGTCCTAGGATAGCCCCAACCGGTACACGATACCAAGAACCATCTACTGACGAGAGAGGACCTAGACCATGAATCAACCAGTTAACCGCCGCGAGGCTGTCAAGACGTCGTTCCTGGCCGGCGTCGCCCTGGCCGCCCCGCTCTACCTGCCCCGCCGGGTATTCGGGGCGAACGACACGATCATTATGGGGATCATCGGATCCGGGGGGCGCGGTTGCGACGTGATGAAGAAATGCATCCGGGAAAACGCCAAGTTCGTGGCCGTCTGCGATGTCTCCGAACCCCGCATCCGGGAGGGCATCAAAACCGCGGAAATCAACAACGACGGGAAAATCGATGTGTATAAGGACTTCAACGAGTTGTTGGAGCGCAAAGACATCGAAGCGGTCTTGATCGGCACGCCCGAGCACCAGCACTGCCGCCAGATGGTCGCCGCCGTGCAGGCCGGAAAGGACGTCTATTGCGAAAAGCCCATGTCGCACTCCATCGAGGAAGGCGCGTGGGCGGTGCGCGAAGTGCGCAAGACCGACCGGATCGTCCAGATCGGCATGCAACGCCGGAGCGCTCCCCTGATTCTGGAAGGGCTCAAGGTGATCCAGTCTGGCATTCTGGGCGATGTCAACTTCGTGAAGGCGCAATGGAACTGGCAGGCTTCCGGCCCGCAAGACAACCGCCCGCTGGGATATGAAATCGACTGGGAACGGTTCGCGTGGCCCAACGAGGGGCTTGAGTTCCAGCCGAAATACGTACGCAACTGGCGGGTATTCTGGCCGTTCTCCGGGGGGATCTCCAACGATCAGGGGACGCACATCATGGACGTGGTGCAGTGGTACATGGGCCAGGTCACGCCGCTCGAGGCGGACGGTTTCGGCTTCATCAAGAAGATGATTGGCGCGGATTGCCCCGATGTCTTCACGGCCACCCTGTACTATCCGAAATTCATCGCCACCTGGACCATCAACTACACCAGCAACTTCATGGATTGGTGGCATATCCTCTTCCAGGGCGAAAAAGGCACCATGCACCTGCACCGCTTTGGCTTCCAGGTCTATCTCGACCAGGACAAGGAAGACGGCAAGGACCTGCCCACCAAGGCCCATATCGATTTCAAGGGCGACCTGCCCGACGAACCGCACATTAAAAATTTCATCGAATGCGTAAAAAGCCGCAAGGAACCCAACGCCCCGGTGGAGATCGGGCACCAGGCCATCTGCGGGCCGCATCTGGCCAACGTGGCCTACCGCAATCAGCGCCGGGCGAAGCTCGATCCCGAGGCAACCCAGGTTACGCTGTAAGGGCTTTACAATCGCAGGAACCAGGATATGGGGGTAGAGGATTAGTCGAAGAAGGGGGCACGTGGCCACGTGCCCCTCTCGTTTATTCTATTTTACCCTTTATTTTACATTTTCTGTTCCTTGCGCCATCCACCCGGCGGTTCGGGTTATCCTCCCTGCCGGCCCGCTTCATCGTACATGGCGGCGATGTTCTCGGTGGGGATGTCGGGCAGGAGCGTATGGCTGGGACAGAAGATGAATCCGCCGCCGGGACGCATGGTTTCGATCAGGTCGCGCGTGGCGGAACGGACTTCGTTGGGGGAGCCGTGGGGCAGCACCGATTGGATATCCATGCCGCCGTGGAAACACAAGCGCGCCCCAAAATCTTGTTTCAATCCGGCGGGCGACATGCCTTTACACAACGGTTGGATGGGATTGAGGATATCCACCCCGGCTTCGATCAGGTCCTCGATGTAGAGACGCACCGATCCGCACGAGTGAAACATCAGTGTCTTGCCGAACGAGTGGACCAAGTCCGCCATTTGCCGCACGCGCGGTTTCACGAATTCCCGGAACAACGCCAAGCTCATCATCGGCGCGTGCTGCGCGCCCAAGTCGCTGATCAAGAGAAAGATATCGATCCGGCCCCGGGTGGTTTCCATCGCCCGTGTCCAGTCCTCCCGGTAGAAATCCGTCAACTTTCCGGTCATGAAGTGGACCCACTCCGGGCGTTCCACCATGTCGAAAAACATGCCATCCAGGCCGCGCACCATGGCCGCGCGTTGCCAGATGTCGGCGTAGCCATACAGCAACGCGTAGTCCGCATCCTGCTGGATTTGCTCCACCAAGTGGCTCTGGTCCACCCAATCGTTGGAGGGCCAGTGATGTGCTTCGAGTTCCTCAAACCGGGCCGCGTGATCCAGCGCGCCGCCGCACGCGAGTTGTTCTCCCTCCGGAGTAACGCGGAACCGTTCCCCCCACATATTTTCGAGATAGGCGCCGGATGGATCGGAGAAATCCGGCCCAATGTACCGGTGGTCCATCCAGCGCAAGTCGATCCGGAAGCGTTCCAGCAAGGCGCGTTTGGAGGGGAGACGTAAATCCCGCAGCAGCCGCTTCCACACTCCGGCTTCCGCCCAGAAATCCAACGGCACGCGGCCGGTTTCCCGGTGCTCCAAGGCGGCCAACACCCGTTCCCGGCCGCGCATGACGGTTACAGGATCCACGGGGCCCGTTTGACGAGATCCAGCTTCTGATTGGCCTCGTCATCGCCGATGAAGCGCTCTTCCTTGGGATCCCATACCAGCTTCCGGTTGAGTTGCTGCACGATTCCGCCCAGCAGCAGGACGCTGACGGCGCGGTGCGCCGTTTCGATGTCGCAGATGGGCGGTTTGCGGGTTTTGACGCATTCCAGAAAATTCAGGGTGTGCCCCGGGGTTTTTTCCAAATGCACATCCTCCGGGCCGAGCGGCTTCTCCAGAATGGAAGGCGGATCGGAAACCAAGTGCTCGCGGTCCACGCCGATCTTGCCTTCAGTCCCGATGAACCACGCGCCGCCGGTCTGGCCGATGTCCGTCCCGGGGTACCGGCGGCCGTAGACCACCACGCCGTTGGCGTACCGGTACGCGGCCGCGCCGTTTTCCACGTCCAATTCCACGGGGCCGGTGCGGTCCGCGTCCAGGGCCCACTGCACGATGTCGTAATGGTGCTGGCCCCAATTGATCCCCCCGTACCCGAACAGGTGCGCGTCCGACCGGCCTTGGTACGGGATCTTGGGCGCCGGTCCCAGCCACAGATCCCAATCCAGATCTTCGGGGATAGGCACGGCTTCCCCGGTTTCCGCCGGCCACATCGCCCCGCCTCCCTCAATGCAGGCGTAGATTTCCTGGAGTTGGCCGATACGGCCGCTGCGCACGTATTCGCACGCCGTCCGGAATTTTCCCTCGTATTCGGAACGTTGCTGCGTGCCGGCCTGGAACACGCGCTGGTTTTCGAGCACGGCCTTGACCATCGCCTGGCTTTCCTTGACGGTCACGGCGGTGGGCTTCTCGCAATAGATATCCTTGCGCGCGCGGGCGGCGAAGACGGTCATGGTGGCGTGCCAGTGGATGGGCGTGGCGATCAGCACGGCGTCCACGTCGTCCCGCCGCAGGATGTCGCAGAAATCGGCGTACGCCTCGCAGGATTTATAATTCCCCTTCCCGTATTTGCGGGAGTAGTGGAGGTTGACGCGGTCCCGGACTTCTTCCCGTTTTTTGCGCCACACGTCGCAGACGGCCACTACCTGAATGGTGTCTTGACCCACGTATCCGCCGGGCACGTAGGTCCAGGCTTCTCCGAAAAGATGCCCCTGGCCCATTGTGCCCATGCCGATAAAGCCCATAGTAATGCGGTCACTGGGCGGTGTGGCGCCATCCTTCCCCATAGCGGAAGCCGGAATGAGAAGAGGGCTCGCGGCGATCGCCCCCAGGGCACACCCGCCCCGTTGGAGAAAACGGCGGCGTGAAATGGAATTCGATCTGTTCATGGAGAAAATACCCCTCCCGGAGGTTTTTTTGGGAAACGTACCACCATATCTATTTACCTCAATTTCGAGAAGAATGTCGAGGCAGGAAAGTGGTTTTTTTATGCTGGCCGATGACGGATATCCGAACGCACCGTTCGTCTCCGGATAGCCGATTATCGCGAAGGAGGTATGGTATAGTGGAGGATTCCGGGCGAGGATTTCCTAGGAATCCACCCCACAAACGACGCGGTTCAAGCGGGGATCTCTTCCGTGATGGTGCTGGCCGATTTTTGGACCCTTTTTCAAGATACCCACACCGGCCGGATCCTGCTGGAGATGAAAACACTTTTCGTTTCTCTCCTGCCCGGACTGGTGAGCGGCCTCCTGGCCTCGTCCTTTCTGGCCGCCCGGTGGCCGCTGAGCACCCTGAAACAGGGGGCTTTTTTCCAGGGGCCGTGGGGGATTCTCTTCATGTCTCTGGCTGGAATCGTCTCTCCTTTTTGTTCCTACCTGGCGATCCCCATCGCGGCCGCCTTGATCCAAGGCGGGGTGCCGCCGGTCCCGGTGTTCGCGTTCCTCTTCGCCTCGCCGCTGATGAATCCCACCCTGTTCGGCATGACTCTCAGCGTGTTCGGCTGGCCGATGGCGTTGGCCCGGACCGTGGCGGCCGTGGGATTCGGGATGCTAGGGGGCGGGGTGGCCGCATGGTACCAGCGCAACAATCCCGCCGTGTTTGATTTCAGCGGAATCGCCGTGATTCCCGATCATCCCGATGAGGATGTTCCATTCATCCACCGTTGGCGCCGTTCGTTTTTTCACATGGGCGGATTCGTGCTGAAATTCGTGCTGCTGGGGATCGGCATAGCCGCGGTGATCAAAGAACTCCTGCCCATGGAGTGGGTGGAGCGGGTGGTAGGACGGCAGTATGGATATGGCATCCTGGCTGGTTCCCTGTTGGGGATTCCCTTGTACGCGTGCGGCGGCGGGACGATTCCCTTCATCCAGGTGATGATGAACCTGGGCATGTCGCCCGGCGCGGCGTTGGCCTTCTTTCTCTCGGGACCCGCCACCAAGGTCCAAACCCTGGCGGCCATGCAGCTGGCCATGGGGACTCGCATCACGGTGGTGTATTTCCTGCTCAGTATCGCCTGGTCTCTCCTGGCGGGCTGGATATATCAATGGTGGGCATGAGGTAAAAATCAATTTGTCCTTGGGATTCGCCTTCGGGGCCGGTATCCGGGCGGCGGATTCTTGGGGCATCCGGGAAGATAGAGTAGTCATTTTGACAAGAATGGGTTATTTTCTCTATGACCGGGCAATTGACATTGGTCTATATTCCATCTCAGGGGATTCATTATGATACTCGCTCTGGTGTCCCGCCGGAAAATGCTTCTTCGTGTGACCACCGTATTTGGCATCTTCGCGTTGATTGGGATCGATCTTGCTTCCACCCTGCAAGCCCCTTCCCGGATTGAAGCCATCCCGGTTTCGCAACTGAAAAACGACGGCGTTCCGGCGGATTATGCCACCCAGGTGGCGCTGGTCCGTTCGGACGACAGCACGCTCGCCTCACCGGTTTCACTGACCACCCCTCTCACCGACGCCCAGATTTTGGAAATGGTGTATCGCGTGCTCGATTTAGAAGGAGGGCTCAAGGGGCTGCTGTTCGACGGCGCGAACGTGGTGATCAAGCCCAATGTCGTGGAAAACGCGGATCTCGAGAACGGCGTGAACACCGATCCGCGGGTGGTGGAAGGGCTGATCCGCTGGATCGTGGCCAACGGGCCGGCCAATCTTTCGATCACCGTGGCCGAGGCGGCCGGCGGCTGGCTGGCGCCGGAAATGCGCCATACCAAGTACAACTCCGGCGGAGCGCCCGTGACCGATGGATTTGAACAAGCGGGCTACCGGGATATGATCGCGCGGCTGGCGGCCGACGGCATTCCCGTCACGTTGCTGGACGCCAATTTCGGCTCGTACGAAGATCCGGCCAGCAACATCCGCCTGGAACCGGTTCCCGAAAATATCGATTTTCCCGTTTATCCCGCGTACTGGATCCATGAGGCCATTCTGGACGCGGACGTGCTGATCAACGTTCCGGTGATGAAAATCCACACCCCGAATATCACTGTATGCCTCAAAAACTACATCGGTATCGCGGCCGGCGCGAAATACGGGACCTATAAAGGAATAGGAGGCCCCGATCCCGGCGATCCCGCCCTGCATCTGGATTGGCCGGGTTACAACTCGGTGGAACGCGAGATTGTGGACTTGGCTTCCATCGCTCCCTCCGACTATTGCCTGGTGGACGCGCTGGTGTGCAAGGAGCGCGGCAAAACCGCCACCCATCCCCCGGTGCGGCGCAACATGGTGCTCGCGGGACCCGACATGGTGGCCATGGACACGATCTGCGCGCGGCTGATGGGCCTCAATCCCGACGACGTCGCCCATTTGTACGGCGCGGCCCGTGAAGGCCTGGGCACCATGGATCTTTCAAAAATCCAAGTGCTCGGCGAGCACACGGTGGACGAGTCGGTCTATTATTTCGAGCGCGTCGCCGAGGGGGAACAGGGCAACCGGGGCCATTTCGGCATGAACAACCGCGTTTGGTTGCTCAACCGGGCCGAGGGAACCAGCCTCGACACGCCCTCCCTCGGCCTTCCCGACGCGGACGTGGTGGCCACGCCGGGCGGGAACGGCTGGACGGAACCGGTCTGCTTTTCCGACGACAAGATCGACTTCGAAGCCCACTATGGTTCATCCAACGGGAACGTCTATTACGCGTTCTGCTGGGTATCCGTCCCCGAAGAGCAGGACGCCGAGCTGTGGATCACCCATGATGAATCCTGCGCGGTCTGGCTTGGAGGGGAATTGATTTACACCAAAAATATTTCGTATCAAAAGATCTCATTGCCAGGCAAAGCCGCCCAGACCATTCATCTGCGGAAAGGCGTGCATCCTCTGCTGGTGAAACTGGTGGATCAAAGCGATTCGGCGATTTTCGTCATGAACATCTGCCGTATTCTTCCGGACACCTTGCCGCGGAATCAGGCAACCTATCTCAATCTCAAACTGGCGGCCAACTACAAGCGCTACGAAGGCACCCGGGTTCTGGGATTGAAATTCAGCACAGACAATCCGCCCGCGGGCCTCGGGGATTGGATGAGGTATTGATCCCGCCGCGGCGGTTCCGGGCGGCCTCATGTTCCCCCCGAGCCCGCCTGACGGATGCGCCATAATTCATCGATTGCGAATCGTCCTGGTGAGGGGAGCGGATCGATGAATGACCGGATCTTTCATTTTTTATTGCGAATCCTGGCTGTCACCCTCTTGTCCATCGCCGCATTCGACAAGGGTTTGGATTACTGGTTTCCCCTCCACCCGGAGTTCGGAACGGGAACCTGGTTCACTTGCCTATTCTTCCATCTGGGCATTTTTCTAGGCGGCCTGGGGGTTTGGGGAATCGACGCCTATCTGTCCCGCCATTTTGAACTCCAAAAGCGGATCATCCGGCCGGTTACGTTACATATCCTCTTGTTCATCACAAGTATTGTTACTCCGGTTACGTTGTTGGAATTGGCCTTGCGGAATATCACGACCTTGATCACCAAAGACGTTTCCCTCTGCCAGAAAGATCCCTTCCTGGGGTGGCGGTTGCGGCCCTATGCCCAGTCGCGTACCGGCGCGCCGGTTTTCATCAACCGCCACGGCCTGCGCGGACCTGACCGCGATTATCCAAAAAAGGAAGGTGTCACGCGGATTCTCTTCCTAGGTGATTCAATCCCCTATGGACTGCGTTTGCCGTACGAGGATACCTTTCCCTATTTCGTTGAACAATCACTCCATTCCGCTTGTGGCTCCCCGGTCGAGTGCATCAACGCCGGCGTTCCCGGATACAGCACCTGGCAAGAATATTTATTTTTCGAGCGGGAAGGGTACCGCTATGAACCAGATGTGGTCGTGTTGTCGTTCTGTTTGAACGATGTCTTGCATACGTATACCGGATTGCGTTTCGGCGATTACGGGGTAGACAATCCGGTTCCTTACATCGAAGAGAATTTCATTGATTATCTCATCCTGCGCAGCGCCATCCTCCACGTGGGGAAATCGCTCTATCACCGCATGGTTTTCGGGAAAACCTTGAAGGAAAACGCCATTTACCGGGAAGGCCTGGATGTTTCCGCCCTGTTTCACAAGGCCGATTATCCGGAAATCCAAGAAGCCTGGAACGATACTCAAGCGTACATCCACAAGATCGCGGACCGCTGCGGAAAGGCCAAAGCCCGGTTTATCCTTGTGCTTTTTCCCTATCTCGTTCCCAAATCGGAAACCGAAATCGAAGTATTTTCACCGAAGCCGATCGCCGCGTTCGCCCAGCAAAAGGGATACGCTTCCATTGACGTGTGGCCGCTGATCGAACTGGATATGGAGCGGCAGGGAATTCATCGAATCCGGCATTACATCCAAGACGCCTGTCATCCCACCGCGCACGGAAACCGCCTGGTGGCGGACGCCTTGGTCCAATGCCTGGAGACTCTGGCGGCTGGAACTTCAGAAAATCCAACGGTCTCCCCCAAGCGCGCGGGGGACTCTTAGGTTCCATGGTTGATTTTGAAATACACACCTGCCGGATGATCCCGTAAAAACGATCAATACTCCCCATTGGTGAGGGCGGCAAGCGGGCGGGTGTACCACACGATGATTTCCGGACCGTATAGAAAACAAAGATACGCGCCTAGCGCCAAGTAGGGGCCAAAGGGAATATGGCCGTATTTCTCCAACTTGCCCGCCATTTTGAATCCCATTCCCACAATCGATCCCAAAAACGCGGCCAGGAAGATGCACAGCAATGAATTCGGCCATCCTAAGAATCCACCCAGAAAGCCCATCAGCTTCACGTCCCCGAATCCCATAGCTTCCTGCCGGAAGAACCAGCTGCCCAGGATGCGGATCAGCCAGATCGTTCCCCCGCCCACCAGGACCCCGAGCGCCGCGCCGGGAACGGTCTGCACCAGCGCGGTGGGAAACCACAGGGTCCATTGCGCCACGGCCGCCACGGCAAGGGAGAGGGGGATCATGGGCAAGGAGAGAAAATCGGGGATGTATTGATAATCCCAGTCGATCCCCGCGGCGATGATCAGGTTGCAGACGACTCCCAAGTAGAGCAACGCGGTGGGCGTCAGGTGATACCGGTACACAATGCCCATGAAAAGCAGGGCGGTGATCAGTTCGTACAAGGGATACCGGACCGGAATTCGCGTGTGGCAAAACCGGCAGGCGCCCCGCAGCCATAGATACGAAAACAAGGGGATATTATCATGCCAGGGGATTGGATGACCGCAGGCGGGGCAATGCGAACCGGGCGTCACCACGGATTGCTCGTGAGGAATCCGCCAGACGCAGACATGCAGAAAACTGCCGATGGCCGCCCCGAACAGACCGGCGATCACGACGAATAATTCATTAGGCAACAATGCCAAATTCATGAACCAGCCCCGGATTGTGAATTATACTGAAGACCTTCAACATCCCTGTGTCGGTGCAGTCCTCTAGACAGAGCACCGCGCCGTATGCAACATGAAAATCACTCTCCTGTAAAGGTTGATCCGGATTTTCCCGCCGGAAACGGCCGTGAGAATCCTCCCGTTGAGCACCAGGAAACAATGGAATCCAGAAACTGGGATTGTTACGGAAATTGTTTCGATGAAGGCAAGGAGTAAAAAACCATGACGGCGGACGATTGTGTATTTTGTAAAATTGTGGCGCGAACCATCCCGGCGGCTTTGGTTTATGAGGATGACAGCGTGATTGCCTTCAAGGATATCAAACCGGAAGCGCCGGTCCACCTCCTCGTAGTTCCCAAGGCGCACATCCCCAAAATCGGTGATGTGCCGGAAGACCAACAAGCCCTCGTATTCCATCTGTTCCGGACCGCCCACCGGATGGCGCAACAGTTCGACATCGCGGAGGATGGCTACCGCCTGGTTATCAACTCCGGCGACAACGGGGGCCAGACCGTTCATCACTTGCATATCCATGTGCTGGGCGGCCGGTTCATGCGTTGGCCGCCCGGTTGATTCCAGCCGCCCCGGCCAGTCACTTTAACCTCTCTCCCGGGGACGATATACTTCACGGTGTAAATACGAATGGGCTGGCTCGGCTGCCATGAACTTCTTTTTTCCCCTTTTTTTCGCCGCGGTGATGGCGGGAACCTCGGGATGCGGATCTTCGCCGCGTCTGGCGAATCCGCGGACCACGCCGGCGATTGCTCTGTCTGTCCCCGTCCCTGTCTCCCCGCACAATGACCCGGATTCGATTCCGGTGGCCTCCGCCGGCGCTGAGCCGCTTCCCGGTCCGTCCTCCGTTGAGGAAGCCACGGCCTCCCCTGCCTCCCGGCCGCCTTCCCAACCCCAAGAAGAAGTGTTGAACCTTTTCCTGCAAGGGGCGCTGCTCGACGAAAGGCAAAAACACGAAGACGCGGGGAAAGCCTATTCCAAAGCCTTGGAACTTCTCCCGGGGTCCACGTATCTCAGCGCGATGGCGGGCAAGGCCTTGTTGGATAGCGGTGAAATCGATAAAGCCATTGAAATGGTCCGGCCGGCCGCCGAGCAAGGCACCCAGGAACGCGAGGTGTACAACCTGCTGGGTGAGGCCTACGCCAAGCAAAGAAAGTGGGAAGAAGCCATTCGCGAGTACGAACGTCTCGCGGGCATGGAACCCAATTCCGTGGACACCTGGTCTAAACTGGCTGTCCTGTACGAGCGGATCCGCCACTTTGACAAGGCTATCGAGACCTATCAAAAAATGGCCCGGCTCGACCCGCGTCAATCCGTCTATTACCAGTACAAAATCGCCACCCTGCTTTCCCAGGCCCACCGGTACGAGGAAGCGTTAGAGGCCTATCAAACAGTCGCCCGGTCCTTGCCCGATCAATTCGAGATCACCCTCCGGATCGGCCAACTGCAGGAAGTCTTGGGCCGGACGGAGGCGGCGGTTGAAACTTTCCAAAACGCCTTGAATCTCACCCGCCGTCCGGAAGATGAAATCTCCCTCCGCAAGGAACTCGGGCTTCTCTTTCAAAGCCGGAAGGCTTATCCCGAGGCCATTCAGCAATACCGGCGTATCCTGGAAATCGATCCGGACGACCGGAATTCGCGGAAGATCCTGGCCTTCCTCTTGTTTGGACAGGAGGATCAACAACCTGCCCTGCAAGAAGCCGAAACCTTGCTGCAAGCCGATCCCGGCGACTTTCAGATGCAACTGGTCCGGCGGGAAATCTTGAAAAGCATGAACCGTGTCCAGGAAGCGCATGAAGGCTTCTTGGCCGGATTCGATTCCGCGATCGGCCAAGGCCAAACGGATGAAGTCCAGTACTTTCTTGTCGAATTGGCGCAGGACGAAACCATCCAGCCCCTCCAGGAACTCGATCTTTTGGAATCCCTGCACCTCCAGTTGGAGCAATGCCGGCAAAAATTCCCCCAAAATCCGCGCATTCTTTTCGTTTCCGCGAAAATCGCGCAAACCACATTGGATATACCCCGGCTGGACCAAAACCTGCGGGCCATCCTGTCGGACATGGAGCAGGCCCTGGCGTCCTCGAATCAAGATTGGATTTCCGCGATTTGCGGGGAACTCTATTCGTGGTACAAAATACGCTTGGCGTTTGGCACACGGGGATTGTCCGGGGATCTGTTGGCTGTCCTGAAAAAATGCCAGCCGGTTTTTGCCGATAATCTGGAATTACTCCGCATGGTGGGTTTGGTGCATATGGACCGCCGGGAATGGCTTGACGCCGAAACGGTATTCACCCGGGCCAGCGAGCTGGCTATTCCCGGGGACGAGAACTCCAAGGAATTCTCGTTCCAGTTGGCGGCCGTTTACGACAAATTGAACCGTCTTGACGACATCGAGCGGATTCTACGCGAGGTCATCCAGAATTACCCAGACGACGCCGAGGCCTATAACTTTTTGGGATACACCTTCGCGGACCGGAATATCCGTTTGGAAGAAGCGCTGACTTTGATCGAAAAGGCATTGCTTCTCAGTCCCGGGGACGGGAACATCCTAGACAGCCTGGGGTGGGTCTATTACCGGCTTGGCCGGAACCGGGAAGCCATCGACTACCTCCAACGCGCGTTGGAACTGGAAAAAAATCATCCGGTCATTCTTGACCATTTGGGTGACGCCCTGCAAAAAGAAGGCGATTCGGAAAAAGCCGTCCATTATTGGGAACTGGCGATTCAATATGGTCCTGAATATCCTTTGGAATTCACCCCGGAATTCCTGGAACGCGTGAAGCAAAAAATCCAACAAGCGGAGAGCCAGGAGAAGCCGTGATCGATATCTTACCCCCGGACGCGGTGCAACAACTTCAACAAACCTTAGATCCTGAGCGGTTTACGCATAGCGTGGGCGTCATGGAGACCGCTTTCCGGCTCGCGGACAACTGGAAAATGTTCCCTGTGGACCGGGTCCAACTGGCTTGGGCTTCTCTTTTTCACGATTGCGCGAAAAATCTATCGAAAGACGAGCGTCATCGGTGGTTGAACAATGGTCCTCTTCCCTATGGTGAGGAATTAGTCCCGTATTCCAAGATTGTCCACGCGCCGCTCAGCGCCAAAATTCTTCAGGAGGTGTATGGAATTCACAACCGGGATGTCCTAATGGCCGTGGCCTATCATCCCACTGGCCATCCGGATCTCGCTCCCATTGGGTGGATGGTCTATATCGCGGATTACCTGGAGCCGGGCCGTTCCTATTTTTCTAAGCGCGAAGAATATTTACATACCGCCTGCGCCGAACCCCTCGAAGGTCTGAAATTGGTTACCCGGCTGCGCATGGAGGCAGTCCGGCATAAAAATAAAACCCAGCATCCCCTGGCGGTGAAATTTCAGCAGTATCTGGAGAGCTTGGAATCACTTCAAGTCCAACAAACCTAGGCGGCTAATCCACTTGATTCTTTCTCGTTGTTTGCCCTCCCCTGCACTGGGCGGCTGGTTTACCCCTACCGTACTGGAAAATATCGGATTAAATATCAATTACCGTACATCAATTACCGTTCTGCATGTAGGCGGAGAATCGTTTATAGGAAGGATAAAGAATACCCCTTTTTGAAGCGAAAATACTCGTAGCCGGGATGGGATCATGCCAAAATGGCACAAGACTGGGAAATTAAATCGAGATAATTGGCATGAAATTTCTTCGCCCCTTTTCTTGGCAGCGGGTTTCAGATTAAAATAGGGAGATCGAATTCACCAATTCGATACCTATTCTTACACTGTAATGATTACAATGTATTGATTCATAGGAACATACCTTCATGGCTCGAGGGAAAAAAAGTCGTAAACCGGAACTACACGCCCAGGCGTTAACCGAGTTACAACCACCGGATGTAAAAGAACTTACGTCCGAAACGCACCCACGCTTCACTTTTTTGGACTACCTAGCGGTGTGCGTGTTTTTCATTGCCTTCTGTTATTTACAGAAGTATGTGGCTCTCTATTGGCTTGGCGCTTTAACTGAAGAGAAATCTCTCGAAAAACTATCCCTCTCCTTTTTTTTCGACACTTTGTGGAAAGGCTTCATCCTCGTCGCGCTGTTAGCCTGGCTGCATGATTATTTCTACCGGGATGTGACGGAAGAAGACACCACGTAGGGATTTCTTTATCGGTTGGACTCCGGTTCCCTTCTTTCTTTTCCTCGGCCGGGATGGCCTTGATCCCCGGTGAGGAGAACATTGTTGTATCCAGTCTATCCCTGGCGTATTGTCAGCGGCCGCGAGATGGCCGAAATCGACCGGTGTGCGATTGAGAAACACGGGATCGGCGGCCTATTCCTGATGGAACAAGCCGGGAAAGGAATCGCCGAGGGGATGCTTGCATCGTTTTCTCCGGCCTGTCTTCGCGGTGCGGCCATCATTTGCGGGAAAGGGAACAATGGCGGAGACGGTTTCGTGGTGGCCCGGTACTTGGCCCGGGAAGGATACCGCGTCCGCGTAGGGTTGGTGGGCCAAGGAACGGAACTCAAGGGAGATGCGCTGCTTCAATACAGGCGCTTGGTTGCCGAGGGCGTTCCAGTTGAGGAATGTGGTGATCCGGCGGCGTTGCGGAGGTTTTTCGAATCCGCCGGCGATTCGCGCCTTTTTGTGGACGCCCTCCTGGGTACGGGCGGGCGGGGCGCTCCCACGGGCCTCATCGCCGAGGCCATCGCCTCCCTGAACCGGCTGGCCGGACAAGCAGCCATCGTTTCCGTGGATATTCCATCCGGAGTGGATGGCGACACCGGCCGGGTGGAAGGGGACGCGGTGCGGGCCGATTGGGTTTATACACTGGGCTTGCCCAAGATCGGGCATGTTCTCCCCCCGGGATTGAATTATTACCGGAAGCTGGCCGTTCTGGACATCGGTTTCCCTCCGGCGTTGATGGAAAACGCGGAATCAGACGCGGTGTTGCTCTCGGCGCGGGATATCAACCGATGGATGGTTCCGAGGAATCAGTCCGCACATAAGGGAAGCGAAGGCCACCTGTTGGTTTTGGCCGGCTCGCGCGGCATGACGGGTGCGGTCCTCCTATGCGCCCGGGCGGCGGTGAAAATGGGAGCGGGTCTGGTGACCGCCGCCTGTCCCGAGCCTCTGTTCCCCATTTATGCCAGTGGCGTGTGGGAAATGCTGACGATTCCGGTGCCCGCCACTCCTTCGGGGGGCTTAGCGGCGGAATCGTTTGACCGCTTATTTGGCCCGGAAGTCCGTTATAAGGCGGTCGTTATGGGGCCGGGTTTAGGCCGGGATGCCTCAACGCAAGAACTGATCCGCCGGGTGGTGCGCGAAATAGAACAACCGCTGGTGCTGGATGGTGACGCGTTGGCCGCTATTTCACCGGCCTTGTTGGATGAACGTCTCTTTCCGTGGGTAGCGACGCCCCATCCGGGTGAAATGGCCCGGTTGTTTCAAACCACGGCCGATATGGTGCAGGCAGACCGTTTCGGGTTCGCCCGCCGTCTGGCCGGATCCGGATCCGGAGTGGCCGTGCTCAAGGGCGCCAAGACCGTGACCGCCCAGGCGGGAAGGCCGTTGGCGGTCAATCCCACCGGGAATCCGGCCATGGCATCCGGCGGGATGGGCGATGTGCTGGCGGGGACAGTCGGGGCGTTGCTGGCCCGGGGGATTCCTCCCTTCGAGGCGGCCGCGGCTGGAGTGTTTCTGCATGGATTGGCCGCGGACCTGTTGGTGGAAGAGACCGGCACGGAAGTGGTTACGGCGGGAGAAGTGCTCAACCGGCTTCCCAATGCTTTACGCCGGGTGCGGGAGGAGAGCGGTTCACCCCGGTTGTGGGGGTAGGACGAAAACGGGATTGAACCGATGCAAGAAAACCGGACACGCCTCGTGTCCTCAAGGAAGGACGGTTACGCGTGGCGGAACCGGCTGGGTTGTGACGGTTCCGTGATCCGCTTCATGGGCAGTCCTTTATATATACAGAAAGAAAGGAAAAGAAGCCATGGAATGGTTGTTATGGATTGTTATTGGCTTGGCGCTTGGTTTTCTGGGTGGTTTCTTCTTTCGCAAGGTGCAAATCGACCGGACGCTAGGCAGCGTGGAAGAACTTTCGTCCAAAATCCGGGAAGAAGCGCAAAAAGAAGCCGCTACGATCCGGAAAGAAGCCGCGATTGAAGCCAAGGAACAGATTCTCCGGGAAAAAAACAAATTTGAGGAGGAAGTCAAGGAGCGGCGGTCGGAACTGTCCGCCATCGAGAAAAAACTGGACCGCAAGGAAGAAACGCTGGACAAACGGGCCCAGGAGCTCGATACCCTGGAACGGCAAAACCAGTCCTTGGCCAAGGAATTAGAGAAACGGCAGAAAAATCTCGAGAAAAAAGACGCGGAACTCACGCAATTGATCGAGGAAGAACGCGGCAAACTCGAAAAAATCTCCGGTCTGACCACCGATCAGGCCAAGGATTTGCTCCTGCGTTCCTTGGAGAACGATGTCCGGCGCGAGTCGGCCCGTATCATTAAGCAAATCATCGACGACGCCAAGGAAAACGCCAACCGCGAAGCCCGGCGCATCATCGCCACCACCATGCAACGCGGTTGCACCGAATACGTCAATGAATCCACCGTCTCCACCGTGGCCTTGCCCTCCGACGAGATCAAGGGCCGCATCATCGGCCGGGAGGGGCGCAACATCCGCTCCTTCGAATCCGTTACGGGGGTCAACCTCATCATTGACGATACCCCGGACACGGTGGTCATATCGTGTTTCGATCCGGTCCGGCGCGAAGCGGCGCGGCAAACGTTAGAAAAACTGATCCAAGACGGGCGCATTCACCCCGGACGCATCGAGGAAGTGTACCAAAAAATCTGCAAGGAAATGGACGAGGACATGCGCGAGTCCGCCGAACGGGTGGTGTTCGATCTGGGCATTGTGGACATGAATCCCGAACTCATCAAGCTGTTGGGCCGCCTCAAGTACCGTTATTCCTACGGCCAGAACCAGCTCTACCACGCGCGCGAAGTGGCCTTTTTGGCCGGGGCGATCGCGGCCGAACTGGGCGCGGAGGTGGAATGTTGCAAACGGGGCGCGTTGCTGCATGACATTGGCAAGGCGGTCGACTTCGAGCGTGACGGCACCCACGCCTCCATTGGCGCGGAAATCGCCCGCAAACTCGGGGAACGCAAGGAAGTGGTCAACGCCATCGCCGCCCATCATGAAGACGTCGAGATGGAAACCGTCGAGGCGGTCATTGTCCAGGTGGCCGACGCCCTCTCGGCGGCCCGGCCCGGCGCGCGCCGCGAGACCATTGACACCTATGTCAAACGCCTTGAAAAACTGGAAAGCCTGGCCGCCTCGTTCAACGGGGTAGAAAAATGTTTCGCTATCCAAGCCGGCCGCGAAGTGCGGATCATGGCTCAACCCGACGAGATTGACGATCAGGGCGCGGTCAAACTGGCCTACGAAATTTCGAAAAAAATCGAAGAGGAACTGGAATATCCGGGTCATATCAAAGTGACGATCATCCGCGAAACGCGCTCGGTCGCCTACGCCCGGTAAACTGGGCAACCCGGCCGCCGGCGCCGGGGCATAGGATCGTTCTCTCCAGCCGGAAGGATCGGTTTTCCGGTTGGCGAAGGGCTGGGAAGGAATAAAAATAGAACAGGATATCAGGACTACATGAGAATTCTTTTCGTTGGCGATATATTCGGAAGGCCAGGCCGGTTCGCGCTGGCGAATCATCTCCCGGCCCTCAAATCCCGATACCATGTCGATTTTTGCATCGCCAACGGAGAAAATGCCGCCGGCGGCAAAGGGATCACCCGCGAAGTGGCGCAAGCCATTTACGCCGCGGGAGTGGACGTCATTACCCTGGGGAATCACGCCTGGGACAACAAGGACGTTTTTACGTTCATCGACGAAGACCGCCGGTTGGTGCGCGCCTACAATTTCCCCCCCGATGTGCCGGGCCGGGGGTTCGTGTGCAGCCGCATCGCGACGGGGCAGGAAATCATCGTCGCCCAGCTTTGCGGCCGGATTTTCATGACTCCGGTGGATTGCCCTTTCCGCCGGGCCGAGGACCTGCTTCGGGAGATCGGCAAAAACGCCGTCAGTGTCATCGACATGCACGGCGAGGCGACATCGGAAAAAAGCGCCTTGGCATGGTTTCTGGATGGGCGGGTGACGGCGGTTATCGGCACCCACACCCATGTACCCACCGCGGATGAACGCATCCTGCCGGGCGGCACGGCCTATATCACCGATGTGGGCATGACCGGCCCCTACGATTCCATTATCGGAATGGACATCGACTCGGTAATCAAGCAGTTCAAAACCGCCATCCGCATGCCGTTCAAAGTGGCAAGCGCCAACGTCCATATCTCCTGTGTTCTCATCACGGTGGATCATGAATCCGGCAAGGCCTTGTCCATTGAACGGATCTTCCTAAAAGCGCATGATTTCGGAGAAGAAGAATGATTCCCAGGAATGACGGCCATGGCTGATCCCGAAATCCCCTTCGCACCCTTCACGGTATCGGAACTGACCGAACGGTTGCGCCTTCAACTGGAAGAACAGTTCGGATGGGTTCAGGTGCGGGGAGAAATCTCCAATTGCAAAAAAGCGCCGTCCGGGCATTGGTATTTCCGGCTGAAGGATGAAGAGGCGGTCCTGGAATGCGTGGCCTGGAAAACCACGGCGGTCCGCTGGGGCGGATTGACTCTGGAGGACGGCGTGGAGGTAATCGCCGGGGGAAAAATCACGGTTTACCCCCCGCGGGGTCAATACCAGTTGGTGGTGAGCGCCATCCGGCCGGCCGGGGCCGGGGCGTTGCAGCAACGCTTCGAACTGCTGAAACGGCAGCTGGCCGCGGAAGGGTTGTTCGATCCAGAGCGCAAACGCCCGTTGCCCTTGTGCCCGTGGCGGATCGCGGTGATCACTTCCCCCACCGGTGCCGCGATTCAGGATTTTCTCAAAATCATCCGGGCGTATTCGTGCCCGGTGGAGATCACGGTGTGTCCCGTCCTGGTCCAGGGCGCGGAAGCCGCGCGGGAAATCGCGGAGATGATCCAAGCCGTCAACCGCCAAGGCCGGCATGACGTCATCGTGGTGTGCCGGGGCGGGGGCAGTTTAGAGGATTTGTGGGCTTTTAACGAAGAAATCACTGCCCGCGCGATTTTTCAGTCCATGATTCCGGTGATCTCCGCCGTGGGTCATGAGATCGATTTCACCATCGCCGATTTCGTGGCCGACGTCCGCGCCCCCACTCCGACGGCCGCCGCGCAGATGATCGGCGATTTGTTCGAACGCCACCGGGAGCGGCTTCGCCTGCTCGCGGACCGGCTGGGGCGGCTGGTCCGGCCCCGGATAAATCAATGGAAAGAACGTCTGGCGGTTACTCAACAGGCCATCCGGCGCTATCATCCTCTATCGGTAATTGGACAGCACCGGATGCGGCTGGACGAGTACTTCTCCCGTCTGGCACGCGGAATGCGGGCGGCTGTGGAGCAGCGCCGGATCCTCTGCGGGCAGAATCAGAAAACGCTGCGGGCCGCTATCGGGCACGAAATGGATAGGCGCCGGCACGCGGTGGATCGCTATGCCCGGCTCTTGCAGAGCTACGATCCCGCCCGGAACCTGGCCCGCGGTTACGCGGTATGCCGGGACGCGCAGGGGCGGGTGGTAAGCCGGGTATCCGCTGTGCAACCGGAGGACCGGATTCAAGTTGTCGTGTCGGACGGATGGTTCGGCGCGCGGGTGATGGAGGATCGCCACCAATCATGACCGGCGTAAATCAGGACGACTTCGATTTCGAAAAAGGCCTGCAACGCCTGGAAGAGATCGTCGCTCTGTTTGACCAGGGCGGACTGACGCTGGACCAAATGGAAACCCATTTTATCGAAGGGATGCGGTTGATCCAGCAATGCACCGCCCGTCTCGATGGCGTGGAGGCCCGGATCACTCAGTGGCTCAATCAGTCAGAAACCGAATGGCCGAAAACTCCGGTCCGGAATGAAGAATAAACAGAACGCAACCAAGGATTGAAACCATCGCGGCGGATTTCCTTCGATCTCCGGCGGCCGGTTCCCCGGGCCGGGGGAAGGATCTCCCGCCCGTCCGGTGACCACCCCGATGACGCGCAAGGAAAACGAATCCACTGTGAATACGGACTCGCTCATTAAGCAGTACTTGGCCCGGCGGAAACAGGAAATCGAGGAAGTTTTGTGGACTTTGTTGCCTTCTCCGGAGGGAATGGCCGCCCGCCTGAATACCGCCATGCGGTATCCCTTGGAAGCGGGGGGCAAGCGCATCCGCCCCATCTTGGTGCTGGCCGGCGCCGACTATTGCCGCGGGATTTCCAGCGCGGACGCGTACGCGGGCCGGAGTTGGGACGGTGTGGATCCGGAGTGGAAACAGGCTCTCCTGACGGTGGCCTGCGCCATCGAAATGGTTCACACGTATTCGCTGGTGCATGACGATTTGCCCTGCATGGATGACGACGCCTTGCGCCGGGGACGCCCTACCTCGCATATCGTGTTCGGCGAGGCGTTGGCCGTGTTGTCGGCCGACGCTCTGCATACCCTGGGCTTTCAAATGATCGCCGGCTTGCCGGAACGGTTTGCTCTTCAAGCGATGCGCGCCGCCCGGGAACTGGCCGTGGCCTGCGGGTATCCGGGCATGGTGGCGGGCCAGGCGGTGGACCTGGACTATGAATCCAAACCGGGAAGCGAGGAGGTTCTCGAATACATCCACCTCCATAAAACCGCGGCTTTGATCCGTGCCGCGCTGCTGATGGGCGCGCACATGGCTTCGGCCCCGGCGGAGGATATGGAACGACTCGCCGCCGCCGGAACGAAACTTGGTTTGATTTTCCAAGTCATTGATGATATTTTAGATGTGATTGGAAACGCGGCGGAGATGGGAAAAGACGCCGGCGGGGACGCGGCGCGGGGGAAGTTGACCTATCCCTCCCTCATCGGCTTGGAAGAGTCCCAGAAGCGGGTCCAATCCCTGCAAGACAGCATCCTGGCGATCCTGAATCCGGAGGAGGACCGTTCCCGTGTGTTAATCGATCTTACCCGCGAATTGATTTCCCGCCGGGCGTAAAAAATGGCGCGGGAAAGTTCAATGCGGATTGTTCATTTCACGGCATTTTCCATAACGGCGGGTTTTTTTCAGTCTGTCATTATATAGATCATTCCAATTCGTAAGGAAACAGGGTCGTGTCCTATGGTCCTCGAGCGAATCAATAGTCCTGAAGATGTTAAAAAATTGGATCGAAAAGAATTGCCCCTTCTCGCGAAGGATATCCGGCAGCGTATCATCGATGTCGTCAGCGAGAAGGGCGGCCATTTGGCACCCGGACTGGGCGCGGTCGAATTGACGATCGCCTTGCACCGGGTGTTGGACAGCCCCAAGGACAAAATCATTTGGGATGTCGGCCACCAGTGCTACGGGCATAAACTGCTCACCGGACGGAAGGACCGGTTCGATACGCTGCGGCAATACCATGGCGTCAGCGGATTCCCCCGGCGGTGGGAAAGCCCGCACGACCATTATGGCACGGGGCATGCCAGCACCTCGGTTTCGGCCGCTCTGGGCATGGCCTTGGCCCGCGACCTCAAGGGCGAAGATTACAAGGTGGTGGCGGTCATCGGCGACGGCGGGTTGACCGGCGGCGTGGCCTATGAAGGGCTGGATCACGCGGGCGACCTGAAAAAAGACCTATTGGTGATTCTCAACGACAACGACATGTCCATTTCGCCGAACGTGGGCGGCATTTCGCATTATCTCAACCGCATCATCAGCAGCTATTACTACAACAAAACCAAAGAAGGCGTCGACAAGTTTCTTGAGAAAAGCATCGGCAATTCCCTCATGCGCCGCCTGCTGAAGGTGGAAGAGACCATCAAGTCGCTGATCGTCCCCGGCGTGTTTTTCGAAGAACTTGGATTCCGCTATTTCGGACCGATCAACGGCCATGACCTGGACTTGCTGATCGAAACCTTGAACAGCCTGAAAGACCTCAAAGGTCCGCTCCTCTTGCACATCATCACCGAAAAGGGACATGGCTACGAACCGGCCGTGATGGATCCAGCCTCCTGGCACGGCGCCAAGCCGTTCGACAAGGTGACCGGCAAACCCAAGACCAAAGCCGCCGGCAAACCCGCGGCGCCCGCCTACACCCAGGTCTTCAGTGACACGATCTGCCAGATGGCCGCGAAAAATCCCCGCGTGGTAGGGATCACCGCGGCCATGGCCTCGGGTACGGGATTGTCCGCGCTCGCGGAGAAGTTTCCCCGTCAGTTTGTGGATGTGGGGATCGCCGAACAACATGCCGTGTTGCTGGCGGCGGGGATGGCCTGCGAGGGCATGCGGCCGGTGGTGGCGATTTACGCCACGTTCCTCCAGCGCGCGTATGACCAGATCTACCACGATGTGTGCATCCAAAACCTGCCCGTGATCTTCGCTATCGACCGGGGGGGCGTGGTCGGCGACGACGGGGCCACGCACCAGGGCCTCTACGACACCGCCTATCTGCGCGCGTTCCCCAATATCGTTGTCGCGGCCGCCGCGGATGAACGGGAACTGGTCCGCTTGCTTTGGACCGGCCTGGCCCACGACGGCCCCTTTGCGGTGCGGTACGCCCGGGCCAACGGCGAGGGTGTGGCCTGGTCTCCCGACGAAGACCATCCACTGCCCATCGGCAAGGGCGAAATCCTCCGGCAGGGTTCGGAAGTGGCCATCCTCGGTTACGGATACATGGTCTACCGGGCGCTGGAAGCCGCGGACCTGTTGGCCAAAGCCGGCATCCATCCCACCGTCGTCAATATGCGCTACGCCAAGCCCCTGGATACGGAATTGCTCCGCCGGCTGGCCCTTGAACACACGTCGCTGGTGGCGTATGAAGACCATACCATCGTGGGCGGTTTTTCCAGCGCCGTGTCCGAAGCCTTGCACGACCTCGGATTGGAGCACATTCCACTGCTCCGCCTGGCCGTCGCCGACCAGGTGGTCGAACAAGGCACGCGCGACCAGATTTTCGAGGAATTCGGCCTGTTGCCCCATCAAGTGGCCAAGCGCATCCAGATGTTCCTGCAATCCCACAAGCCAGCCATGCTGGTGGCCAAATAATGGATGACCAACAGGCCCTCCGCCGGCCGTAACTCTCTTCCGATAGCCAATCCGCCCGCAGAGTCCCAGCCTGAGGGGACCGGTTCGGGAAGGCCGGATGACCCACACTCATTCCTCCGGAGTCAACCCATGAGGAAATCC
>JABLXU010000063.1 GCA_013177805.1 Candidatus Omnitrophota bacterium
TACAGATTCCGCCGTTCCGCCGCCGGCGGCCACGCGGCAAACTTCCGCCACCGGTTCGCGCCAGTCTCGAACACGAACGCCTCGGGCAAATCCAGTTCGCCTTCACCATCCTTTAAGTAGTGTTTCATGAACTTCACGAAAATGTGCTCGATATAATACTCTCCCGTTTTGAAGCCGAAATCCAAGTCGCCCAGCGATTGGCCCTCCCCCATCCACCCGCCATGAAACCAGGGCCCCATCACCAGCCGGTTGCTCGTGCCGGGATTTTGCCGTTCGATGGCCTCATACGTCTTGAGCGGGCCGTAGAGGTCTTCCGTGTCGAACCACCCGCCCACCACCAGCACCGCCGCGCGGATGTTCTTCAAATGAGGCAGGATGTTCCGGGCTTTCCAAAACGCATCGTAATGGGGATGGTTCACGAACTGGTTCCAGAAATCGATTTCACCCTTGAAATACTTCTCGTTCACGTTTTTCAGAGGCCCGATATCCAGGAAAAATTGATACAGGTCCGACGACTCGATTTTCACGATGGGCTTGGGCGCTTCCTTGATCCGCTCCCGGTGTTCGATCCCGTTGACCGAAAAGAAACTAAAGGCCGGCCATAACGCGAACGCCCCGTGAAAATGAAAATCGTCCCAGTACCAATCGGCGACCGGCGCCTGGGGCGAGACCGCCTTGAGCGCCGGATGCGAATCGATGGCCCCCGCCGAGCTGTAGAATCCCGGATACGAGATCCCCCATTGCCCCGCCTTGCCGTTGTGGTTCTCTACGTGGTTCAGCAGCCATTCGATGGTGTCATAGGTATCCGTGCTTTCGTCGATGGCTTGATTCGATGGCTTGGCGGGGATGTGGGGGCGCATATGGACGAATTGTCCCTCCGACATGTACCGCCCCCGCACGTCCTGGAATACGAAGATATAACCTTCTTCCTCCATCGCGCGCGGCCCCAGATAATCCCGGTACCGGTCCGCTCCATAGGGCGCGGCGCTGTACGGGGTCCGGGTCAACAGGAAAGGATAAGTCTTCGACCGGTCGTTGGGCGTGTACACGGCGGTGAATAACTTGACCCCGTCCCGCATGGGGATCTTGTATTCATGCTTCGTGTAATTCGTCCGGATCCATTCCGCCCGGTCCTGCGCTCCCGCGGCCAAGGTCATCAACAGAAAAACGGCCCACCCGGCGATCCAATGTTTCCCGCGCATAATTGTTCCCCTTTGCGTCCTTTCGGCATTCACGTACTGGCGGTAACGCTCTATCAAACAGGAATCAACTCCCGCTGTATAGATGGATTGGCGCAAAACGCCGCTTGCCCGGTGGCATCGGAAGATCCAGGGATAGCAATAGATCCAGAAAATAAATGCGCGGCGCCTCTCCTCTCTTCCCCCCCGGTCCAGTATCATATTCCCTCGATTCAATCACCGGCCTTTCAGTTCCACCCTTCTGCCCAATCGGAGCGCGGGACAGGTATGCGGGTTCATCAATGGAAATCATGGGCGGTCAACGCGGGATTGGCCCTGGCCAGCACCCTGCTTTGCCTCTTGCTCCTGGAAGGAGCCGTGCGGTGGGGGATTCAACGCTTCCATCCCCAACTGGGCCTCCGGATTCAACTCCATCAAAAAACCGTGGAACGCGGCCGGAGCGGCCACGCCTACTTCGCCTCGCATCCGTACCTCTCCTACCAGCCTTCGGAGATCGTCCTCACCGCTACCGGCTGCGTCATCAATCACGAACCGTTCACCCTGGAAAAGCCCCCCGGTGCCCTCCGCGTCGCCTGCCTGGGGGCCTCGACCACTAAATTCACCTATCCTCTCTTCCTGCGGGATTACCTGCGGCCCTGTTTCGGAAACAGAACCATTGAGGTCATGGATTGGTCCTGCGCCGGCTGGACGATTGTCGAATCCACCTTGAACTACATTTTGCGGGTGCGCATGTTCCACCCGGACATCATCATCCTCCATCATGGCTACAACGACATGGCCCCCCGCCTGCGCAAAGACTTCCAATTCGATTACGCCCATTTCCGGAAAACGTTCGATTTCCCCGGATTCAGCCGGTGGGATGCCTGGCTCAGCCGCAGCTGGCTGGCCACCTGGCTGCAAATGCGGAGGGGACGGTTGCTCTCCGATCTCGACGAAGCCACGGTGCGGCCCCCGGGGCCTGACAATATCTATTCCGTTCCTCCTCCCGGTCACACCTTGCTCACGTACCGCTCCTGCGTCAGCACCCTCGGCGCGCTGGCCCGGGCGGACGGTGCCCGGTTGATCCTGGCCGGCATGATCTATAACGTCACCGGCTATCTGCCCCGGGAGTATGTCCCGCTGATCGAAGAACACAACGCGGTGTTCCGCGCCGCCGCCCGGGAACTCGATGCGCTGTACGTCGACGTGCAGCCGCACTTTGCCCATCATCCCGGTCTTTTTGTGGATAGCTGCCACCTCAAAACCCCCGGCAATCAATTGAAATCCGCCCTCTTGGCCTCGGCCGTGGCCCGCGTGATGGACGTCACACCCCTGGTCTGGGTGACCGGCGGCTTGAATAGCACGGAAGACTTAACCGGGAAACCGGATGCCGGCGTCTCCCCGGACCGGGCTCTCGTTATCCGTTGGCAACCCATGGCCGAAGCCGTGCGGCAGGTCCATGTCTGGGTCCGGATCGACGGCGGCAAAGAAGCCTACCTCGGCCAAACCGCATCGGCGGACCAGACCTATTTCGAGTGGAAATCCGGTTCCCCCTTGACCCATCCAGCCTTCCGCGACGGCCCCCTCCCGGGTCATTCGTATGAATTTCTCGTGTACGGGATCGTCAATGCCCCTCCGGTCCCCTGGGTCACTCTCGCTCCGGTGCAATGGATCGATAAACACACCCCGGCCGGGAAATGAACGAAACTTACCCCCCCTTTTTTTCTCTAACATACTCATTGATTGAATCTTACGTTATGCTCCCCTCCAAATCCCCCCGATCGGCAATTTTATGCCCCCAAATGCCACGGTTCCCTTCCAGTCCGGACACTTTTTTGAAAAAATCCCTACCATGCCGTATTCTCGATTCCCTTTCACGCGAGAATCTCCGGCTGGGCTTTTGCCAGATCTTCCACTTCTCCTTTCCGGGGAGGAAAGGTTCCTGTATGATCGGACATAGCCGGATAGAGCAGTAAATCAGGCTGGCCAATTTGCCGAGAAAGGTGTATTTTGTTGGAGTTGATCAGGGCTGGAATGGCTTCTGGCTTGCGAAAAAGTGATTGATAAATCACGAAATTGAACTAAAATTCAACTTTCTGGTCATGCTAGGAGGGATTCAGCGGACGGTGGAAAATTAAACCCTTCAGGATTCCATCGGCGGCGATCACGGAATCGGCCAGGATCCAAATACGTGAATGCGTGTCGGAATAAGGTCATAATCAACTTATGGTAAGGAGAATCAAAATGAAAAAATGGATTTCTTTGGCAGTTGTGGCTATAGGAGTGGCCGGGTGTGGTACGGTTCCGTACCGCGCCACTTTCCACGGACCGGTTGTCCCGGCGGAAGGGGAAGAATTGGCGGTCAACCAGGCCGTGATCGTCGTGGACGGCTCCACGTCAATGCAACTGGACAAAATCCGCGTCACCCGCGCTTTGGTGGAATCCTTCGCGCAAACCATGCCGGACGGGGATTACGAAGCGGGTATGGTCATCTTCGGGGGGGACGATTTCGAAATTCACAATCTCCTGCCTGTCAAGGAAAGCGGCATGACCTTGAAAGCCCAAACCATACCCTTCATCGGCAGCTCCACGCCCATCGGCGAATGCTTTGACCAGGTCAAGGGCATGATTGCGCAATCGACCGGCCGCACCGCCGTCATCCTCTTCTCCGACGGCGTGGCAACCGACGCGAATTACGCTCTGGAAGCCGCCAAAAACCTGACCGCCTCCGGCGATGTCTGCATCCACACCGTTCAGATCAGCAACAGCGAATGGGGCGCCGACCTGCTCCGGCAAATCGCCGGCACCTCCAACTGCGGTACCGCCCGCACCGGCGAATCGATTTACAATCCCAACGCCATGGATGAATTCGTCCGCACCGTCTTCTTCACCAAGGGAGAAGCCCCCACACCTCCGCAACCTCCGGTGGTAATCCCGGTGGAAGAAGAAAAGGACAGCGACGGGGACGGCGTCCCCGATTCCAAGGATGAATGCCCCGACACCCCCAAGGGCGCCAAGGTCGATGAACGGGGCTGCTGGATCGTGGCCAACGTCTACTTCGATTACGACAAGGCCATCGTCAAGCAAGAATACGTCGGCGACCTGATGGAAGTGGCCAGCGTCCTGCGCCAGAATCCCGACATGCGGATTTATGTCGATGGCCACTGCGACTTCCGCGGCTCGCTGCAATACAACCAGAAACTCTCCGAACGCCGGGCCGGCGCGGTCAAGAACTTCCTGATCGATCAGGGAATCTCCGCGGACCGCCTCGTGACCCGCGGATTCGGAGAAACACGGCCTATCCGCCCCAACACCACCGAGGAAAACATGGCCATGAACCGCCGGGTGGAATTCTCCGTCATCGAATAATCCACCGGGGTATGATTCGTCTGGAAAAGCCAGGCAGGATTCGTTCCTGTCTGGCTTTCCTTTGTATAGAGGAAAAGACCGCGCCATCTCCTTCCTCCTGCAATTTCCATGCATCAGGTTGACACCCGGGAAGGACATCGGGGACAATGAAACCCGCCAAGGATTCGGATGAAGCCAATCAGAGCGTCCGGCGGTGTTTTGGCCGGGGGCATTCTCCTTGGAGGAGGCGCGCCCATGCAATCACGGGCTTTTACCCTGATCGAACTGCTGATCGTGGTGGCGATTATCGGGATTCTCGCCGCGATCGCCGTCCCCAATTTTCTCAACGCCCAAATCCGCGCCAAGATCGCCAACGCCCAAGCGGGCCTCAAGGCCTACATGACGGGCATCGCCACCTACCGCATCGACTGGCCGAATCTCCCCAACCACCTGAACGGCCATTTCCCCTGGCAAAACCGCTATCTCACCACCCCGGTGGCCTACATGAACGTTTCCCCCAAAGACCCCTTCCAAACCTGGAAAGGCGATGAACGCCTCAGCGGCCCCGTCCGCATGTACACCTTCGGCGAATACCACGCCGACGCGGTCTTTGGCGATCAAAACCAAGGCTCCCTCTTCGGCCGCTTGTTCAACAATCCTTCCCTGCGCAACAAGGCGGTGGCCATCGGCACGAAAAACGCCCAACTGGCCTGGAGCTACGGGCCGGATATGTATCACCCGGCCGTCACCCCCTCCACCGAAGCCCAGGCGCGGATCCAGTATCCCCATTATGACCCCTCCAACGGCACCGTGAGCGACGGCGATATCCTGGTCGTGGGCCCCTGACCGTTGAGGGCATTTCAGTGGAAAGGCACACCATGGTGCATTGCATGCCAAATGGCAATCCCACGAAAAGCCCCTCCAAATCCTTCACCCTGATCGAACTATTGATCGTGGTGGCGATTGTTGGGATTCTCGCCGCGATCGCCGTCCCTAATTTTCTTAACGCCCAAATTCGCGCCAAAATCTCCCGCGCTAACGCCGACTTGCGCACCATGGAACTGGCCATCCTCCAGTACACCGTGGACGCGAACGATATCCCGCCCCACTCGCACGAATTGAACCAGAATTGCTGGCTGACCACCCCGGTGGCTTACCTCAACGGATTCTTGACCGATCCCTTCCAACAAATCCCCAACGCCAAAGAACTCTTCGCCACGGAATTACAGTACCCCAAAGCCCAATATCATTGGGATCCCTACGACATCCGCTATCACCCCAGTCTGACTCCCGTGTATTTCGATGCCTCCGTCAACCGGGATTTCGGCCTGCGCAAACAAGCCAGCGGAGTGGTTTTCGGCATGGGGCCGGCTCTCAAATACAAAGGCCAAAGCACCGTGGAATGGCAGCCGTTCGATCCCTCCAATGGGCTTTACAGCCTCGGGATGCTCCGGCGGTACGTCCCCGGCCGCCCCAAAGTCAATTTCCCGCTGCCCTGAGGACCCCTCCCGGTTCCTTCCCTCCGGCCAGTGCGTTCTTTTTTTTAGATCGCCAGTTCGCCTCCCTTCGGCAGGATCAAGGATACCCCCCTCCAAATTCCCTCTCCCTCTATCGGGAAGAGAGGCTGAATGAGAGTAATTTTGTAGAGGCGGACCTTGGTGTCCGCCCGCCTCCCGGAGTCAATGAAATCGGTTTTGCCTTGGTAAGCACGCGCTTCCCGGATTAACCTGAAAAAGATACTATTTACCCGAAGGCGGAACTGTTTCCTTGCTGCTACCGGGGCATGCGTATCGATGGATACCCCCAAACGATTCCCTCTGGATGAAGGCGGCGGTCTCGATGTCTCCCTCGCTATCACTTCTCGTCCAACATCGGCTGGTGGAAAAAATCGTGGAACGGTATGGTGACCCCAGCGATATCCGCCACCGCGTCCGGGAGGGGGAATCCGCCTTGCTGGATTCCATCGCCCGCGACGTGGACGCGCTTTATCCCGGTGTCATCGCGGAACTTCTGATGGATCCAACCGGCCCGGAAAAGGCGGTTTTGCGGGACGCGTCCGGACAGACGCTGTTCAGCCAACGCGTGAAAGCCGGCGTGATCGAGGCGGTCTACGGAGAACCGCTCAGCCCGCCGTTGCTCATTCTTCCCGAACCGGGGGGATCGATTCAGCCACGGGCCAATCCGTTCCCCGGACCGGTCCACGCGGTCTGTTTCGAATACCTGCCGAATTTCGCCAACGAACTGTATCCCCTGCTGGTGGACGCGTACATCCACGATTTGTCGCGGCCGGATCCGAAACGGACGCCGGCCGTGGGAGTCCACGTCTCGTGGCTGGAGGACGAATGGCGCGCCGCCCGCGCTATCTTCTACCGCCCGCGGGACAATGAATTGATCGAAACGCCCCTGGCCCCTCCCGTCGACATCGCGAGCGTGCAGTTCTTGGCCGTCTCGCCCGCTTGCCATCAACACTATAGCGAACGCTTCTCCCATCTAAATATCCCCCAGTTGAATCCATACTCCGAGGCAAGGCGGACGGACGATAAATATGCCTGTTTTTTGGAATGGAAGAAAAACGGGGTTCCCACACCCGAAGCGGTGTTGATTCCCCAGTCGGATGCCCGGAACCTCCTCATCGCCCGGCAACGGATCGAGGCCGCCTTTCCTGTCCTGTTCGGAGCGGCTCCGCAAGACGAAATCATCGTCATGGTCCAGCCTAACCGGGGAACGGAAGGGCGGGGAACCAAGGCCTTTCGTGGCCCCGCTTCATGGCCCGGAATGGCCGTGCGCCATCCGGACCTCCTGGAACATGTCCGGCAAATCGCGGCCGGGGATGATGTCCTCCTCCGCCGGGGAGTAGGCAACCTGCTGGTGCATGATGCCATATATAGGAAGAATGTGTGTTTTGATATACGATTGAATGTGGCGGCCGGCCGGGTGGAAAGCGGCTTTTGGATGGCCGCCGCTCCCGGCGCGGTCGTCTCGTCGCCCTCGGCCGGCGGACGGATCATCGAGTGGAAACATCCGCCGCGCCCGCCCGGGGACGTCACGGGTCCGGAGGGCGGCTTGACCTGGGACGCGGAGACCTGGAGGATCATAGAACGCGCGGCGGAGACGGCCGCGGCCTGCTTCCCGGAATGCCGCCTGGTGGGTGTGGACGCGCGGCTGGAATGGACCGGCGGGCGGGTGATCCCCTGGATTTTAGACATCAATCCCCGGCCGGCGGGACTCTCCCATTCGCGGTACTTTGCCACCGGCGAACCCGGGGTAACCCAACGGCTGTGGCAGGACCTGCACAATTTGAGGAAGAGATCAGGAGAAGGAACTTAAAAAACATGCCTGTTTGAAAGGAGAGGCACGTGGTATCAAGCCCCTGCCATGCCATCGGGCTGAAACGTAGGGTGGGTTGAGCCACGCGAAATCCACTCACTTCTGGAATGTGGAGTCTTAGTATTTGGAGTCCCCCTTCGGGGACGATTTAAAATGGCCCAGGGTTGAGCCCAGGGGTTTCACCCTGGGCAGACCTGACGCGTCACGAGATTCGAGGAGACAGACATGGCCAGCATCATTGAAACCTTCGCGTACGCCCGGGCGGGGCTGATCGGCAATCCCTCGGATGGATATTATGGCAAGACCATTTCGATTTCAGTCCGCAATTTCCGGGCACGGGTGCTCTGCTACCCGGCGGCCAACCTGGAAATTCGCGGCAGCGCCATCGATCAGCCCGTTTGGCGCTCGATCGACGAACTGCGCGAAGGAGTGAAAAAATACGGGTATTACGGGGGAATCCGCCTCATCCGGGCGATCATCAAACGCTTCGCCGACTATTGCGACGAAAAGGGCATCCGGCTGCCCAAACGCAACTGCGCCCTTGAGTATGAATCGGACATCCCCGGCCGCGTAGGTCTGGCCGGCTCCAGCGCGATCATCACCGCCACCCTGCGCGCGTTGATGCAATTTTACGAGGTGGAAATCCCTAAGGAAATCCAACCCAACATCATCCTCCAATCGGAACGGGACGAACTGGGAATCGGGGCGGGCCTCCAAGACCGGGTGATCCAGGTGTACGAAAATATGGTCTACATGGATTTCGACCGGGAATTGCTGCAAACCCGCGGATACGGGCACTACGAACCGATGGATCCCGCGCTGCTGCCCAATTTATATATCGCCTACGACACCCGCCTCAGCGAAGGATCGGAGGTGTTCCACAATAATATCCGCGAACGCTTCGACCGGGGCGATCCCGAAGTGGTCAGCGCCATGAAAAAATTCGCCCAACTGGCCGATGAGGCCCGCCGGGTCTTGCTGGCCGGCGAAAAAGAAAAACTGGCCGACTTGATGAACCAGAATTTCGATTTGCGCTCCTCGCTATACAAACTCCGGAAAAGCGACCTCGATCTGGTCCATTACGCCCGGCTGGTGGGGGCCTCCTCCAAGTTCGCGGGCTCGGGCGGCGCGGTCATCGGCACCTACGAAGACGAACGCATGCTCCGCCGCCTCCGCGAAGTATACGCGAAACTCGGCGCGGAAGTGATCATCCCCCAAATCACCGCGGAAAATTGAAATCAGTAGGGGCGGACCTAGGTGTCCGCCCCAGCCGGACACGGAGGGACGGATTTCTCTAATGATGATCATTATAATCTGACGAACGACAAGGGTGTCCGCCCCGGCCGATCACCGCGGAAAATTGAAATCAGTAGGGGCGGACCTAGGTGTCCGCCCCGGCTGATCACCGCGGAAAATTGAAATCAGTAGGGGCGGACCTAGGTGTCCGCCCCGGCTGATCACCGCGGAAAATTGAAATCAGTAGGGGCGGACCTAGGTGTCCGCCCCGACCAGACACGAAGGGCCAGGGATTCTAACGATAATCATTATAATCTGACGAACGACCTGGGTGTCCGCCCCGGCCGGACACCGCGGAAAATTGAAATCATAGGGGCGGACCTAGGTGTCCGCCCCGGCTGATCACCGCGGAAAATTGAAATCAGTAGGGGCGGACCTAGGTGTCCGCCCCGACCAGACACGAAGGGCCAGGGATTTCTAACGATAATCATTATAAGCTGACGAACGACCTGGGTGTCCGCCCCGGCCAGCTGCGGGAACTCATAATGAAACACGAACAATCTACCTCCTTTACCCTTACGCCTCTCCAGGCGTAAAATGAAAACGAAAGGCTATTTTCTCCCCGCGGGCGCTCCCCCGGGAATCCAAGGATCAAACGGATGAAAACCTTCTTCTATCACATGGCCGGTCTGGGCTTGCTCGTCTTCTTGGGCGGATGCGCCGGAGTGGATCAACGCCACGCGCCATCGAGCCATTCGTGGACGCACGACTTGAATCCCGCCAGCACGAAAATCATGCCGGATTGGGAAATCTTGGATTTGTCCACCGCCGGTTTGACCAGCCCCCGGCGGCTCTCGAGCGGAGAACAAGTCTGGTGGGATACGACAGCAGCGTTGTGGTAAAACGCCCCCTCACGGCTTGCCATGCAGCAACGACGGCTCGGTGGGCAGAAGACTGCGCAACCGGCGCCGCGCTTTTTCCTTCACGATGGATTTCAGCGGGACATTTTCGGAGATGAACCGCAGCGTGGGTACCGCTTCGCTCTTCCGGGCCTGCTTGCGCAGCCGGGTCAGTTCATCAATGGTCTTCTCCAGCTGTTTCCCGATCCGGTAGTACACATAAAATTCCTCCCGGGGTATCGTTTCCTCGTTCAAATAAGGCCATGTGGTCATCAAAAACCGGTCTTCGTCCTCGAAATCTTCCGGCTCTAGCACGATTCCCCGCAGATGGTTCTCATCGATCCCCTTCTTTTCTTTCGCCCATCCCCACACCTCGGTGGCGGGGAGGATCTGCAGCGGCGCGAAAGAGACATTATCGAACACATCCGTGTTGGACAGCACAAAATCGAAATTGGAGAGGATATCCTGACGGGTTTCGCCCGGCGTCCCCAGAATGAAGCACGAACTGTATTGCACCCCGTGCTTCCGCCCCAGGCGGAGCGCCTCCTCGTTTTCCCGGGCGGTGCAACCGCGTTTGCGCAACCGGTGGAGAATATCCGTGGAGCCTGACTCGAACCCAATATTCAACACGTGGTTGTTAATGGACGCGAGCGCTTCCACCACCTCGTCATCCAGCAAGTTGGCCCGGACGAAACAACGGAACTCCACCCCCTCGTGCAACCCGCGCTCCCGGATCATCCGGCACAATTCCACCACCCGTTTTTTGTTGACGATGAACAGATCGTCGAAAATCAGGATTTCCGGCGGATTGTATTCCTCCCGGATAAGTTCAATCTCCTTCACCACATAGTCGTTGGAGGGATACCGGAATCCCCGCCCCCAATGATGGATGGTGGAACAAAACGAACAGTCGTAAGGGCATCCCCGCGACGTCATGAGGTTGACCATCCCCCCGTGACACGACCACTTCTCGTGAATCAGCCGCCGGTCCGGATAGGGGATGGCGTCCAGATCGGAGAGCGGCTCCCGCTTGGGCGACCGCTCCAGCTGCCCTTCCTCGTTGTGGAACAGCAGGCCGGGAATGTTCCGCAGGTCCGCGGGCCGGAACGCCTTCCGCTCCTTCCAGAGCCGCACCAGATCGGCGAACGTCTCCTCCCCTTCACCCAAAATGGCCACATCGAAAACCGGATACAAATGCGTGGGCATGGTGGAAACGTGCGGACCACCGCAAATCACCGGGCACCCGAGCGCGTCCTTGATTTTCTGCGCTTCCCGGGCCGCGTACGAGTAATTGAACGTGACGAAGGTCAGGCCCACAAAATCGGGCTGGTGGGGAATCAGGTCCTCCGGCCGGCGTTCGACCACGAAATCCGCCCCACCGGCGTATTTTTTTACATACGCCGATAAATAACCCAACCCCAATGGGGGAACGTATGACCAGGTGCGGTCGGTTTGCGGATAACAGGCCAGGGACAGGCCGATTGTAACCAAGGCAAGTCTCCTCGTTCCCACGGCGGGGCGGATGGATCGCAGGCCCGGAACGGGCGCGGCTACCCCCATTGCCCGGCCGGACGCGCGTTCCCAAGGCTGGCAATAGTCTATCCGGCATATCCCCTGTGTCAATCGAATTCCCGGACACCCGCTCTGGCCTGGATGGAAGGCCGTTCGTCCGGCAACGGAACCGCCACTGCCGTTTGCGGTGGAACTCGATCCCAGAATAGGTATACCCGGTTGCATAGACCAACCCGGCCAATAACCGGCTTCCCCAAACGCGTTTTCCCCGCCGCTTTCGGTTCCGCCGGGAGGCCTCGGTTTTATTCCTGCGCGATCACCGTATACGTTTGACCCGCCTCGACGGGGAATTTCACTAAACTCTCCTCCTTGGTTTTTTCCCACGGAACTTCATGGCCTCGCACGAGAATCCGGCGGACAGTTTGCCCTCCGGGAACCCGCAGCGTGCAGATTCCCTCCTCGCCCGCGCGCAAGGTTGCCTCCCGGGCTTTTCCCCCGCTCCAGCGGATATCCACCGTGTATCCCCCGCGCGCCCGCAGGCCTCTGACAAAACCCTCCGGCCAGGCGGATGGCAACGCGGGCAGAAGGCTGACCTCCCCGGCGTGGCTCTGCAGCAGCATCTCGGCGATGCCCGCCGTCCCCCCGAAATTGCCATCAATCTGAAACGGCGGGTGGTTATCCAACAAGTTCGGCAACGTGGATTTGGCCAGCAAGGCCTGGATGTTTTCAAAAGCCTTCTCTCCTTCTTCCAGGCGCGCCCGGAAATGGATCATCCATGCGCGGCTCCACCCCGTATGCCCGCCCCCATGCGCCAGGCGGTAATCCAGCGATTTCCGCGCCGCCGCGGCGTAGAGGGGCGTACCCCGCAAGGTGATGGAATGGCCGGGATGCAGCCCGAACAAGTGCGACATGTGGCGGTGCCCCGGTTCGGCCTCTCCATAATCCTTGATCCACTCCTGCAGCCGCCCGGTTTCGGGGCTGATCTGCAGGGGGGCCAGGTAACACAGCGCCTTGCGCAGATGCCGGCGGAAATCCGCGTCGATCCCTAAGACTTCAGACGCCTCGATGACGTTGTTGAATAGATCCTGGATGATCTCGATGTCCATGGTGGCGCCGTAGGTGAACATCGAGCGGGTCCCGTCTTCCTGGATGAAGGCGTTCTCGGGCGAATGGGACGGATTGGTCACCAGCCACCCTTGGGGCGAAAATTCCAGGAAATCAAGCAGGAACACGGCCGCTCCCTTCATGATCGAATAGGCCCGCTCGCGCAGGAAATCCACGTCGCCCGTGAAGAGATAATGCTCGTACAGGTGCTGGCACAGCCACGCGCCGCCCACCGGCCAGATCCCCCACACGCCATCCGCCGGCACGGTGAAGCCCCACACGTCCGAAAGGTGATGGATGGTCCAGCCGCGGCAGCCGTAGAGTTCCCAGGCCGTCTTCGTTCCCGGGGGAATCAGGGATTCCATGTAATCGAAGAGGGGCAGATGGCATTCAGAGAGATTGGCCACTTCGGCGGGCCAGTAGTTCATCTGCAGATTGATGTTGGTGTGATAATCGCTGTTCCAGGGCGCGTTGAGATGCGGATTCCATAGCCCCTGCAGATTGGCGGGCATGCATCCCGGCCGCGAACAGCCCATCAGCAGATAGCGCCCGTATTGAAAATACGTGGCGGTCAGGTGGGGATCATGCCCGCCCCGGGCCACGGCCCGCAGGCGCTGATCGGTGGGCAGGAATTCATGCTCCGTATGCCCCAAATCCAGGTCCACCCGCCGGAACAGCGCGCGATGATCGGCCACGTGCACTTCGCGCAACGCGGAGAAGGAGGTGCCGCGAATGGCTTCCACCTGCGCCCGGCACACCGCCTCAGGATCGGGATGCTTATAACTCGTGGCGGTGACGATCAGCAGGAGCAGTTCGTCCGCCCCCTGAATATGCAAAACACCATCCGCGTTGATCCTCTCGCCGCCTCGGGCCAGCGCCAGGCAGTGGGCTTCGAACTTCATGCCGGCGTTCTCGCCGGTCTCATGATGCGGCCTGTGGATTTGCCCCCGCAGAATCAGCCGGTTGTCACTTTCGCTGAGGCATTGGGCGTCCTGCTCCCGCGTGAAGCGCAGCCGCGCCCGGATCGCTCCCGGCTGGTTGGCCTTGAAACGCGCTACGATAACCTGGTGCGGATGCGACGCGAACACTTCGCGCGTGAATTGCGTTCCCTCAGCTACGTATTCCACCCCGGCCACGCCGGAGTCCAGATCGAGCCATCGCCGGTATTCCGTAACCTCTTCAAGGCCGGGAACCTCGATCCACAAATCCCCCAAAGTCTGATACGACAGGATTCTCGCGGGAACGCCCATCAAGGTCTGGCCCGCCAACGTCTCGGCTTCCGCGTTGCGGTCCTCAAAGAGCAACCGGCGGATTTCAGGCAGAGCCTCCCGGCCTTTCGGATTGATCCGCTCGCGGGGATAGCCATCCCACAGCGTGTCGTCATTGAGTTGCAGGCGCTCCTTGGCCACGCCGCCAAAGACCATCGCCCCGATCCGCCCATTCCCCACAGGCAGCGCCTCCTCCCACTTCGCGGCCGGCTGGGTATACCACAAAACCCATTCCCCGGCCGGTTTCTCCGGACGGCCTTCCACATGAACCTCCGGCGGTTGCGGCGCGTTTTCACCTCCCATCACCGGGAGTACCAGGATGAACAATCCCACAAAGATTGATGCCGCCCAGGCTGGTTTGCGCATGATTCGGTTTCCTCTCGTCCTATCCCAGATGGATCATGGGTATTACTATCAGGAGGAGAAAGTAAGGGATCAAGGGACAGCCGATTTTTAGAGAAGTTTTCGGCAATCGCCTGTTTTACCGGGAGACAGCCGAAGAAGAATTTCGTAGAATAAGGATATGGGAGAAGAGGAGAGGCCAGAACCGGCCAGAACCTCCCGAACTCGAAAGGCTAATTCGGATGAGAACAGTTGGCTGTTTCATAGGGTTGGCCGCCGTGGCGATTGGTGTTTCGGCTGGGGCGTTTGCGGAGGAATCGGCCGGTCCGGTGAATCCCTACACGCAATGGCTAAACGGACCGCCCAAGGATCCCGGGTATTTCCCCATCGCCGTCTGGCTCCAGAATCCCAAGAACGCCGCGAAATACAAAGCCGCCGGCATCAATCTCTATGTGGGGCTCTGGCGGGGACCAACGGATGAGCAACTCCTGACGCTCCGGGAAGCGGGAATGCGGGTAATTTGTTCGTTGAACCAAACCGGATGGGCGCGCCGGGAAGATCCCACCATCGTGGGCTGGATGCACCAGGACGAACCGGACAACGCCCAAGAGGTCACCAGCCCGGAAACCGGCGAAAAAGAGTATGGCCCCCCGGTTCCCCCGGAAAAAATCGTGGCGGATTACGAAGCCTTGCGCCAAAAAGATCCCACCCGCCCCGTTCTCTTGAACCTGGGCCAAGGGGTGGCCAACGATCGATGGATCGGCCGGGGAGAATGGGGCAAGCCGGAGGATTATCACACCTATTGGAAAGGTTGCGACATCCTGTCGTTCGACATCTACCCCGTCGCCGGATTGCCCAAGCCGGACAACGTAAACTCGCTGTGGCTGGTGGCCAAGGGCGTGCAGCGGCTGATCGAGTGGAGCGGTGGACAGAAGATCGTGTGGAACTGCATCGAATGCACCCGTATCGGCAATCGATACGGCAAAGCTACGCCTCACCAGGTCCAGGCAGAAGTGTGGATGTCGATCATCCACGGCTCGCGGGGGCTGATTTACTTCGTGCATGAATTCGCGCCCCAGTTCAACGAAAGCGCCTTGCTGGACGATCCGGAAATGCTGTCCGCGGTCACCGCCCTCAACCACCGGATTCATGAACTCGGACCCGTGCTCAACACGCCCACCCTCCCTGACGCCCTGACCGTGAAAACGGACGACCCCGAATCGCCCGTCGCGGCAATGGTGAAACGCCATGCCGGCCGGACCTATATTTTCACCGTGGGCATGCGCAACAAACCCGCCCACGCGGTGTTCTCGTTCCGCGAACCCCCCGCTTCGTCTCAGGTTACGATTTTGGGCGAAGACCGGACTATCCCGGTTCGCGATGGGACGTTCGAAGACCGGTTCGCGCCTTACGACGCACGGATTTATGTTATGGAGCAATAAGTTATGGAGTAATAAGTTATGGAGCAATGAGGGTTCATTGGCCCCAAGGCAGGATGGAGGATTGGCCTTTACCTCCTATCGCGTGCGTGAACTCCAAGCACGGGCATTGGCCGCCCGGAAAATGACGGCTCAGGTTAACAACTCATGACCCGTAGACGCTTTCTCCGCGATCATGTGATCGACGATTTGATCGGCCAGCTCGAACAGGTGCAGGCCGAAGCACACCGGACGGAATCATCCGATCCATTCTTTCTTAACTACTTGAATGCCTTGCTGGTGGCGTACAAAACATGCATGATCACCTTGGAACGGATCGAGGAAGGTATCGAATCCGCCCGGAAAAACGACCCCACGGGAGAAATTTGCCTTCCTTTGGTGGAAGCAGCCACCCATATCCAAACCGGCGTGCTGAGTCTCCATGAAACCTTTTTATCGGACACCGGCGCGTTCCGGGAACAACGGGACATGACATTGGAGGAACTGGAGAAGATCACCCAATTTCATTATCCGGATCACACGCCGCCAAAGCCTTCCCCAAATTCTCAAGATTCCGGATGATTCCTATCTTCACCCGGGATTGGAAGGATTCCCTATCTCCTTCGGTCCCATGGATTTCTGACCGGGATGGATTTGTACCGGATTCCCCAGGTCTGCCGGCGGACCGGGCACCACGAAGCAGGAAGGTAAATGGTTCCACCCTCCATCCGCGTCCGCGTCAATACCTTCTTGGCCTGACCTGGCCTCCATGGATCGGCCCGGCAGTCCGGTGAATTTTTGGGGATTGTGGATAACTTTTTCGGCCCTTCCACGCTAAGTGCCCTAATTTGAATAATTAAATTATCTGTAATATGCCACTATATCTTGTGGATGAGATGTGAAATAACCCCTCTATCCTGTTTTTTCGCGTTGACTTTGATTTTCCCCCCGGGTATAGTGGCTTCGCTCTGGCAATCGGAGGTATTTTTTTTCATGTTTCCATCCAATTTGATCTATAATAGGCGCGTGATATCTGGTGATGCGTTGGCAAGCAGGCTTGCCGCTTCGGTTGAGGTGTTCGCATGTATCTCCGCAAACTAACCGTTTCTGGATTCAAATCCTTTGCCAATCAGGTGGAAGTGGTCTTCGATGCCGGTGTGACAGGCGTTATCGGACCCAACGGCTGCGGAAAATCCAATATCTCCGACGCCATCCGCTGGGTGCTGGGCGAGCAGAATCCCCGCCGGCTCCGCGGTCAGGCTATGTCGGATATGATCTTCAACGGCACTGCCACCCGCGCGGCGGCCGGCATGGCCGAAGTTTCCCTGCTGTTCGACAATTCCGACGGCATTCTTCCCGCCCCCTACCGCGAAATCGAAATCGTCCGCCGTCTCTACCGGGACGGGGATAGCGAATATCTCCTCAACAACACGAAATGCCGTCTGAAGGACATCACCGACCTGTTCCTCGACTCGGGCATCGGCACCAATTCCTACTCGCTCATGGAACAAGGGCGGGTGGATATGATCGTCAACGCCAAACCCCAGCAACGCCGCGAACTGCTCGAGGAAGCCGCCGGCGTCGCCCGTTTTCTCACCCGCCGCCAGGAAGCCTTGCGCAAACTGGAACGCACGCAGGAAGACCTCATTCGCCTGCAGGATATTCTGACCGAACTCCAACGTCAGCGCCGCTCTCTCGAACGGCAGGCCAAACAAGCCGAATTGGCCCGCAAATACCGGCTCGACCTGCAACGGGTGGAATACACCGCCCACTTCCGGGCCGGAAACCAACTGCGGGCCGCGCTGGCGGACTGCGCCGGCCGGCTGGCGGATGTCAAGGCCCAATTGGAATCCCTGGAGACCCGCTTACGGGATATCCGCCAACGCCGCCATGATCTCAGCACCAATCTGCAACAACAAGACAGCCTCAACCGCCGGCAGCGCGACGAATACGCCTCCGCTTCCGCCCGGCTCGAACAAATGGAACAGCATATCGCCAACCTGACCGGCCGGTTGTCTGAGTATCGGCAACTCAAATCCCGCCTGCTCCATGAGTGCGAAACCGATTCCCGGCGGCTGCAGGAAGATCAAGAGCGCGTGGCTCACGCTCACCGCCAGGTCGAAACCTTGGATCAGGAAACCGCCGCGGCGCAAAACCAACTCGACGAACTCACCGCCGCGCTGGAACAGGCCGCCCGCGATTGTACCGAGGTGGAAGCCACCGGCGAACAGCGCCGCCAGGCCTTCCTTGATTTGGAACAACAAATCACCGAAACCAAAAACCAACTCCGGATTTGGGAACGCGACCGGGAATTTTATACCGCCCGGCTCGAACAACGTACCCGGGAACTGGACGAAACCGGGAAGGATATCGAACTTCACACCGCCCGCCGGGACGCCCTCGCGGCCGAGGAGGGGCTCCTTGAGGAAGAATTAGCCGGCACGCAAACCAGCCTTGAAGCGGTTCTGAACCGCCTGGAGGAATTGAACCGGACGCATGCCGAACTCAAATCCGCCTTGCAGCAATGCGAACGCCTCGGGCAACAGGCTCATACCCGCCTGGAATCGCTCTGTGAACTGCAAGCCCGGCTGGCGGGTTTCGACGAAGGCGTCCGCTACCTGCTCCGGGGCAAGGAAGAACGCATCCCCGAACTGGTATGCACCCTGGCGGAACGCATCCAGGTCGAACCCGGGTACGAAATGGCTTTGGACGCCGCCTTGGCCGGAAAACTCCAAGCGGTCATCACCGGCAACGAAGAATGTGTCCTCGAGGCCATCCGCCGCCTGCGGGCCGGGAAAAAAGGCCGCGTTGCCTTCTTCCCCAAGCCCAACGGAACCTCACCGGCACCCCCCGCTGACTGCCCGCCGGAACTGGACGCCCTTCCCCGGGCCGCCTCGTTTGTGCGTTGCGAGGATTCCCTCCGCCCCCTGGTGAACCGCCTGCTGGATCAGGCCTACCTCGTGGATTCGCTCCCCCAGGCCATGGCGCTCCGCCACCGGCTCCCCCCCGGCGGCCGCCTGGTCACGCTGGAAGGGGATACGGTCGACGGTTCCGGCTGCGTCACCGGAGGCGCCCATGCCGGTTCTCAAATTCTCAGCCGCTCCACCGAAATCTCCCGCCTGGAACGGCAAGTCCAACAATGGGAGGCGGAACGCGCCGGACTGGAAACCCGCCTGGAGGCGGTCCAGACCTCTCTGGAAGATCTCGTCAGGGAACGTGACACGCTCCGCCAAGCCTGGTTGGAACTCCAGAACCGCCAAAAAGCCGCCCGGGAAGAATTGGACCGCCGGAACGCGCAAATCCTGCGCCTCGGGCAAACCCGCCTAACGATTCAGGCCGAGTGCGAAGCCCACCGGCGGGAACTCGAAACCGGGGCGGCGCAAGCCCGGGAGCGCGCCCTCCATCTCACCCAACTGAATGAAAAAAAAGCGGCGCTGGAGGCGGAAATCGACGCCTGGACCGGCCGCGTCCGGCAGGCCCGCGAACACCGCGCCGCGCTCCAGGAACAAGCGGCCTCCCTCCGCATGACCCTGCTCGAGAAAAAGAAAGACCGGGAACGCTGGCTGGGCGAAATCGAGACCGTTACCCGGCACATCCGCGAACTGGAAGATGGCATCGCGGAAAAACAAGCCTTGGCGGAAGAGCAAGAACAACGCCGCGTCGAAACCGGACAAGCCATCGAGGAGGCCAAAAACGCCGTTCAGCGCTTGCGCGAGGAACGCGATTCCGTCTGGCAAAAAGTCTGCGCCCTCGAGGAAACCACACAACTTCTCCGCGCCGGGTTGAAACAAGTGGAAGCCGAAGAGGCTTCCCTCGCCCAGGCCCATGAGGAATGGCGCGCCCACAAGGAAAGCATCGAACAGGAACGGATGAAACTCCAGGTGGAAGAAGAGTACTGGCGGCGGAAACTGGAGGAATCCTTCGCCCTGCTCGCGGAGAAAGAGGAATGCGAACGCGACGAACGTCCGGATGAAGAAATCAACGAAAAAATCGATTTTTACCGCCGCCGCCTCGCCCAACTGGGCATGGTCAACGAATTAGCCATCGAAGAATACGAAGAGGTCCGGCAGCGCTGCGGCTTCCTCGAAGCCCAGAAAAACGACCTGGACAAAGCCAAGGCCAACCTGCTCGACACGGCCCGCGAACTGCATGGCGCTACCGTGGAACGCTTCCTGGAAACCTTTGAGAAAGTCAAAGACAACTTCAATAAGACCTTCCGCCGCATGTTTAACGGCGGGCGCGCCGAGTTGACCCTGCAAGAGGGCGATCCCATGGAGGCGGGCATCGAGATCGAAGTCCAGCCGCCCGGGAAAAAACTCCAATCCATCACCCTCCTCTCCGGGGGCGAAAAGGCGCTGGTGGCCATCGCCTTGCTCTTCGCCATTTATGAAATCAAACCCAGCCCCTTCTGTTTCCTGGACGAGATCGACGCCCCGCTCGACGATACCAACATCGGCCGCTTCACTAGCATGCTGCGCTCCTTCCTCGACCGCTCGCAGTTCATTATCATCACCCACAGCAAAAAGACCATGGAAATGTGCGACGCCCTCTACGGCGTCACCATGGCGGAGGAAGGCGTCTCCAGCATCTACTCCATGAAATTCATGAAGAGCAATGTGACACGCATGAATCCCCCGGCCGCCGGGGAGGCCGCGCCACCCCGCGCCCTCCCGGATCCGGCGGACGATCTGGCGTCCGAAGAGGTGGCTGTATGACCCGGCCGCCCTCCTTTCCCGCCCGCCCAGGGAAAAAACCCTGGGCTCGGACCCCTGCGCCGCCACCGGCGGGAAAGTGCCGCGCGCCGCGGGCCATCCCCTCTCCCGCCATTCCCTCTCGTCCCGGAAAAGAAGGAATGGATTCGGGCTATGGGATTTCGGTTTTGAGAGTATAGTAGTCTGGTCGAACCCAACATCGCCGATCTCATTCAACTTCTTCCCATTCCTTGCCGAAATAAGCGGAAGAAGGGGAGTATGCTTGCATGCTGTTTTCTCGTTTGAAAGGATTGTTTTCCAGGGATTTAGGGATTGACCTGGGCACGGCCAACACCCTCGTTTACGTGAAAGGCCAGGGAATCGTCCTCTGCGAACCTTCCGTGGTCGCCATCGTCCGGGGCACCAATCAAGTCCTGGCGGTGGGCAGCGAGGCGAAAAACATGCTCGGCCGCACCCCGGGCAATATCGTGGCCATCCGCCCCATGAAGGACGGAGTCATCGCCGACTTTGAAGTCACCGAGGCCATGCTGCGGTATTTCATCAACAAAGTGCACAACCGCACGCGCATGGTCAATCCGCGGATCATGATCTGCGTGCCCTCCGGCATCACCAGCGTGGAACGCCGCGCCGTCAAGGATTCCGCCCTCAGCGCCGGCGCCCGCGAAGTGATGCTCATCGAGGAACCGATGGCCGCCGCCATCGGCGCCGGATTGCCGGTCGCGGAAGCGTCCGGCAACATGATCGTGGATATCGGCGGCGGCACCACCGAAGTGGCCGTCATTTCCCTCTCCGGCGTCGTGGTCGCCCGCTCCATCCGCGTGGCCGGTGACGAACTCGACGAATCCATCATGTCCCACATCAAGAAAACCTACAACCTCATGATCGGAGAACGCACCGCCGAAATGATCAAAATCGGCATCGGATCGGCCAACAAGATCGGCGAGGAGAAAAAAATCGACATCAAGGGCCGCGATCTCCTCAACGGGCTCCCCAAAACGGTCACCATTACCTCCGAGGAGATCCGCGAATGCCTGCAAGAACCCATTAACGCCATCGTGGAAGTGGTCAAAACCACCTTGGAAGAAACCCCGCCGGAACTGGCCGCCGATATCATGGAACGCGGCATCATGCTGGCCGGCGGCGGTTCCCTGCTGCGGGGATTGGATAAACTCCTCTCCATGGAAACCGGATTGCCGGTTATCGTGGCGGATGATCCGCTGACCTGCGTCGCCATGGGGACGGGCAAAGCCTTGGATGAAATGGACCGCTTGCGCTCCGTCATCCAGACGGCGGAAAATATTTGATCCTCCCCGGCCGGTTTCGCCGGACCGCCCCGCGGTCCGGCGGACGGGAGGGAGTGCCGATGCGGTTCCAGACTGGAAATAGAGCGTCCAGCCGCCGGAAAAAACAACCCTGGCTCAGTCCCAAAACACTGGGCACGGGACTGCTGTTGCTCTCGACCGGCCTGATGTTGTATTTCATCGGCGAGGAACGGACTCTCTCCTCTTCTCCCCTCTCCCGCGCCCTGCTCGTGCCGGCGGCGTTTCTGCAGAACGCCCACGATTCCGGATGGCGCCTCGCCGTTTCCGTCCTCGACAATTTCCGCGCCAAACAAGAACTCGACACCCTCCGGGAGGAAATGGCCCGGTTGCAACAGGAAAACCTCGAACTGCGCTATCAACTCCGCCGCCATGAGGCCTACCGCGACGCGCTCGGCCTCCCGCGCGAAGAAATGGTGCCCTCCGTGGCCGCCATCGTCATCTTCCGGGACAACCGCATGGCTCTCTCCCTGATTATCAACCGCGGCGCCCAAGACGGGCTCCAAGTGAACCTTCCCGTGTGGACCCGCGATGGCCTGGTCGGGCGGACCCACAAAATCACCCGCCACCATGCCCGCGTGCAACCCCTGACCGATCCCCGCTGCGCCATCGGCGTCTATGTGGAGGATTCCTCCTACGAAGGCATCCTCCGCGGCTCCGAAGAAGGCGGCCACCTGCTGCTCACCGATCTCCACCTGGTCTCTCCCGGCGGCGAGATGATGCGCCCCCAGCCCGGCCAGCGGGTCTTCACCTCGGGCACCGGCCTGGTGTTTCCGCGCAATCTCCTGGCGGGTTTTGTCTCCGACGCCACTTCCGATAAGGGCTACGTGGTCCGGCCCGCCGTGGATGTCCATTCGGTCAAGTCGGTCCTCATCCTGCTCAACACACCCCTGCGGGAGGATGTCCTCCCCCTGATCACGGGAGAGTGACATGCGGCCCGCCCTGATTCTCTTGGCCGGTTTCTTCCTCGATCTGCTCGCGCGGGTCGCCTTCAACGCGGGCATCTGGTCGCCGGATCTGTTGCTGCTGGCCGTGGTGTACGTCACCCTCACGCGCCCCCTGGGCGAAGCGTACTGCTGGGCCTTTGCCGCCGGCCTGGCCTGGGACGCCGTGTATCTCGATGTCCTGGGCCTCCACTCCTTCCTCTACGTCCTGGCCGGCATGAGCCTCGTCAGAATCCGGAAAATGTTTCTCGCCCAGTACGCCCTCTCCCGGCTGCTGATCGGGTCGTTGGCCGGCGGACTGGTCCGCTTCGGCGAAGTCATCTTCTGGCTCTCCAACCTCGATTACGAGATCCCGGTCTCCTGGCCCCAACGCTATGTCCTGGCCGGACTCCTGGCCACCGGCCTCGGATTCGCCCTGACCCCTTGGCCCCGGCGCCCCGTCCGGTTGCCCCGGCGGAGTCCGCCCATTCTCTTCGCGGACCGGTATTCGTAAGGAGAAAGGAACCCCATGCGGCGCGGCAAAATCCTTTTGACCTTGAAATCCCCCCACGTGGACCGGCGGGTCCACTTGTTTCTGTTTGGCGTCATGGGAGTCTTTTCCATCCTCGTCTTCCGCCTGTGGAGCATCCAGGTCTACCGGCAGGAATACTATAAACAACGCTTTGCGGGCAACTACATCCGCGAACTCCCCATCCAAAGCAAACGGGGGATGATTCTGGACCGCAACGGCCGCATCCTGGCCGAGGATATCAACTATTGGGATGTCTGGATTCCCATCAAAGGACGCAAGGAACGCACGGTCACGCCCGATGTCAAACAATCGTTGACCTTGCTGTCCCAAATTCTCGAGATCCCCTACGCCACCCTCGAAAGCCGGTATCTCAAAAACCGCCGCGATCCCAATTACAAACATCTGCGGGTCAAAATCGCCGAACGGGTGCCTTTCGAAAAATATGTGGCCCTCGAGACGCGGCTCATCGAGTTCCCCGAAACCGCCATGGTCTTCCCGGTGGCCGTGCCCATGCGGCATTACCGCTTCGGCCCGGTGGCCGCTCATATCCTGGGCTACACCGGGGAAATCTCCGAACGCGAACTGGCCAACCCCCAATTCGCGGACTACCGGTTGGGCAGCTACGTCGGGAAGGCCGGCGTGGAAAAACAGTACGAGGAGTATCTCCACGGCAAGGAAGGCATCCTCCGCGTCCAGGTGGATACCAACGAAATCCAAAAAGGACCACCCATCGAGGTGGAACCCGCGGTTCCCGGCAACAACATCGTGCTCTCCATCGATTACGATTTGCAAGTGGCGGCCGAGCAGATCCTGGGCGCCTCCCACGGGGTGATCATCGTGGCCGATCCCCGCGACAACTCCATCCTGGCCATGGCCTCCAGCCCCCGCTACAATCCCAACCTGCTGCGCGCCAACCTGGGAAATTACATCCTCGATCCCGGACGCCCCATGCTGCACCGCGCCATCGCCGGCTTCTACCCGCCCGGGTCGGTCTTCAAGATTTTCGAAGTCCTGGCCCTTTTGGAGGAATTGAAACTATCCCCCATGGCCACCGAGTATTGCCCAGGCGTGTTCCGCCGCTGGGGACGTCCCTGGAAATGCCATAAACCCTCCGGGCATGGCCGGGTGAACATGTACGACGCCGTCCGGCTCTCCTGCGATGTCTACTTCTACAACAAGGTGGGCATTCAACTCGGCAACTCCCGCCTCCACAAATGGGCCACCGAGTTCGGGCTGACCACCAAAACCGATATCGACCTGCCCGAAGAACCGCCCGCCCGCGTCTTCCCCACCCCCGCTTCCGTCCCCCGGTGGACCCAAGGCGAAATGATTAACTTATCCATCGGGCAAGGCCGGATGCTGTTTACCCCCCTCCAGATCAGCACCGGCGTCTGCGCCATCGCCAACCGCGGCACCGTGTACAAACCCCGCGTCGCCCAGAAAGTCATCGCGCCCGACGGAAAAATTATCAAAACCTTCGATCCGGCGGTGACGGGAGTCATCCGGGCTTCCACCCAAAGCTGGGATGTGATCCACCGCGCGATGTGGGAAGTGGTCAACACCCCTTCCGGCACCGGACGGCGGATCGTGGATCCGGAGAGCAACTTCATTATGGCCGGCAAAACCGGCACCGCGCAGATCCCCCCCCATGATTCCCATGCCTGGTTCGTTTGTTACGGACCGTTCGACAATCCGGAAATCGTGGTGACCGTGCTCGTCGAGCACAGCGGGCACGGAGGCGAAGTCGCCTCCCCCCTCGCCAAAAAAATCGTGGATGTGTATCTCGGCCGTGTTAAACTGGAAGAATTGGTATGACATCGATTTTCTCACCCTGGGACTGGCATTGGCCTTGATCGCCTTCGGGGTGGCCGTGCTGGCGGGAGCCACCTGGAACGAGGAGGTCGGCTCCCTCTGGGAAACCCGCTGGTTTCTTCAGGCCCAATGGGCGGTCCTGGGACTTGGGGGCGCGGCCGCCGTCCTGGTGGTGGATTACCGCCTCCTGATCCGTTACGCCTGGTTCTTCTACGCTCTGGGCCTCATCGGCCTGCTGCTGTGCTTCGTCCCGGGATTGGGCCATTTCACCCACGGCGCGTATTCCTGGGTGAAGATCGGCCCGCTCCCCCAAATCCAGACCTCGGAATTCGCGAAACTCACCACCATCTTGCTCCTGGCCAAGATCCTCGCGGCCCGCAAGGAACAATGGCACGGCCTGGCCGATGTCCTCCGCCCCCTGGTCATCGGCGCGGTTCCCGCCCTGCTGGTGTTGAAACAACCCGATCTCGGCACCGCCGTGGTCTTCGGGCCCATTACCCTGCTGATGATGTTCATCGCGGGATTGCCTTACCCCTACTTGATCCTCATCCTCTCGCCCGCCCTGGGCCTGTTGGGCATCAGCCACGACCTGGTGTACATCCTGGTATGGATCGGCTTGATGGCCGGACTCCTCATTCTCGCGGTGGTGAAAAAAGTCCCGTGGACGGTGTGGCTGCCGTTTCTGCTCGTGACCGTCAGCGCCTACGCCGTGGTCTATCAGCATGGCGAAAAAATCTGGAATGACATCGATGATTACAAAAAACGGCGCATCACGGGTTTCCTCTACCCCGATCTGGATCTCAAACACTCCAACTGGAACATCTACCAATCCAAAATCGCGCTCGGCTCCGGCGGATTCTGGGGCAAAGGGTTCGGCAACAGCATCCAGAGCCAATACGGGTTTCTCCCCGAGTTTCAGCATGATTTCGTCTTCCCCGTGGTGGGCGAACAAAAAGGCTTTCTGGGCGCGTCCCTCCTGCTGGCACTCTTCTTTTTGCTGCTGATGCGGGGTCTGGATACGGCGGTCACCGCCAAAACGCTGCAAGGGGCGCTGATCGCCTCCGGCGTGGTTGCTCTCTATTTTTCCCATATTACAATCAATGTGGGGATGGTGACCGGCCTCATGCCGGTCACCGGGCTGCCGCTGACGTTTATCTCCTACGGCGGATCCTTCATGCTGGCGAGCCTGATCGGGATCGGGCTCCTCATGAATGTCCGCTTGCGCTCCGCGGCCGGCTTGATGGACGAGACCTTCCGGGCCGGCCGCCCGCAGATGGAACTCCCCAAGCCGATCCCCGATGACTTCTAATCCTTCCTGGAAAACGGTGCGTGGAATGAAAAGGGAACCGGGCGCGAACCCGATTTATGCCGATGAAAGCCGCCTCGCCGAGTCGCTGCGCCGCGCCGGCCTGGCCCTCACGCCGGACGAGGCCTTGCAAATCAAGAACCGCCTGGGCCGCGTTCCGACTCTGGCCGAATTGTTCGTCTTCGACATCGAATGGAGCGAGCACTGCTCGTACAAGAGCAGCAAGCACCTCCTCAAAAAATACCTCCCCGTCACCGGCCGCCAGGTCATCCAAGGGCCGGAAGAAGACGCCGGCATCGTCTTCTTCACCGAACACCACGGCCACCGGTACGGGTTGGTCATCGCCCACGAAAGCCACAACCACCCCTCCCAGGTCTTGCCTTTCGAGGGCGCGGCGACCGGCATCGGCGGCATCGTCCGCGACGTCGATTGCATGGGCGCGTCCGTGATCGGCGTGGCCGATCCCCTGCGGTTCGGCGATCCCCGCGGCCGCTTCCCCGAGCGCGTGCGAGCGATTGCCGAAGGCGTGGTGGACGGCATCCGCGGCTACGGCAACGCGCTCGGCGTGCCCAACCTGGGCGGCGACACGGTCTACCACGAAGGCTACGACGACAACTGCCTGGTCAACGTGGTCGCCTTGGGCCTCCTGCGGGAGGAAGAAATCATCCACAGCCGGGTTCCTGAAGGCGGCGCGGGGTACGACCTGATCCTCCTCGGCAAACCCACCGACCGCTCGGGATTCGGAGGCGCGTCGTTCGCGTCCGGAACCTTGGATCAGGAAGACGAAGAAGAAAACAAAGGCGCGGTGCAAATTCCGGATCCGTTTCTGAAAAACATCCTGATCCACTACAAGGCCTCCCACGCGGTGCGGCAACGGGCGCGGGAACAGGGGATCCCCATCGGCCTCAAGGACCTGGGCGCCGGGGGCATCGCCTGCTGCGCCTCGGAAATGGGCGCCGGCGGCGGGTTCGGCGTCGAACTGCACCTCGACCAGGTCCACACGGCCGAAGACCACCTGCCCCCCGAGGTCATCCTCTGCGCCGAAACGCAAGAACGCTTCCTCCTGTGCGTGCCCCCCTCCTTCACCCCGGAGGTCTTGCGCATCTACAATGAGGATTGGCAACTCCCCGCGATCTGCTCGGGCGCGGGCGCCCATGTGATCGGCCGGGTGATCGAAGAACCGGTGATGCGGGCTTATCATCAAGGCCGGTTGGTGGTCGATTTGCCCATTGATTTCGTGGTCGAAGGCATCCGCTACGACCGCCCCGCCCGCGCCCCGCAACCCGGATTCCACGAACCGGACCTCGACCCGCCGGACGATCTCGCGGCTTTTTTCCTGGATTTTCTCGCCCGCCCCAACGTGGCGTCCAAAGAGCGCGTCTACCGGCATTACGACACCGAGGTCCAGGGCTGCGCCGTCATCCGCCCCGGCGAGGCCGACGCGTCAGTCCTCGCCCCCCTCGACGGCTGCCGCGCGGGTGTGGCCCTCACCGTGGACGGCAATCCCCTCTACGGCCTGATCTCCCCCTTCTGGGGCGGCGCCACCGCCGTGGCCGAGGCCATGCGCAACGTGGCCGCGGTCGGCGCGGTGCCTTGGGCGATGACCGATTGCCTCAATTACGGCAATCCCGAAATCCCCGAAGATTTTTGGGCCTTGGAAGAAGGCATCAAGGGCATCTCCGAAGCCGCGCGCAGCCTTTATCATCCCAAAGGCGGCAAAGAACCGGTCCCGTTCGTCTCCGGCAATGTGTCCTTGTACAACCAATCCGCCGGCGGCCGCTCCATCCCCCCCTCCCCCATTATTTGCTGCCTGGGGCTTCTCCCCGACGCCTCGCGCGCCGTCACCATGGAAATCAAACAGCCCAGCAGTCTCGTGGTGCTGGCCGGAGAACGGTTCAACGAATTGGGCGGCTCTGAATATTACCAGGCGCGGAATGCCGGCCTGGGCGCGAACGTCCCCGTAGTGCGCTACGCCCTGGAACGGGGCCTCATCTACGGGACCGCCACGGCCATCCAGCAAGGATTGGTGCTCTCCGCCCACGATATCTCCAGCGGGGGATTGATCCTCGCCGCCGCCGAAATGCTGCTGGCCGCGGGACCGCATCAAACCACCGGACTCGAACTGCGCCTGGCGGAACTGAATTCGGACCTGCGGGAAGACGTGCTCCTCTTCTCGGAATCCAGCGGCATGCTGCTGGAAATCGACCCCAACCGCCTGGGACCCCTCCGCGCGTTGTTCGCCGAATTCGGATTGCCACTCTACCCGGTCGGCAAAACCACCGCCGATGGCCATCTCACCATACGCGATAAGCAGCACCGGCCGGCCATGCGCCTGGCCGTGGCCTCCATGCGGGAAGCGTGGCGGGGAACATTCGGATTGACAATCGCGAGTTGAATCGCTGGAGCGGACTGGAATCCCACTCGGCCGGACTTCGCCAAAATCCGCCGGGACAACCATAGAACTAGAGCATCAAGCCCATCCCAGCACCGCGGCGGCCGCCTCGAGAACCCGGGCGTGGATGCGGCCATTGGTGGCCACGATCCCGGTGTTGGCGGCCAGCGTGCGGCCGCGGCTGAAGTCGAGGGGATCGCCGCGCAGGCCGGTAATCTCGCCCCCCGCTTCCTTAAGGATGATCCACCCGGCGGCGTGATCCCAGATTTTCTCCTGGTAATCCGCCCGGGTGGGCAAGCGGAGATAAATGGAGGCGTCCGCGCGCGCCACGGCCGCGTATTTGCACTGACTGTCCAGGCGTAACGGAGGAATGACGATGCCCAGACGCTCACTGATGCGGCGGGCGTCCTCATGAGACGAATGGGCGGATTCCACCGGTTCGCAAACCACCACCCCCGCGGGATCTTCCACATCCGAGACCTGAATGGGTTTTTCCCAGCCCTCCTCCAAACTCCGCATCACGGCGCCCTCCCCCCGGACGGCCACAAACAAAAATCCACGTTCGGCTTCGGGTTCCAGCCAGTGGAGCGGATAATTGGGACATCCCAGAATGCCCAACACAACCTGGCCCTCTTCCACCAGGGCCAGGGAAACCGCGTATTGTTCCCGGCGGAGAAAGCCCTGCGTCCCATCAATGGGATCGATCACCCAAAACCGGCCCTGCGGGCCGCCCGGGTGTTTCCCTGATTCGAGCGCGGCGAGAATTTTGTCCTTTCCCACGCGCCCGTGGACGAACTGGACTGAATGGACAATCCGCTCGGTCAGGAGTTCATCGCCCCGTTCCAGCAAGTCCGCCGCGCTCTCCTCGGCGGCCAGGGGATCCCCGGGAAAGGCTTTCTGCAGGGCCAGGCTGATGACGGCCTGGGAACTGAAATCGGCGGCGGTGACCGGCGAGCGGTCGGCTTTAATCACGGTTTCCGAGGATACCAGTTGCGATTGCACGAGCTGGCAAACCCGGCACGCGCGGCTTACGGCCTCGATCCCCGTCTTTCGTTCGTGATCGTAATCCCCCATGTCTCCTCTATGCCACTGGGTATGCGGCCTGCCGTTGGGTTTTTAACTTGGCATGCGTTTCCCGCAAAATGCGTTCGGTGGTTTCCCAACCGATACAGGCGTCGGTAATGGATATGCCGTATTGGAGCTGAGACAAATCCTTGGGAATGGGCTGATTCCCCTCGAATAGATTGCTTTCCAGCATGATGCCGAAAAGGTGCTCGTTGCCTTCCAGCCGCTGGGCGATCACGTCGGTCAGCACCACTTCCTGCCGCCGGTAATCCTTCCCCGAATTGGCATGGCTGCAATCGACCATGATGTAAGCGGGCAGATTCGCCGCCTCGAGACAGGCCACGGTTCTCTGGATGTCCTCCCGGCTGTAGTTGGGCTGATTCCGGCCCCCCCGCAGGATGATATGACCCCACACATTGCCGCTGGTCTTGACGATAGCGGTCTGCCCCTCCTGGTCCACTCCCAAAAAACTGTGCGGCGCGCGGGACGAACACATGGCGTCTATGGCCAACTGCAAATTCCCGTCCGTGTTGTTCTTGAATCCGATGGGCATGGAAAGGCCGCTGGACATCTCGCGGTGCGTCTGCGATTCAATGGTCCGTGCCCCGATGGCCGCCCAACTCACCAGGTCATCGAGGTACTGCGGCACGATCGGGTCAAGAAACTCCGTGGCCGCGGGCAAGCCCATATCCACGATTTTGAGCATGATTTCCCGGGCTTTGCGGGTTCCGTGTTCCATATTGTCCGAACCGTTCAGGTAAGGATCATAGATAAGGCCTTTCCAGCCGATAGTGGTGCGGGGCTTTTCAAAATAAACCCGCATGACAATGTGCATCTGATCGATCAGCTCGGCGCGCAGGGCGGCCAGGCGGGCGGCATATTCGTACGCGGCCTTTTCATCGTGAATCGAGCAGGGGCCGACTATGGCCAGCAGGCGTTTGTCTTTGCCCCGCAACATCCGCTTGATGGTGTTGCGTCCCTCCAGGACCGTCTCCGCCGCGGTATCGGTGATCGGAATTTCTTCCTTCATCCGCCGGGGAGATATCAGCGGCTGAAATTCCAGTACATGCAGGTCTTGCATCTGTTTCATGGCAAACATCTTCCTGTTCGAACGGGATTCCATCCTCCTAATCGTATCGCCCATCCGGTATACCATCAATTGACACACGGCTTTTGGTTCAGAAGCCTTCCCCCTCCAATCCGGCGGAAAAATAACGAGGCAATGACGCCGGGGACGCGTTCAAGGGGCGGATGGCCTCCCGCGCCTCGAAGACGATCCCGTGAACCACCGTGAACCACACTTCGCCGCGCAACGCTTCATCCCGGTAGGCCGTGTGATATTCGGCATCCTGCAGCCACTCGCGCAACCGCGCTTCATCGGCCCGGTACGGCGTATCGGGATGAAACACCACCAAGTTGGCCATGGCCCCGCCGCGCATGGTGCCCACCGGATAGGGAAACGCCCGGTACTGGGCCATATACCGGGCCGGAACGATGGCGGCCAGCCAGTCAATGTCGGCCCATGTGTATCCCGCGTGGTGAACCAGATGCGTGTGCACTTGATGCGTGTGCTCCACAATCCGGGTCCCGGGGCTGCCCGGGAATCCATCAGGCCGGAACGCCTTGGCCTGCCGCGGATGCGGGGCGTGATCGGAACCCAAAAACGTCCACGGATCGCGGCGGCGGGCCTGGTCCCGCGTCAGTTCGATCAGGGCGGCCTGGTCCAATGCGGAGGGAAGCGCCGGCCGCCGGTAATTGATCATCCGCGTGGGACGGCTTGCGAGCATGTCACGGTTGAAATACAGGTAATCCAGCCCGATTTCCGCCGGCAACTCCATCGCGGACGCGTCCCGTTCGGATAGGACCATCTGCAAGGCCTCCCCGGTTGGAATATGGCGGGTCAGGAGGCGGCGCAGACCGGCTTCCCGGGCCCAAGCGATGATTTCCCGCTGCGCGGCGAGCACCGTATCCCCATCATAATACAGGGGGTGCAAAAGATAATCGGGCGGCCGCACCCGTTGCCGGAACGCGGCGATACTCTCATCCGGACGCTCGCGGTCGTTGTGGTACGAGAGCATTCCCCCCCGGCGCGCCAGATACATCTCTTTTCTTTGATCGGCGGATGCCTCCGGTCCGCCGTACGTGCTCACAAAATCCTTCTCCTCCTGCCCGGGAATGGGCGGGACGCCCGGTTCGAGGCGGGGCCAGACATGCGTAAAGATCCACGCCTGTTTTTGATACCACGCCCAGGTGGCGCGCCAACGCTCTTGACCCACCGGGGCCCAGGGGGTATTGCCCATCGCCCCCGCCAGCCAGACTCCACCCCGTAAGGCCGCCAGCGAGCCGCGCCGGACATCATAAGCACGATTGGCCTGTTGGATCTGAACCACCAGGTCTTCATACGTCTGGGCGGCCGGATGCCACGGATCCGCCTCGAACATCTCCGGCGTGGGTATCCAACTTTCCCGGAAATGCACATGCGGATCGGCCCGCGCCAAGGCGATGTGAACCTCCTCCGGCAGGTCGATATCGGCTCCCGGATGCCGGCCGGGCTGGATTTCCAGCGGCTCGCCCGGAGCGCACCGGACTTGGGCGGGGATGATTTCTCCCTCATCCAAGTGAAGATGGTGGGTTTGAAAAACAACCGTGGATTTCATACAAAAATTCGCTTTGCCGGATTGAATTAAATTGTAACGGATTGATGGCTCATCCGGCAAGTGCGTTTTTTTCGCGTATTTTTTCAGATCGCCGGATTGCATCACTTCAAAATGATTGTAAAAATCACCCCTGAACGATACTCCGTCGTAGGGTGGACGCAAAGCGGAGCATCGCCCACCGATAATAGGGGGGCTCCAAGCGCCGCGTAGCCCGCCAACAAATTTTCCCTCTCTCTGGAAGAGGGCCGGGATGAGGAAAATCCCTCTCTTCCCGCTTCCACTTCTCGAATAACGCATTCCTCCCTCCTCCCCAAGCGCCCCTTTCAAGGGGCCGCCGTATAGCAGCCCAGGGTTTCAACCCTGGGCTCGAATGGGTCTCGAATCCTGGACGAATCAACATGATTACCGCCTTATCTATGATGATGTCGAACAGGGTTTCAACCCTGGGCTCGAATGGGCCTCGAATCCTGGGCGAATCAACATGATTACCGCCTTGTTTGCGATGATGCCGAACAGGGTTTCAACCCTGGGCTCGAATGGGCCTCGAATCCTGGGCAAATCAACATGATTACCGCCTTATCTATGATGATGTCGAACAGGGTTTCAACCCTGGGCTCGAATGGGCCTCGAATCCTGGGCAAATCAACATGATTACCGCCTTATCTATGATGATGTCGAACAGGGTTTCAACCCTGGGCTCGAATGGGCCTCGAACCCTGGGCAAATCAACATGATTACCGCCTTATCTATGATGATGTCGAAC
>JABLXU010000064.1 GCA_013177805.1 Candidatus Omnitrophota bacterium
GAGCACCGATACGCCGGTTCCACCTACGCCGACGTTCACCTTCACCCCTACGCCCGAACCGTCGCCCACACCGATCCCCACCGCCACGGCTACCGAGACGCCCACGCCCACGGCAACTTATACCCCGACAAGCACCGATATGCCGGTTCCACCTACTCCGACGTTCACCTTCACCCCCACGCCCGAACCGTCGCCCACACCGATCCCCACCGCCACGGCTACCGAAACGTCCACTCCCACGGCCACGGCGACTTACACTCCAACGCAGACACCAACCCCAACAAAGACCCACACATGGATTCCAACACCTACCTGGCCCCCGACTCCTACACCTTCAACAACGTCCACTCCAATACCGACTCGCATGGAGGAACCAACGGAACTCCCAACACTTCCCAGTGGACCTCAACTGGCGGAAATTCCCGATTTGAAGGTCCTCCTGCATCAGCCGGCGCGCAATGTTCTCGATCTCGATGAATATGTCAGCGATCCGGATACCCCGTTGGACCAACTGCGGTGGAGCGTCACCCAGGACTCCCGCGGCCCGCGATTGAAATGGAATTCCTCCCGGCAATTGTCGGTGGCCAATCCCTACAAATCCGGACTGTATGCCGCCACCATCCACGTTTCGGACGGAAACGCCACCGCGTCGCAAACCATCCGGATCAAAGTATCACGGTTCATTTTTGATTCATTCTTCCATTTGCCACCCCAGATCGTAACGGGCAATCAAATCCGCGTGACGGATTTCTCCCTGTACGACCGGATCATCCCCCGGGATTTTCCCCGCGAACAAATCCGGTTCGAAATCCCCACTCCCCTGCCCCCAGGGATCACGCGGGCCCGGATCCTATCCAACGGCAAAATCGCGATTCAAGGCAATGAATCCCTCCTCTCGGGGCCGGTCTGCCTGCCCGTCATCGCCCGCTATCAATCGCCCACGCCCACAAGTATCCCTTCCCCCACTCCCGCGCCCCCCAGCCCCACGCTCACTCCCACATCGACCCCGACGCCGGCCGCTACCCCGACACCCGCTGAGTCCGCCGTCGTCCACCCCACGCCAACCCCTGTACCCCGCTTGGAAATCACCGCTTGTGGGAAACAATATGTGTTTACGTTGGAACATATCGAATCCACCGGCCCGGATCCGAGAGACTTCGCCCTGGGAGATATCAACCGGGATGGAAAACCGGACTTCCTTACCGCCAACTTCGGCAACGACACAGCCACCCTGCTGCTCAGCCAGGCCTCACAATACGAGTATCAACGCACCGATCTCGTGGCCGGAGGGGAGGGTTGTCTCAACGTATTGATCGAGGATCTGGATCAGGACGGCATGAACGAGTTGATCCTCCTTAGCGCCTTTCATTGCCGGTTGCGGATTATCCGCGGGGATATGGAATCCGGATGGAAAGCGGCCGATGCCGATTTGCCCTTCCTGGTGCAATTGCCCTTGGAGTACCGTCACAACGCCCGGCTCCATCTGCTGGCGGCCGGGCGGTTTTTCGGAAACGGTGAAAAATCCATTGCCGTGGCCGGATCGCAGGAAATGGCGTTCTATTCCTTCAGTCAGGAAGGGAAAATTCAATTCCTCCACCAATACGATCTGCCTTTTGTCCCCATTCAATTGCTCCGCGTCGACCTGGATACGGACGGTGTGGATGAATTGGCCATGTCGCATACCCAACCAAACGGGGTGACAGTATTTTCATTCGCCAATGGGATCCTGCAGGAATTGAGCACCTGGGAATTGGACGATTCCTTTCACGGCAATGTCCCCATGGCGATGGTAATCGATTCCGATAGACCCAACGCTCCGCCGGTACTCGCGGTTTGCACGTTATCCGGGAGACTTGATATCTTATCCCCGGCGGGATCTCCTTCCCGGTTCCTGGGCGCGCGGGTGACAGACCTGGTGATGACCGGCATGACCGGCGGGGATTACGACATCAACGCGTCTCAAGAATGGCTATTGGCGGGCTTGGACATCCTAACCGAACAACCCAGCCTCTTGTTGCTTTGCCAAGAAGACGACGGATTCTATGCTCAATCTCCCCCAGTGCCAATCGTCCGGATCTTCCCCCTCCAGCAATCGTTCTCCGTTTCGACATTCCCGCTGAACGGTGATACAATGCCCGATCTGGTCCTGATCGACCGCTCCGCCCATCAGCTGGTGTTTTTTATCAATCGGACGGTCTTGGATCAATAAACACAGAATGGATCGATGTTCCATGCAGGATGAAGCCCATCGCTGTGGATTGGTGGCCCTGATCGGACGGCCCAACGCCGGGAAATCGACTCTCCTGAATTTCATCCTGGGGACGAAACTGACCGCCGTCTCGCCGAAACCGCAAACCACCCGGAACCGGATTTTCGGCATTTACGACCGCGAGGACGCCCAGATCATCTTCCAGGACACCCCGGGCTTGCTCGAACCGGAGGATGCTCTGCATGCCTTCATGGTGCGGGAGGCGGACCGGGCACTGGCCGATTCGGACGTGGCGGTCTGGCTGATCGACGGCATCAAGGGAGTCACCAGCCGGGAACGGGCTATCGCCGAACAAAAGATCGTAGGATTGCGTGTCCCCCTGTTGATCGCGTTCAATAAAATGGACAAAGTCCCCTTGGATCAACGGATGGCCATGCTCGAAGGACTCAAAGGCCTGGCATTGCCGCAAGCGGCGCTCGACTCGGGCATCTTCTATATCTCGGCCCTGTACGGCTCGGGGGTGGATGAGTTGTTGCAAGCAATTTTGTCCCATATCCCCTTCGGTCCGAAATTATACCCTCCCGACCAACTCAGCGACCGGACCCAGCGGTTTTTCGTGGCGGAAATCATCCGGGAAAAAGCCTTTCTGCTCTTGCGACAAGAATTACCCTACTCGCTGGCGGTACAAGTGGAAAGCCTGAAAGAGCGCGAAAACGGCGTGACGGCCATCCAGGCCACTCTGCATGTGGAACGGGAAACCCAAAAAGGTATTCTGGTCGGCAAAAAAGGAGCCATGATTAAGGCCATCGGCATGGAAGCCCGGAAAGAACTCGAAACCATGCTGGGGACCAAGGTGTTCTTGGAACTTTGGGTGAAAGTCAGCGAACGCTGGCGTAAACGTAGCGACCGCTTGCGGGAACTGGGATACGCCGAGTGACTTAACAATTTACTAATTTATAATTATATAAATAATACGGATGAGATAGATTTGATATATATGAATCGTGTCCACTATACGGAATTGCGGGTCACGGCTTACCTGAATGCCGATCTTTCTCAATCCTTGATCCGTGAAATGCGCCTCGAGAAAATCACTAACCCATTCTTTCTCCCAGGAAGATACCCTTGGAACACAATGACGGGATAAAAAATCCCCCGCGGCAGTGGGATAATAATCCTTCCCGCACCGGCCGCCCTGTTCGGCATGAAAGATGATTTTTACATGGGGGTTGGAGTGTTTCATCTACTGTCCCCGGGGTGGAATATCACCCTGGCTTTCTCCATGTAAAAAAGTGCACCAAGGGCAACCCAGAGAGAGAGGGAATGGATGCATTGTATCGACATCTTCCCTGGGCGTTGTTCTTGGCTTGTTTCTTACGACCCGTTGGCGCTCTTAAAGAACACGACATCATGGCCAATCATTTTATTTTTTGCTTATTTTTGCCGTAGTATTGAAAATCCAGGGGGATTCAACCGGCGCCCCATCGGAGATGGAAGTTCGTTATTTTTGCGGAGGTGCGCTATGCTTTGACGCCAGCCTCCGCGTAGATCAAGTTTCCTGTTTCCGCGTAGAAGCCAATACAGAAGATTGGATTGAGAGCCGGACAACGTGACGGATATTTTACACCAAAACCTCGAGGCCCTTCGTCAACATCGGCCTGAACTGGCGGCCCGGATGGAATCCTTGGGATCCCCTGGAACCGGCTACCACCTCCATGAAACGCCCGGCGGCTGGCCCACTCTGGAATACCTCGGCGGGGGAGATCCGGTCTGGTGGTACAGCCGCCATGATCCCCGGCGCGAAGTGGATCGCGAGCTCGCCGCGCTGGAACAGGATCACATCTATGTTCCCTTGCTGGCCGGCATCGGTCTGGGCTACACCTTGCGGCGGCTCTGGGATACCCGGCGTTCCGATTTCTTCGACGTAGCCGTCCTCGAAGCCGATCCACGAGTCTTCCGGCTGTCCCTGCAAACCACGCGCCTGGATGACATTTTTGCTGAGCCACGGGCGCGTTTTTATTTAGGACCCGATTTGACGGAGTGGCCTGCCTTCGTTCGCGGCATCATGCCCGCGGTCATGAGCAGCACGTTGCGGATTCTTCCTCACCATCCTTCCCTGCAATGCCACGCCGCCTTCTATCAGGCAGCGCTGGAAACCATCAAACAACAGATAACTCTGACCCGGGCGGAATTCGACCTCCTGATTCGCACCGGTCCCCACATCCAGGAAAACCTGTGGTTAAATCTGCCCGCCATTTTCCGCTCCATTAGTCTGCATCAGGCGTGGGGCGGTCTGCGTGGCCTTCCCGCCGTGGTCATCGCCGCCGGGCCGTCACTCGACAAAAACGTCCATCATCTCAAGAACGCGCGGGACCGCGCCGCCCTGATTGCGGTCGATACCGCCTGCCGCACGCTGGTGAATCAGGGTATCGTCCCGCATGTCGTCGTCACCACCGATCCCACCGAACTCAACCGCCGACACTTCGAAGGCCTTACGCCCATGCCGGAGACGATCCTGGCCTTTGACCCAGAAGCCGACCGCGAAATTCCCCGCCAGTGGCCGGGCCGCACACTCTTTCTCAACCTCGACAAAACGGTTATGACCCGTTGGCTGGAAAGCGCCTGCGGACCCTGGGGCTTTCTCCCCAAGGGCGGATCGGTCGGTCATACCGCCTTCTACTTGGCCCGGGAATTAGGGGCGGATCCGATCCTTTTCGTGGGGCTCGACCTTGCCTTCGATCCCCAAGGTGGAACCACGCACGCCGCCGCGTCCGCCCTGCGCCGTTCTCACGCCCCTATCGCGGAAGGCGCGCGGACTGCCGCGCTGGGCCCCCGCGCGAATGCCGGCGCGGTCCTGGAGGACCTCGTCTGGGTTCCCGGCGTGGAAGGCCGCAATGTGCCAACGTCCCGGATCATGGCGCTTTACATCCAGCGCTTCGAAGAGGATTTTGCCCAGACATCTGTCCGCCTCGTTGACGCCACCGAGGGTGGCGCCCGGTTGCGCGGGACCGACTTGATGTCCCTGGCGGAGGCTTTACGGCAACTCCCGCCAATGGAGGACGCTATTCAATCCTTTTTCGATTCCCTCCATCCCGCCCCCCGGGATGGCTCGGTGATCCGCGGCCAGTTGGACCGCGTGATCCAAACGCTAGAAGCGGCCGCAGAACCTGCGCGAAAGGGGCTCCAGCTCGCCGCCTCGCTCTACGCACATGCCGGCCAAGGCATCCACTTGCGCGGCACGCCGGAATGGCAAGATCTGGAATCGTGCTTTTCGTCTCTATACGATTCCCCCGAAATCAAGTGGGCCATGGAACAGGCCCTCTTTGCGGCCGTTTATGCATTCATTCAAAAAGAACGATCCGATCAGATGGAACTCCGCCTCGCCAAGTACCGGCAATTCTTTGAAGCCTTTTCCACCTTGCGGCCACAGTTTTTGGATGTTGCCCTCCAGGTCCGGAAGGCCATAGAAACTTGTTCTTGATCTCCTGCGATACCCACTCCCTGCGATCTCCTCGGCTCGATTTCCCGAAGCACCTCCATTTGTAACAACTTGTCATACCTCCCCCCGCCGCCGATTCCGCGTTACTTCTTGTCCCGCTTCTCGTACCAGTAAGTGAATGGCATCCCGCTAGGCAGTCCATCATTGACATCGGTTTTTCAAATCGCGGAACCGGGCCTCGAATGCCTTGTGGCGGAAGACCCGAATCCCTGGAAGTCGATGGAGGTACAGTGCTGATGCCGGACTATATTTTCAAGAAAAAAAATATCGAGCTTCCCGTACTGAAAAAGGGAAATTTCTATATCTCCCGCCCCACGGATAAATCCCCCAAAATCATCGGTTCCCGTGAATGGCTGGACCGGTGGTACACTAACGCCGGCTGGATGTATCGAGGCACCTTGGAAGATTGGCGGAAAGCGGGATTCCAAGTGTAGGGTTGGGAAGAGGAAAAAAGGAAATCCAAGAAATGTTCTGAGGGGCATGTGGAGTTAATCCTATCCTCATAAGGAATTTACAAGGAAGAATGCAACTGCGCAATTTTGACACAGGGAGCAGCCTCAGCATGAGTCAATTCCTGGCGGTTCCTAGGATTGAATGAAGAGTAAAACTCCCCTATAGCAGCCCCTTTGTCACAATTTCGGATCTCCAGGATAATGGCATATTTTTTGTATCACCATTTTTCCGTGCCAGATCAAAAGCTGAGCACAACGCAACCCTCCCAGGGATTCATGTTTCCAATAATGTAATGGATTCAACGGCCCTGAAGAGGGATATCGTACATATCCGCGGTAAGGAAATAGTCCCATTTTCTGACTCTGGATTCCGGTTATGAAGGAGGTGTTACCCATGAACCTTCTGCCCGTATCCTGGCGTAACCGTCTGGAGGATCTTCGAGATCAGGTTCAATCTGTCGTAACGCGGTGGGTGCCCCGGATGAGGCGAGGCGGACGCCGTTCCTCTGAAACGTGGATGCCCACCCGGGTATTCGCCGCCGGACCCAATATCGATGTTGAGGAATCTCCGGATGAAATCATCGTCCGCGCCGAATTGCCTGGTTTGAATCGGGATGAATTTACCGTGGACGCAAGCCCGGACGCGCTGTTTATCCGGGGGGAAAAGAAGTACCAACGTGAATCCCGTTCTTTTGGTTTCCACCGTTTCGAATGCGCGCAAGGCCGTTTCATCCGGGCGGTGCCGCTTCCGTGTGAAGTGCGGGCTGACCAGGCCGATGCCCGGTTCCGGCGCGGAATTTTGACCGTGCGGCTCCCCAAAACCGAGGCCGCCCGGCGGCGGCGTGTTCACATCCACATTAACTAACAGCCCCGAGATCCCTGGAGCCCGCGGATTCCGTAAGAAGTTTACGAGAATGCGGATCTCTCCGTCCGGCTCCGCGGCATCGAGGCATGAATTCTGGAAAGGAGAAAAACATGTTTTCAAACCGTTCTTATCCGCGTCAACTGTTTTTCATGGCTGGGTGCATGGCCGTGTGCCTTGTGATTTTGGGCTTTTCTCCTGGAGCATCCGCGCAGAGCACCCATCCCTCTGTGGCCGCGCTTCAAAACGCCTTCGTGGAAACCGCCCAAAAGGTATCTCCCGCGGTGGTGTTTATCGAAGTCGAAAAAGTGGTTACCACGCAGACGGCTATGAGCCCCTTTCTGCCCTTCAACGATCCCTTCGATCTGTTTAGCGATGAGTTTTTCGAGCGCTTTTTCCGCTACCGCATGCCCCGCGGCAGGGACGAACGGCAAACTCCCCGCCGGGAGGAATACCGCACGGCGGGACAAGGCTCGGGTTTTATCATCAGTCCGGAAGGATACATTCTGACCAATCATCACCTGGTGGGTGAGGCCGACCGCATCCGCGTCAAACTGGGGGACGGCCGGGAATTCACCGCGAAACGCATCGGGACCGATCCCCATTCGGACGTCGGTCTGATCCAGATCGAAGCCTCTAACTTGCCGGTGGTGCCCATGGGCGATTCCGATCAGTTGCAGGTGGGTGAATTCGTCATCGCCATCGGCAATCCCTTCGGCCTATCACAAACCGTGACCAGCGGGATCATCAGCGCCAAGGGGCGCAGCAATGTGGGGATCGCCGATTACGAGGATTTCATTCAGACCGACGCGGCCATCAATCCGGGCAATTCCGGCGGCCCCTTGGTAAACCTGAAGGGTGAGGCCATTGGAATCAACACGGCCATCTTCAGCCGCAGCGGCGGCTACCAGGGAATCGGATTCGCCATCCCCATCAACATGGTCAAAAGCATCTACGAACAACTGCGCGAAAAAGGCACCGTCTCCCGCGGCTACCTGGGCATCGTCGTCCAGCAAATGACACCCGATCTTGCTGAATCCTTCAACCTGAAAGAAAACCAGGGCATCCTCATCGCCGAGGTAACCAGCGATTCCCCCGCCGAGAAAGCCGGCTTACAGGCTGGAGATGTCATTCTGGAATTGAATGGCAAGCCCGTATCCAACCCTGGGGAATTCCGGAACCAGGTCGCCTTGATTGCCCCCAACACCCCGATCCAATTGACGATCAACCGGGATGGGAGCCGCAAAGTGATTTCCGTCACCACCGGCCGATTGCCGTCAGAAGAGCAAAAAAGCTCTTCGCCGGATGAGTCCCTGGATCAATTGGGCTTTAGCGTGGAAAACCTGACCCGGGAACAAGCCCGGCAGTTTGGATATAAGCCCGGGGAGGGGGTCTTGGTGACGGATGTGGATCCCGGTTCCGCCGCGGCCCGGGCGGGCATTCAACCCGGCAACTTGATTCTCGAAGTGAACCGGGAACCGGTCAAAAACGTGGATGATTTCAACCGGCTGGCCAAATCCGCCCTGCGCGAAGGCCGCATTCTGCTGCTGGTGCGCGATGGGCAATACGCGCGTTATGTGGTGCTGCGTCTGAAATAAGAGTGGGAACCGGAATCTCTCGGATTGAATCCAATCCATCCGGGTGAGGGATGTCTAAGCCACCGGCATCTCTCACCCGGACTTTTTCCGGGTTCGGACTCATCCTTACTTCCTGGTTCGAACTCATCCTTCGAGTCATCAATCGGCCAAAATGAGGTCTCCATTCACGGGACGGCAGAAGTTGGATTGAATCAACTCATCGACGGCCGCCTGGATGTGGCTCCTCATGTTTTCCGTGGTCCGCTGGAATCCAAAACTCCGGGCCACTTCAGCCATCAGCGCCTCGGCGGGCAATTGGATTTGCTGTCGCAGGATGGCGCGCGCCGCGTTGGCGATTTCCACCGTGGGGATCTCATCCATGCCGCGCTTGTAGCCACCGTCTGCGGGGATCCGGAAGCCCTCGTAGACCTGATTCAGCGACGCCTTGGTCCAGACAAAAGCGATTCCCCGGTCACAAACGATTTCCAATGTCGCGGCGGGGATCAATTTTTTCACCCGCTCGCGGATCTTTTTTCCCGCCTTGCTCATTCCCCATAGGTTAGTGATAAGCCGGGCGAGGCGGTCAAAGGCCATCGGGCCCTCGGTTTCCACGATTTCCTCGATCATTTGGCGGATCGAGGCATTGCTTTCCGGCAGGTAGAACTCTTCGCTGCCACCCATGGGTTGAATCACGTCATACGGGATGTACGGCCGCGCGCCCGGGAGAGCGGCCGGCTTGGATTCCTCCACCGTTTCGGTCATGGGTGGGGCGGCCGGCGCGGAAGCGATGCGGACCCGTTCGTTCTCGGATTGGGATTCGGGCGCCAGAGATCCGGGCGGGTCCGTTTCAGGCCATTCGGGCTCTGCCATGGGGCTTTCCGGTGAAGGGGTTTCGGCCGGAGCCGGTTCCGCCGCGGCCGTCTCTGCTTCCCCACGGTTGCTCCGGTCCAGCGCGGCGTTCAACGCCTTTTCGATCTGCTGAATTTCGCGCTCCGGATTGCGCCACCAGTCGGAGGACCAAACCCGGTGCAATTCCCAGCCCAGGTCGCGTAGCACCTTCTCGCGCAGGCGGTCGCGGTCACGCGCCACGGTGGAGCGGTGATACGTCGCGCCATCGCATTCGATCCCCATCAGGTAACGGCCGGGCCGCCCGGGATGCACCACGGCCAAGTCGACGCGGTAGCCTGAACACCCCACCTGGCGGTGGACGGTCCAGCCGCGTTTTTCCAGCGCGCGGGCCACTTCTTCTTCCAAGGGGGATTCAAAATCCTCCCGGCCGCTGAACCGCGCGGCTTCAGCGATGGCCCGGGGGCCGCGCTCGGCGTAGTCCAGGTAGGTTTTCAAATGATAAGCCCCGACTGCCTTGGTGCGGGACAAGTCGATCTGATCCGCCCGCAGACTGGAGTACACTTGAACTTGCAGCCGGGCGCGGGTGATGGCCACGTTGAGGCGGCGTTCACCGCCCTCTCTGTTTAATGGGCCGAAATTCATGGAGATGCGGCCCTGCGGGTCCGGTCCGTAAGTGATGGAAAGGAAGATCACGTCGCGCTCGTCGCCTTGCACGTTCTCCAGGTTCTTGACGATCACCGGCTCGTTCTCGCGCGAGAAATAGGGATCGATCTCAGGGAATTCGCGGCGTTTAGCGTCCAGCAGGTCTTCAATGAGATTCTGCTGTGCCAGGTTGAAGGTCACCACGCCGATGCTTTGTTCGCGCAATTTTGGATCCCGCAACCGCCGCGCAATTTCATCGGCGATGGCCTCCGCCTCCCTGCGGTTGGTGCGGCTGACGCCCTTGTCATAAACGCCATCCGGGAAATAGCACCATTTCACGCCCAAGTCAGGCACCTGATCCGTGGCCGAGGGGAAAGTGATGAGGTCATTGCCGTAATAATGATAATTGCTGAAGGCAATGAGGTGTTCATGCCGGCTGCGGTAATGCCATTTCAGCCGGTAGGTAGGGAAACAGGACGCTTCGCATTCGTCCAGGATGCTTTCCAGGTCCTCCAATTCATCCTCGTTCACCGGCTCATCCTCGCTGTCCATCTTGGTGAAAAAGTTGGTCGGAGGCAATTGCTTGCTGTCGCCCACCACAATTGCCTGCTTGCCCCGCGCGATGGCTCCTACCGCGTCCCACACGGGCAGCTGCGAGGCCTCGTCGAAGATCACCACGTCGAAGGGAGAAAAATCCATGGGGATGAATTGCGCCACCGACAAGGGACTCATCAGGAAGCACGGCTTGATGCGCGTGACGTAATTTTCCACTTCCTTGAGCAGCAGGCGGACCGGTTTGTGCCGCCGTTTCTTTTTCAGCTCCCGGCGGAGGATGCCGATGGGCGACATCTCATTCACATTGCCTGGATTGGGGATGTTTTGTTGCAAACGATTGACAGTCTGCGCTTGGGCCAGCCGCAAGATCTCCTTGTCTTTCCGCATGAAACGCTGGATTTTACGGGAATGCTCAAAACTTTGGAAACTGATCAGCAACGGTTCTTCGTCCAGCAAGCGCTGCAGCCGCCATTGATAATACGAATGCTCAAACACACTTGGCAATTGTTTGGCTTCGAATTCCCCGGCTTCTGCCCCGGCTGCCAGTTCCGCCAAACCGTGCCGCGTCACCAATTCGCGCGCCTGGATATAACCGCACCACAGATGCAAGTCCGGTAGATGATCCCGCCACTCCGCCAATGTAGCCTGCGCTCGTTCCAGGTGCTCCGGATCATCATCCGATCCCCAGGCTTTCTCCTCATCCAATTTCAACAATCCGGCCAGCTCGTTCCGCTGGATTTCCCAATGGTTCTCCAACTCCACCAGGCGGCGCAGAGCCTGCCCCAGAGGAGAAGACGGGCAGAGTTGATCGGCCCACTCGGTGGCCAGCTTGATCCAGCGCTCTTTGATCCTTTGCCGCTCCTCCAAATCATCCCCAGGGATGTTGGACAAAACCGCGCGAAACCGTTCGGACCAGTTCAGCGCGTTTTCCACTTGGTTCCAATCGGCCTCGCCTTCATTCCACAGGCTCCCGATCCAGGAGCGCGCTTCCACCGAGGCCTGCCGCAGCACGGATTCATCCCGCTTGACCGCCAAGGCCAGTTCCACGCGCGCCCGCCGATCGTTCTTGCCGGGTAATTGTTTCGGCAGGGCCGCCTGCTTCAGCAAACTCGCGGCCTTGAAGCTGTAGAACCAGGACTTGGGGAACCAACTCGATTCAGCAAGCAGCAGCCAGGCATGGATCTGTTCCAGGTCGAGTTGGAAGAGGTTTTCCTTGAACTGCTGGAACAAATCCCGGCGGTGGGCGTCGCGCTGGCGGCCCGTTTGAATCCAGGACTGGATTTTAGGCTTGATTCCTTCCCACTCCGGATTCCCCAGTAAATCCGCCGTGGCCCCGGCGCGTTCGGTGAGCAGCCGGGCCAGCTGGATAACCAATCCGATTTCCTGCTTGGTCCACCCTTGCTCGCGGATCAGCAGAAGAGGTGCGCATTGCCGCAGGGTTTCGGCCAACTCATGGAGGGTAGTTTCCATGGCCCGAACCGCGGCGGACACCTGCCCCTCCAGGTGGGCATGCCATTGGTCCACATTACAGGCCCGGAAGGGATGCGAGGACAAATCGCCCACCGCCTTTATGGCCTCCACCAAACATTCCACTGCGTCTGCGACATTGCCCTTAACATCTGGATTGATGGACTGTCCTTCACTCCATTCCCAATTCACAAAAGGTTTCCCATGATACTTTGACAATTGAGCGAGAACTTCAAATGGAGTTTCACCAAAATTTTGCGGCGTGCGCAACATTTTAACATACTGATTTAAATTGGTACGCAAATTGTGTAGAGTCTTTGCTACGGTTTCCCAATTCCCACTAGACGAGGAATACGGGGCATTCAATGCCTCCTTCAATTGATTATGGACATGCTTTTTGTTGGTTTTGTTTGAGTGCAATTCCAGGCAATACGGCCCCAGGCCCAACTGGCGCAGCCGGTCGTACACCACGTTCAACGCCGCCATCTTGGCCGAGACAAAGAGCACCCGTTTGCCCTCGGCCAGGCAATGCGCGATGATATTGGTGATGGTCTGCGACTTCCCGGTTCCCGGAGGGCCCTGAAGCACGAAGGTTTTACCCTGCGCCGCCGCCAGCACCGCCGCCAGTTGGGATGAATCGGCGTCAGTGACGCAAAAGACCTTCTCCGGGGGATAATCCTCATCGAGCTGCTCCGGATTGGGAAAGGGGATGCCATCGTTGTAGGCCTCGCGGGCGCGTTGCACCAGGTGCTTGACCACCGGATTTTCCATCATCTTATCGAACTGGCGGTCCAGGTCGTACCAGAGCAAGTATTTCGTGAAGGAGAAATGCCCGATGTACGCGATTTCCTCGATTTCCCAGCGCCCGATCTCCAACACCGCTCGCTTGAATACCGACAAGACTTTGGGGATGTCGATGCCTCTTTGATCCTCGGGAAGCGGATCCAATCCTTCCACCCGCACGCCAAAGTCTTTTTCCAGCATTTGCAGCAAGGTCACGTTGACGCGGGCTTCTTCTTCCAGCATGCACATGCGGAACCCTTCCTGGATGGACGGGCGGGTGATTTGCAGGGGAATCAAGATGAGCGGCGCGAGACGTTTTTGTTCACTCTCCTTCGTTTCGTACCAGGCCAGGAAACCCAGGGCCAGATAAAGCGTGTTCGCCCCGCCTTCTTCCAGGCTGACCCGGCTCTCGCGGTAGATCTCGATCAGGTGGCTCTCCAACTCCTTTTCGGGCAGGTCGGCATACAGCAGGCGATTGCGCAGGGCGTCTTGGAGAAACGCGCGCACCGCGTCCTCTCCAGTCTGTTCCCGGTGCGTTTGTTCATCGCGGGGGTCGTTGAGAAACGGGATTTTGTTACGGGAAAACAGCCGGAACGTGGCCCCTTCCGCCAGCGAGTCTTCCAGTTTCGCCAAATCGGGGCACAACAGCCGGCAGTTTTTTTTGGTTTCCCTGAAATTCAACAGACGGTTGTTAAGAGAGAAATCCAACAGTTTGTGTTTCCACCGCGCGATGCGGGTCGGCACGTCTTCCGGTGGGGCTTCGGGGGACTGTGTCTCGTCCGGCGCCTCCGTGTCCATTTCGATTTCCAATTCGTTGTCCGGCCCGGATCGATCTTCCTCCGGTTGAACCGGACTGGAGCAGAATTCGGTAGTGGGGACCGGCGGAGGAGGTGGTGGAGCCGCGGTTCTTTCCCCATGAGCCGCTCCCGGCTGGGACTCCGGAACCAACGGTTCGCGCTGGGCGGGCGGTTTCAATTCAGGCACGGCGATAGGCCGGATCCGCCGCAGCCGGGCGGTGTGGACATCGACGGCGAACAAGAAGTTTTCGTCACCATCCAAGTGACTGCGCCCGATCGCGCAAGCTTCCGCGAACGAGGGCTTGCGGGGTTGGGTCACCGCAGTTGTTTCGAATACCAGCATCTGGCCGATATCCACGCGTTTCCGCACCAACACCCCGTCAGTGAGAGAGGCATCGGAGAAACCCTCATCCACCAGCCACACTCCGGCGAACGCGTGCCCCTTGATCAGCAACACCAGGGGATGCAGCCCGCACTGTTCCAGGCACGCGGCGAAGAACAGGGTGAGGTCCATGCAGGTCCCCATGCGGTTGCGCAGGATCTGATCGGGAAAACGGACCTTCTGCCCGGTCTCCTCGAAACTGGCGGGGGGATTGATGTACGACAGATCCAACTGCGCCGCTGCTTCATACAACGCCGCGGCCATGGCCTGAATCCGCCGCGGATCTTTGCTCTGATAACCGGACAAGGAGGCATCGCCTGTATTCTGTTTCAACCCATCCCGGGTTTGAACCAGCAGCTCTTCCACGCCGGGATTATTGGGCAATACCAGGGCGGCCAGGATTTCGGGCAGCGAGGAAAGCCCGCACCATTCGTTGTACGCGAACACCTCGAAAGGGAACGTTTGTTCGAGCAGCACGCGCTCCGGTTGCCGGACCACCACCCGCAACAAACCCGCCACCCGTTCGGTGATGTCCAACAGGTATTGCGGAGAGAAGGACATTGGAATCTTGTTCACCGGATAGGTCTTCCCCGCCGGGATTTCCGCAATGCGCGTCTGCCATTCGGCGGCCAGGCCGGGTTCGCCCTTCACCCGGACGATCAGATCGGCGAGTTTCTCTTCCGATGCGTTGATGATCCGGATGGCGCGCAAAAACGGGATATCGTTTTGCTGAAACGCGTAGTTGATCTTCGGTTGGTAGTCCAACTCGATTCGCAAAGGGTAAGACGCGGCGGCTTCCCCGGATTGAAGAGAAGAGGTGGAATCCATAAAAAATACCCCCCTCATGTCAATATATGAATTTATATGGTTTCTAGGTTTATAGGATTTTATTATATAATAAGTTGAGGAAGGATCAACCCCCACCGGGTTCCGGAAAAAGCGGAACATAAACAATCCCTGCTGAAGCGCAGAGGACGCCGAAGTGTTTCAGATTGTGACCCGGTCGGGTTGTCCCGCGTTTCAAGTCCACTTTCCGTAAACGATGGAACTACAACACCTCCGGCAGTTCGTAGCCCTTGCGGCGGGGGCGGGAGAGTTTTTTGTCGGCTTCCTCATCGCCCACGAATGTCTCCGTCACCGGGTCCCATTGCAGCGGGCGGCCCAGTTCACGGCAGATGTTGATCAGGTGGCAGACGGTGGTCGAGCGGTGGCCGATCTCCACGTCCGCGTTGGGCAATTGCCGGGTGCGGATACACTCGAAGAAATTGCGCAGGTGCGGATCATTTTCGTGAGGCCCCTCGGGAGTCGGATCGGGCGCGTTGTCCCGCAGCTCCTTCGGCTCGGCGATATAGTCTCCGCGCAGGATTTCGATTTTCCCTTTGTCCCCAATGAAAATCGCGCCAAGGTCTTCGTGCTGCCGGCGCGCGCCTTCCAACTTCACCAGCGTGCCGTTGGCATAGCGCAGGGTGACCTTGCAGTTTTCGCCTTTTTCTTCCGGGCGGATTTCCACGGGGCCGGTGTCGTCAGTTCCCAAGGCGCATTGCACCTGGTCAAGCGAGTGCGTTCCCCAGCCGGAGACGCCCCAGGATTGCCCGCCGCCGTCGTAATCCCACCACTGCGCCCAGCCGTAATGCAGATCGGGATGATACGGCCGCAGTTCGGTCTGGTTGCACCAGCGGTCCCAGTTCAGCCCCTCGGGGACCGGCTGTCCGGGTTTGGGCGTCCAATACTTGGGGCCTTCGAAATTGCACACAACGACCGTGTGGACTTTGCCGATCGCCCCCTCGCGCACCAGCTGGCTGGCGTGGCGGTTGATAGGCATGGAACGCTGCTGCGTGCCGGTCTGCAGGACGCGCTTGTGCTTGCGGACCGCGTTGACCAGCGCGCGGCCCTCGGCCACGGTCAGGGTCAGCGGTTTTTCACCGTAGACATCCAATCCCGCCTGCACGGCGTGGATGCAAGTCAGCACCCGGGCGTGCGTGGTGGTCTCGACGAACACCGCGTCCAGTTTTTCCTTGTCGAACATCTCGAAATAGTCAGTGTATTTGTTCCACTTCGTGTCCTTGGGCATCACCTTGGCGATGGCGTCGCAGCGGGGACGGAAGCAATCGCACACCGCCACGATCTCCGCCTGGGACAGGTCGTCATATTGCAGGATCCACGTGGCCCGGCCGCCCAGGCCGATGAACGCCACCGCGATCCGGTCGTTCGCCCCCGGCCTTCCCGCCTGCCCGAAAACCCGGGAGGGAATCACCATGGGCATGGCCAAACCCGCCGCCGCCATTGAAGATTTCCGCAAAAATTCACGCCGTTTCATTGCCGTTCTCCTCTGTCTTCGATTCCCGGCGGGAAGGCCGGGTAAGATCACGAAAAGATGGTACCATGGGGGAACCGGGAAGGGATAGGTGGTTATAAATTCAGTTACGGCAAGCGGAGAGGGGAGAAATTGGCTTAATCAGGAGAGACGGGATGCCCAAGATAACCGGGATGAGGACAGAAAACGTCACGCAGGCACGAGGCCTGCTCCATGATCCCACACCCTCAACCCGGCATGCGCCGTAATCAATACACGTCCCAATGATCCACGGGGGTGCCCGCGAAGGGATTCTTGAAAATGCGCACCACGGGTTCGTCGAAGACTTCACCCAGGGCATCATAAAAAGCGGCGGAGACTTGCTTCACGGTATCGGGCAAATCCGGCAGGATGGTGCTCCCATCGATCACGGCCGCCACGTGGCCATTGATGGCGCAGCGGGGTTGATGATAGTTGCCGGCAGGCACATCCCCGATTTTGGTACCATAATTGACCGTGACCGGTTCCGGTTTCCAGTTTTGAAACACGGGGAAGCTGGGACCGGCCGGTTCACCTTGGCTGTTGAAGAAACGCCCGAAAATTTGCCGGTGACCGTCGTCGATATCCCCTCCGAAGCGTTCATCCTGCCAGACGACGAACACATTGCCATTTTCGTCCATATCGCAGTGGGTGCGTTCCACCATGGGAGTATCTTGGCCGAGATCCACATCGTCGAACCGGACCCAATGGCGCACGGTGCCGTCGGTGTTGTAGTAAATCAGGACGCCGATCTGCCCGCCACCCCCGCTCAACGTGGTGCTTTTCACGACCAGATCCTTCCCGTTGCTGGCGAGCGCCATGCCATCACCCCGGCCGCCCGAATCCGCCCCGAAGGCGATGCCCCAATCGGGAACCACTTCCACCCCGGCCAGTTCGGCGTGATCAGGCTGCGCGGGCGTGCGGGGCGTGCCGTCGTTGTTGTACCAGCGGATCCCGGCGCTGTAATCCACGACAAATCCGCCGTCGAACGCCACGATGTTTTCGTACACAATACTGGTGCTGCCGCCCAGGTAAAATCCATCCTCGCCGGTGTGCATGGCGAATGGTCCGAACTTCACGTTTCCATTCCGGTCCAGAATGATGGCCATGGCGACTTCGGAGGCCATGGCTTCAATGGTGTCCAAAAACGAATCGAATTGTTGGCGGTTTTCCCCCAACGCCACCAGATCGCCATTGCTCAGAATGGCCGCGCCGATGTCGCGGTAGGATCCTTGTTCAGCCAGCAGCTCGCCGAACGCGTTGATATGCGTGCCCACGGGATTGCCCTCGTTGTCAAAGACTTGCAGCACGGTAAAGGCCTCGTTCCCCATAACCTCGCCGAACTCCAGGCCGAGCGAAGCGGCCGCCTCGATCTGGTTGTGCACCACAAATCCCGTGCCGTTGGCGCGGTCGGGCCGGGCGCCCAGCGTGAACGCGCCCCACGCCAGCCCGGTGGCGGCATAGTTGACCAGCGGAGTAGGTTGGCCGTTGGAATCAAAGCTCCCCCGGATGGGCAAGGGGGTCTTTTTCTGACCGTCCGGACCGAGAATGAGAAATTCCGAGCCCCCCACCACGCCGGGCTGCTGAAAATCATGCGCCCGCTTGAAGATCACGATCGAACCATTGTTCAGGGCAATGGCCCAAACGTTGTCGAAGTTCGTCATGTCCACGCCGTAATCGCGCCAGGGAGCCAGGTCGTCCGTGACGGGAGTGATCCCCGCGGCTTCGGGTGAATCCGCCGGCTGCGGCAACGCGAGGGCTGGAAGGAGAACAAAAACCAGGAACACACTACATCCGATTGGAATGCGCATCATGATTCGCCTCATTTTCAGGATTTGGCGCCCGATCCGCGCCCAAAATTTTCCGATCCGGAGAACCAGCCACGCGCCGGTTTCCCCCGGACATATTTCTACATTGGCTAATTGAATGATAGGGACAAACGGGGGGAAAGATCAAGAGAAGAGGGGGGATGTACGCAGGCCAGGCCCTCCGCATCCGGAAAAATCCGCTTACGGGTAATACGTCAGGCCACGGCGCGTGTGTTCCGCCAGCCAATGATCCGGACCGCCGGCCCGGTGCAGTTCAACCTCCGTTTCCCGCCGGATCCAGTCGCCCCGGTCCCCGTATTCATACCGGTAGGTATACCGGAAACCAGCCGCGCCGTCGGGCTGATATGTGATGGCCTCCCTGACGTTACCCGCGGCGTCGTAGGCGAAACGTTCCCGGCTCTCGAGGAGGCCGTTGCCCCGGTAGATGGACTTGTCCAGGAGCCGGCCGCTTTCGTCATAGGTGTAGATTCGGCGTTTCAAAAGTTCGTGTTTCGGACTGAAGGTAAGCATCACCGTCTCGAAACCTTCGGCGCTCCGGCCGTACACGAATTCATTCCGGTGCACCGGTTCGCCGGTGGAATCCAGGACGTCTTCTCCAATTTTCTCTCCCTGGGCGTTGAAATGGATCACCTCGCGGCTGGAAATTTCGCCCTGCGCGTCGTAGAGAACTTCCGTAAGATGCCGGCCCGCGGGATCGAATTCGTACACCCAGCGCCAGCGTACGGTTCCCCCCGAATCGCAAGACCGTTTTTCGGTCAGGCGGCCGTTTTCGTCGTACTGGTACAGCTCGCGGTAAGCCGTGGTGCCGTCGGGGTTGAAACTGACTTCTTCCTGTTTTTTCCCGTCTTCGTGGAAAAGCACAATCATCCGGAACGTGTTGGAACGGGTCTTCGTGTGAGTGATTTCATCGATATGACGGATCCATTCGGTTTCCACCCGCTGGACCGGACCATGGAAGCCTTCCAGCCAGCGGTCAGTTTGGAAAGGGTTTTGATAAGGGGATTTCCTCATGGGTTGACTCCGGATGAATGAGTGTGGGTCATCCGGCCTTCCCGAACCGGTCCCCTCAGGCTGGGACTCTGCGGGCGGATTGGCTATCGGAAGAGAGTTACGGCCGGCGGAGGGCCTGTTGGTCATCCATTATTTGGCCAC
>JABLXU010000065.1 GCA_013177805.1 Candidatus Omnitrophota bacterium
CCTTGTCTTCCGGCGGCATGACCACCCCCTTGCGCTCGAATGTCTGGAAATCCCTCGTGGTGGCCAGAGAAACCAGGGGACCGCCCCGTGAATAGGCCGTATAGACCACAGCCCATAAATCCAATGAGTCGATTCGTGTAACCCGGGGGTCTTCGATCCCCCAGATCTCTTCCGGATGCTTTTCCGGTTCGGGGAGCAAGGTGGGTGAGGGATCGATCCGCCAGCCGGTCACCCCGTCGGGGCTGCGGGCCGTGGTGAGATGGGAAATCCCCCGGCGGTCTTCCACGCGCATCAACAGGAGGATTTCACCATTCACGCGGGCCGCCGCGGCGTTGAAGACCGAATTGGCCTGATATGGAATATCCTTGGTTTGAATTATGGGATTCGCCGGATGCCGGGTGAATAATTCCTTGAATCGCGCGTCTCCCATCGTTTCAGTATATCCTCCTTTCCTGAATCATCAGAATTCCAAATCCAAAACCACCGGCTTGCCGGTCTGGACGGCGTGCCGGGCCAGTTGATAGGCTTCGTTGTACTGCCGGGCGACGATTTCCCAGCTCACCACATGGTCGAGATACCGCTTCAGATTCTCCCCCAGCTGCAGACGCAATCCCTCATCCACCGCCAGTTGGATCACTTTCTGCCGCAGCATTTCCTTGGTGGTGAACAAGAGGCCGCCCTCGCTTTCCAGAGTTTGAGCGGTTAATCCCTCCATCGGCGCGGTGGTGATGTACGGTTTGTTCAACGCGATGATGCGCGCCAACGTCCCGGATTGAGTCTCATCGGTCGAAGGCAACACGATGAAATCGCAGATGGCCATCATTTTGTAATAGGCGTCCCCCCGCGGGATGAACTCATGGTAATGGGCCAGTCCTTTGCCAGCCAGGATTTGAACCTCGTTTTTCCATATTTCATAGTCCCGCCGGTGGTGGGGATCGCGCATCGCGCCCGCGGCCAACAAATCCCAATCCTGCCCCGTGCGTTGCCAGATTTCGTCGTGGATGCTCTCCCACATCGATAGCAGGATATCCCACCGCTTGTTGGATTGAATCCACCCGATCATGCCCACCACATGGTTGGCCAATCCAATGTCATCCAGGCCGAACTCCCTCCGCAAAGCCGGTATTTCATGGACACCCCACCGCTTGTCGGGCCGGGCGCCGTGGGGCACCACCATGATGTTGCGCGGAGTCGGCCAACCTTTGCCTTGGAAAGTCCAATCCAGCCGCCATTTCTGATAGTGGCATTTGAACAACACCACATGGCTTCGCTGGCATAGTTTGTAGATAAAATCCGCTTCCGCGTCCCGCAGACGGCCGTGGACGGTATGCGGCTCCACGACGAGGGGGACGTTGGCGGCCGCTTCCAACAGGTCGAGAAATCCATCGTTGCCGTCTCCCACGCCCCGGGGATCCCGGTATTCATAGAGGCCGTATTCATGTTCGATGTGCACGGCATAGGGATCGAGTTTTTCAATCTGCCGGGCGACCGGCCGCCACCAATCGGGCCGCGACAGGTCGATGATCGGATACACCCCTTCGCCCGCCCCATCCGTATGGCTGATGACCAGGACTTCGCGCTCCGGATTGGCTTTTTGAATGAATTCGCGCGCTTCTTCACAAAAGGTGGCAATGCCGCACAACCGGGGAGGATAGGAACTGACCATGACTATGGGATTACCGGCCATGGATCATTGCCTCCTGGGAAGCCTGGGTTTCGGTTTCTTCCGCCGTGTCCATCGACAATTGACGGCCGCGGAGTTGGTTGACATGCAGCAGGGAGAGGAAACAGACGAGGGTCGATTCCGCGCCCTGGTTGCGGTTGGGACCGTCCGCCTGCAACCCATCACAACAACCACCGGTTTTGTGATCGTAAAGCATGGCCTTCAGATCGTTCCGCCCCAGGAACCACTCCAAGCAGCGTTGGGCTTGGGAGATCCATTTTGAATCGCGGGTGGTTTCATAGGCTTCCCGGCAGGCTTCGATCATGCTCAAGGCCTCGATGGGTTGTTGATCGAACCGCGCTTTTTCCCCGCCCCGGGGATACCAGCCCTTGTTGCCTACGGGCACAAAATGCCCTTTCGGATCGGTCTGAATCTCCATGAGCCATTCCAGGCTGCGTAAACCCGCCTGTTGCATCTCCGCGTCGCCCAGCGCCCGGCCGGAGAGGAGAAGCGCCTGCGAGATTTTGCCATTGGCAAAGGTGAGGATGTTTTCAATCCAGGGCCAATCCTCACTGGCTTGCTCCCGGTAGAGCCGCATCAACTGGCCGGCCAACCGTTCCCGGAGCCGCCGTACTTCGCTGTGGCCGCCAAACCGGCTCAAAAAGGCGTGAATGCCCACCAAGGCAAACGCCCAGGCCCGGGGAGAGCGAAAATCCCACAAGGCGAGAAGCGCCTTTTCGAACAATTCCTGGGCCGCCGCCCGTAGATCGTTCGTTTCGGCCAGCGCGACGGCTTCTCCCAATCCCCACACCGCCCGTCCATGGCTGTCTTCCGACCCCACCTCCTCCAGCCAATGCCGGTCATACCCCATGAAATTCCGGAAGCGGCCGTTCTCCTCGTTGAAGGCGTGATGCAGAAAACTCAGGTATGTGCAAGCGAGATTGGTGATAGTCTCGCCGTCGGCGATCATCTCCTGGGCCATCATCACCGCAATCAGCGCCCGGGCGTTGTCATCTGTGCAATAACCGTGATCCCGGTCCGGCACGATGTATTTGGCATGCTGGAGAATGCCCACGTCGTCCGTGAGCCGGATGATATGATCCAGTTTGGGTTGCGGGGCTTCGCGGATGTCCGTTCCCATGGTCCGGGCACGGAAAACCGGCCGGGGAACACTTTCTCTTTCCCGCTTCACTTCGCCGAACACGTCGAGGTACTGCCGCGCCACCTCTTTCCATATCATCCCGCGGCAGTAAGTATAGGCCCGTTTCCGCATGGCGTGACGTTCCACTTCCTGGGTGAAGAGATCGATTACTTGTTCAGCCAACGCGCCGGCATCTTCAAAGGGTACGAGCCGTCCGCGCCCCTCCGCCAGCATCTCTTCCGCGTACCAGTATGGTGTGGAGATCACCGCTTTGCCGCTGCCCAAGGCGTAGGCCAGCGTCCCCGAGGTGATTTGCTCCCGGTTCCGGTAGGGAGTGACGTATATATCGGCCGCCCCCAAAAATTCACATAATTCTTTCAAGTCCACGAACCGGTTATGAAAAATCAGATGATCGCTAACTCCCAATTCCCGGGCCCGGCGTTGCAAGGAGAGGCGGTAGGCTTCCCCTTGGTCCCGTTTCACATGGGGATGGGTAGCGCCCAGCACGATATAAACGGCTTCGGGATGGTGTTGGATCACCGCCGGCAAGGCGTCGATCATGGTTTCGATCCCCTTGCCGGGCGAAAGCAAACCGAAAGTCAAAATCACCTTGCGCCCCTCGACACCATACTGATCTTTGTAGAAATTGGGATCGACAAACGGCACGTCGGGGATTCCGTGCGGGATCATGGTGATCCGCTCCGCCGCCACGCCATAGATTTCCATTAGGATTTGCTTCGCCCGCTGACTCATGACGACCAGCCGGTCGGATAATTTGGCGATCCGTTTGATCATGGCCCGCTGCCCGGGATCGGGTTCCTGAAGCACGGTATGCAGGGTGGTTACCAGGGGCATGCGCAGATTGCTTAACAGATCCAATACATGGGCCCCGTATTCCCCACCGAAAATACCAAATTCATGTTGCAAACAGACCACTTCCACGCGGTTCATGTTCAAGAAATCCGCCGCCAACCGGTAGTCCACCAGCAACCGTTGATTCACCTCGAAACGGACCTGTGGCGGATACCGGTATCCTTCGGGGACATCATTCATCACAACCGCCCAACATTCGCCCTCGGGATTTTCCTTGGCCAGGGCGGTCACTAAGTCTGTGGTGAAGGTGGCGATGCCACACCGGCGGGGTAGATAATTGCCGATCAAAGCGATTTTGTGCGGGTGTGCCTGATACGATCCTGATTGCAGCATCTTCTCCCTCCTCTAACAATTCTTTCCGGTGATGGCGGCCGGTTTTCCGTGTCTTGGGGCAGCGTGCCCGGGACAGAAACGGTTGAAAAGAATCCAGGGTCACCGTAGGGGCCACCCTCGAGATGTTTTACCTTCGAAAATGCTTTTTACAAGGCTTTTTCAAGCATGGGCATCATGCCGGCCGGAATTCTCAAAAGCCGGTCCTTGGGCATCCGAAAGTCGGCTCGTTAATCTGCGTACACTTCAAGTTAATGGGAAACGGCCACCCCCGGTCCTCCCCTTGCTCAAACCTCGAGTTGCGGATAAAAAAGGCAACGGAAGCGATGCGGCGCGGGACCCCTTTGTAAGGAGATGTGTTAGCCCATGATCCGATCCTGGGTCAAACGCGAAAGCGAGTACATTGCCCATTACCCGGTGTTCACCCTGCGCCGGGACATCTGTGTCTCGCCCCGCACCGGCGTGGATATCCCGGCTTATGTGCTGGAAACCCGGGACTGGGTGGTGGTCGTGCCCATTACCCCGGAAGGGGAGGTGATTTTCGTCCGCCAATACCGTTTCGCATCCGAGGAAATCACCTGGGAAATTCCTGGCGGCCTCTCGGACGCCTCCGACGCTTCCATGACCGCCGCCGCCCTGCGGGAATTGCGCGAGGAAACCGGCTACGACAGCAACCAGATCATTTTGTTGGGTACCTGCCGGCCCAATCCGGCGATTCTCAACAACACCTGCTACCTGTTCGCTGCCCTGAATGTGGTCCGCCGGCACGATCAACATCTCGACGCGGGGGAAGACATCCAGGTGGAACGTATCCCGCTGGATCGGATCTCCGATTTGATTCTGAATGGGACCATCAACCATTCCCTGGTCTTGAACGCGTTCCACCTGCTGGATCTCCAACGCCGGAATCACCGAATTCAGATTGGATAACAACGGAACTCATGCCGCATTTTGACAAGCATTTCACCCTGGCCGAAGCCTCCCGTCTTTTGCCGCGCCTGCGTGAAATTTTCCACCAAATCCAAGGCCTGATCGATGAGGCCCGGCCAGAACCCATTACCCCTTTCCCGGACCCCGGGCATCGGTTTGTGGGGCGCCTCAATGGCCGGGCGCATAAACGCCCTCCCCTCTCCCGCGAGGAGATCACCCGCCGGATCAACGATCTCGTCACGGAAATCACCGATCAGGGAATCGTCATTCAGGACATCACTCGGGGGCTGATCGATTTTCCTGCTTTTATTAACGGAGAAGAGGTCTTTTTATGTTATGAATTGAGCGACGGGGACCGCATTCAATATTATCATGCCATCAATGCGGGATACGCCGGCCGCCAGCTGCTCCCCCATGGCCTGGAATGAAAACCACGGCCTATCGAGGGAGAATCTTCTCCCAGCCTTATCCGCCAGGGCTTGTTCAGATATCCTGCCATTGTATCCTTACTCCCGGGGCGGCATCCGTCCGATGACCATTCTAGAAGGGCGTTTCTTACCAAATCCATGAATGTATTTGAAGCCTTGATCCTCGGAATCCTCCAGGGATTCACGGAGTTTCTCCCCATTTCCAGTTCCGGACACCTGGTGTTGGCCGAAACTTATTTGAATTTCCAACCCTCCCGTTTTCTATTCTTTGATATCCTCCTCCATGCCGCCAGCCTGACCGCCGTGTGCGTCTTCTACCGGAAACGGTTGGTGGAGCTGATTCATGTGTTGTTCACGTGGTTTTCGCCGGAAATCTCGTCTCCCGACCGGGATTATGATAAGCAATTGATTGGGGCCATTCTCATCAGCACGGCCGTGACTGGCGCGATCGGGCTGGGATTGAAAGATCAATTCGAGGGCGTCCGCGACCACCTGAAAATCGTGGGATTCGCGTTTTTGCTCACCGGCGGATTGCTCACCGCAACCCGCTGGGCGGCGTCCACAGCGCAGGGAAATCCTTCCCATTTTCCTTTGCCCATGTGGTGGTTCGCTGTGATCCTGGGCGCGGCACAAGGGCTCGCCATCTTGCCCGGCGTCTCCCGTTCCGGCGCTACCATCAGTATCGCGCTGCTGTTGGGTATGGCCCGGGTGTTGGCCGTGGAATACTCGTTTTTGATGTGCATTCCAGCCATCATCGGCGCGTGCCTGCTCGAATTTCGCGACGCGGAAATCACCGTGGGGTGGGACGTGGCCTTGGCCGGATTTCTGGGATCCCTTCTCGCCAGTGTCATATTCCTCTGGCTGCTGGTGTGGATCGTGCGGAAAGGCCATTTTCACCAGTTCGCGTATTACGTGATTCCCCTGGGGCTGTATTTGATCGTCTTTACCTGAGACGGCCGGGCCCCTCCGGCGCAGCCATGGCATCATGAACTACAAAACCAAACTCTACTGGACCATTGCCTTCGCCGCGTTGCTTTACCTGGCATGGTGCCTGTGGACCGGGTGGGAATCCATCCTCCAGGCATTTGCCGTCTTCCGCTGGTGGATTTTGCCTGTTTGTTTGGCGCTGGCCTTCCTGAACTACATCATTCGCTCGTTCAAGTGGCAGTACTACCTGAAAATCCTGGAGATCCACCTCCCCTTCCGGATTTCCTTCCAGGTATTCTTGGCTGGATTGGTCATGTCGGCCACGCCGGGCAAGATCGGCGAAGTCTTTAAGTCGTATTTGGTCAAGGAGATCAACGGCACGCCGATGAGCCGCTCCGCTCCCATCATCGTCGCCGAGCGCTTCACCGACTTCATCGCCTTTGTCCTCATGGCTCTCCTGGGCGTCACCCTCTTGCCCAACGGCGGATTGGTGTTTTCAGTCTCGATCGGGATTATCGTTTTGTTCCTGGTGCTGATCTCCTGGAAGCCGGCCGCCGGGGCGCTGATCGGCCTTCTGGCCCGCGTTCCCTGGGTGAAACGCCACCTCGAAAAAGTACGCGCCGCCTACGAAAGCACTTATCGGCTCATCGCCCCCTGGCCGCTCTGTTGGGCCACCAGTGTGAGTCTCATCTCCTGGTTTTTCGAAGGAGTTTCATTTTTCTTGATTCTATGGGGATTCGGACATACGCTCCCCCTCACCTCCGTGGTCTTCATTTACGCCTTCTCCACCATTGTTGGCGCGTTATTTATGACTCCCGGCGGCATTGGCCCCACCGAAGGTGCCATGGGCGGCATGCTGATCCTGCTGTATCAAATCCCCGCCGGGATTGCCGCGTCCGCCACACTGATCGTCCGCATTTGCACCCTCTGGTACGCGGTCGCCGTTGGGATGGCGGTGCTTACGATCTGCGCGTCCAACTTCACCCGCGATCCCTTGGCCGCCATTTCCCTCGATCCGGAATCTCCCGAACCGGCTCCCTCCCCTGAACAAGTTCCCTGATCAGGGTGCCGGGGGAGGATTCGGGGACCCCATCGGCTCTCCCAGCCGGTTGCCCTTCTCCTCCAGCGTTTCCAGGCGCGCCGGCAGCGGGCGTTGATCGAGTTTTTCCTCTATGTTCAGCAGGCGGTATCGCAGGCGGTAATTCTGATGGGCGCGCGAGCGATGAGGATCTCTTCGCGCAGCTCATCGCGTTCGTCCCTGGCCGCCCTCCTCTACTAGTCGCGCCACCGGCCCCCTAGTTCAAAAAAAATACTGAGCAATGCATCCCCCCCGGTAGAGCCCCCCCGCCAAATCCATAGGCTTGACAAAGAAGCGTTTGAAGATACAGTATTACGATATAAATTTACGTAATATCACTGAATGCCCATGACTATTGGCCCCACTGTATCTTTTACATTGATTGAGTTGTTGATCATGGTCGCGGTCATTGGAGTTCTCGCAGCCGTTGCGGTGCCGAATTTCGTGAATGCCCACATGCGCGCACTCGTGACCCGCGCGGTGGTAGACATGAAAAGTTGCGCAATGGCCATCGAACACTATGAGATCGATCATAGCAAATATCCCTTTTACAATAATCCGCTGGATGAAGTGAGCGCCATTCTGGGAGCGGTTGTGACCTATCTACCGGTTAACCTTACGACTCCGGTTTCTTATATGGCTCAATTGCCGCACGATCCATTTCCGGCCGGATATCTTTCCGGCAGTCAAATGGCGGCTGCGGCCAAACCGTACAAATACATCCATGGGTATGATCAGGTTTATAAAAATCAACAATTCATAGGCGCGCATGTTCAAATCCATTTTGAAAACAGCCTGGGCGCCAAACGGCCGGTCCTTTGGCAGGTGTGGTCCCTGGGGCCGGACCGGATTGTGGCGCACGACGGGATTGCGTACGACTTGAGCAACGGCCTTATGAGCTATGGGGATATCTCCCGCTTTGGGCCATAAAGAAACAGAAACGGAGTAAACAGCTCATGCCGGGACCGGCAAATGCGATCAAACGGGCGGTGGCGGCCTTTGTCCTGGTGGGTTTGCAACTCTATGCCCTCCCGGATGTGCAGGGGCATTCGGTCTGGAAACAGCGGAATGAACCAGGCCCTTGGACGATTTGTCTTTATCACTGCGACGAAGAAGAACTGTCGGATGGGGACGAACTACTCAACGCCGGATGGAACCAACAGCTCCATTTACAAATTCAAGCCCTGAGTCCTTCCTCGTTGGTGAGCACGCAGAATGTAAAACACAGTTTTCTGGAAAGGGCCATCGTTGCATACGATCCTCTCGCGTGTGTCAGCCGGGCCGCCATCCTTCATCCCACCGAAGACTTGTCGATCGAAGTCTGGCTGAAATTTGTCGATTATGGCGCGGATTTGCAAATCGGATTTCTCGAGGGCGTGTCCTTGCACGTCCGGATTGGGGGTAAGGGGGATCGGTTTCAACTCCTCGGAAGCAAGTCATTTGAAGAAGATGGCAAATACAGCGCTCCAGGTTTTCTTAATTTTCCGCCGGTTGGGGATTGGCACCATCTTGGTGTAACGATCCATGCGCCGCTGGTTGAAACGATCAATGACCATACATGCCGCTATCAAAAGGGATGTTATGCTCAATTCTTTTACGACAGCCATATCGTAGGTTTTACCGGCACAACCAAAGTCGATTTGGAAGGCTTCACTTTTCGTGCTGACTCCCCCGTCACAATTCACGTGTACAGCGGCGCCATGGCTTTTGATGAAATCATGATAAGCGATGTGGATTGGAGTAATCCGGTTGGTCATGGCGGAACCGGCCATGGCGGAACGGCCGTCGGTCACGCGTTCGAAGACGGAAGGCAACCCGCATCATCCATTTCTGATTGGTCATTATTTTGAGGATGGGATATTCCCAGCCCGGTATCATATCCAGAAAAAGGAGTCCGAAAATGAAAAGGGAGTTCGCTTGTGTCATCCTGATGTTGGTCATGTCCCCCGCTGCGTTCAGTCATTTCCCCATCCTGATTCACGATGCCCCGTTCGCGGAAGTGAATCAGGCTGTTAAGTTCATGTTCGCTGTTGGACATCCCTATGAGCAAGAATACACCGATCCCCCCAAGCCGGAAAAGGTAACCGCCTTTGGGCCCAATGGTCAGAGCACCGATCTCACAGCAAGCCTGACTGCCGGGCAATATACAGTTGACACCCTGACCGCCAAGGTTTGGGAATTTACTTATAAACCAGAGGCCCCCGGAGATTGCATTGTCGCATTAAATACTGCACCGGAGATTGGCTTAAATAACATGTTGAATCAGGAATTTCTAAAGGTCTGTCTCCATGTGGAAGAACAAGGGGGATGGGATACCCGTACCGGCCAGCCCCTGGAAATTGTTCCTTTGACTCGTCCCTATGGATTGGAAGAAGGATATGTCTTTACCGGGCAATTACTGAAAGGAAACGAACCATTGGCGGGCGTGAGCGTGGAGATTGAGCAATTCATGACCCAGGTTCCCGCCGCGGAAGACCTCCCGCCAGAACCCTTGATCACAAAAGTCGTAAAGACAGATCCTAACGGGGTGTTCACTTATACGCTTCCCCATCCAGGATGGTGGATCATTGCCGCGTATGTTGAGAATGCAGGTGAAATCCAGAAAGATGGGAGAACTTACACGCTCAGCGGTTTGGCCGCACTCTGGATTCATGTGGAAAAAACTTTCGAACAAAAGTTCACTTCCCGGATTTATATTTGGCAGAAACATAATTGATCATGGAGGATGAATTGATTGCCTGTCATGCCCCTCTTCACCCGATCACTGAGACAGGATGAATGACGTCTTTCCAGGGGTCCTCTCCCCCCCCGGGCGGTGAATTTGCGATTCCGAATTCAATCCGGTTCGTAAGTTTTCTCATGATACTTTTTGAATAGTTTCCGGGCGATTTTCACGGTGTCACCGCGGGGGACGGCGGGAAAGGCTTCGGTTTGATGAGTCCATTGTTCTTCTAACTGCTGCAAATCCGCGTTTAATGGGGCTTCATCCAGTGGTTTATCTTCCTCCAAGGATTGGCGCAACCGGTCGAAGAACAACTGCCAGCGGGGCAGGTAAAAACCGCTCAGCAGGCCCGACCATTCCCGCCCGGCGTAATCGTGCAGGCTGGATTGCCGGTTGCCCCACAGGGTGAGGACGTTGCGGGCGTTCCATTCGCAGCGGCGCTTGTCCAGATCGTTCGTTCCCCAACGCTTGGCGTCCTCCAGCCACGCGCCGAGCAGGAATTCAGGCCGGGAAGCCAGCAGTTCGTCCAGATCCTGTATCAGTTCCACCCATTCGCGCGACGCGGCCTCCAAGGTTTTGGCATCCTTGGCCAGGTAGGCCGCCAGGATTTTCGCGTGCAGGTTCCGGCTGAGGTTGGCGAGCGCCTGCCGGGTAACATTCGCCAAATCGTAGCGGTAGGTGTCGATATTACCCAATGCATCGGCACATTGGAGCAATTGGTCCCAGGCTTTTTCGAACGTTGCCCGGTCGTACGGCCAATCCGGGTTCGACTCCCTGCCGGGGCTGGGGCGGGTGATCAGGAGAGAGTTGCCAAATGTCCCGCTATAGGCAGTTTTCAATAACAAGGGCCATGCTTCCCGGGCTTCGGGAACCGGGCGGCCGTAGCGGCGAATCGCGTATTGGCTGATCCACTCATCCAGGTTGACCGGCCCGGAGCGCCAGATCATTTCGGACATCAGATCGAAGACCACGGGATTGTAATCCAATCCCTCGTGGATGATCCCGATGCCTGACAACCTTCCGCGTTGGGGATCCTTCATCGCGGCCCAGAGATCGCCGTTGATCTTGGCCAGCGGGCCGCTCAGGCGGACGGTGTTGCCGAAACTGGGCAGAATGCACCATATCCAGGGCTTGCCGTAAAAGGCTTCCGTCTTGTTCCAGACCGGCGCGACATCGCAAAAAAGGTCGAGCAGGATCATGCGGTCATTGGGCACGCCGCCCAGAAACGCCCGGGATTGCGGAGGCTGCCAGAACTTGGCGTTGTTGTAGAAGATCCATCCTTGCATGACCCATAAGGCTTGCGGATCGGCGGCGGTCATGGTTTCGGACAGCGCGCGGCCCATGTCGCGCAGGAAAGCGGGATCGTTACTGGGCGGCGACATTTCGATGAAAGTGTCCGCCGCGTAGAGATGATCGGTCCCCACTTCCTTCGTCTGGATGTCCAGGTAGAGTTTTCCCACGTGTTGAAAAAGCGGGTCCAGGGGATCCACGAAGAAGGTTTCCCACTCGATCCAGCGGATTTTGTGCAATTTGGCACCGGGGAATTTCTCTTGGATTGCCGGGGGGACATGGCCGGTGAAGCCTTGCAGCACCGGGGTCATGCCCAGTTCCCGTTCGCGCGCCAGGATCTTCTTCTGCAAATCCAGGTGCGCGTCGATCCAGCCTTGGGGCAGGGGGCCGCCCCAACCGTCCAGGCATCCCATCCAGCCGAAGGGCAGATAAGGCGGCCCGGCCAGAAAATCGGTGACAGCCTTTTCAGTTAGGCCCAGTTCACGCAAGACTTTCTGCCAGATGGCTTCCTGCCCGGTCACCGCCAGGGGCATGTTGTATCCGTTCAGCGCCAGCCAGTCGATCATCCGTTCCCACTGGGCCCAATCCCACCAGGGCAGGGAATAGCCGAAGCAGCAATAATTGAAAAAGTAGCGGTATTGGTGCGGTGTGATCCGGCGGATTTTGGTCTCCACCCCGGGCAACGGATCGGGCAGGTTGATTTGCGTGCCGTTCCAGGTCACGTCGGCATGGCCGTGGTATTTCAGATACCAGTTCAGGGCGGAGCACATCGCCACGCCATTATTCCCGCGCAATACGATCCGGCCGTCCCGGCTTTCGATCTCGAATGCGTCCCGCCCGTTGTCCGGAGGAATCATTTCAAACACGAATTGTCCGGTTTTGTCCGGGAGGAGCCGTGTGAGAACGCCCCGGGCGGCTTGAATGGCAGATACACCAGCGGACACGAAGTCGGCCGTGTATCCAGGAAAGGTAATACCCGAAATCCACCATGCGGTGAGGAGGAAGTAAACATGCCGAATGGGACGATGCGGACTGGTCATGACCGTTCTCCGTGATCGAGGAAGATGGTTTATGATACGAAATCAAAAGCGACCAAGGAATGGAAGTTACGGGGGACAATGGCTTTGCTGGATGGCGCGTTTCTTCCCTTTTTCCCACCGCGCCCAATCATAGGGCCGCCGAGCACCCGCCCAGGATTTCAATCCTGGGCCACTTGGGTGTGATCCGGGCATCCATGGCCACCCCTCTGGCTTCCTCCCGTTGGGCTGGCGTGATATCTTGGCGGAGTTTTGGATGGATTTAACACGGAACAAGGGGAGAAGACGATGCGTATTGAAAACCGGGTATTGATTGTCGGAATTTTGTTTGCGCTGGCGTTGATGCCGTTTTCAGGGCAGGGCGAAGAAAGCCGGACAAAAGCGTGGGAAGGAACAATCACCATTCCTACTTATCCTTGGGGACCGGATGACATCAATCCCAAGTTTTTCGCTCTGGAAAACTCGATCATCTACCCTTACACGATGCAGGATTATCTCTCCACCAAGAAGGTAGACCGAACCTACCGGGCGCTTTTCCTGGAAAACGAATATCTCCGCGTTACTTGCCTGCCGGAACTGGCCGGGCGGATTCATTCGGTGTTCGATAAAACCACGAACCACGAAATGTTCCACACCAATTCGGTGATCAAGCCGGGGCTGATCGCCATGCGCGGCGCGTGGATCTCGGGCGGGATCGAATGGAACACGGGGCCGCAAGTGCATACGGTAACTTGCGTCACGCCCGTGGATGTGCTGATTCAGGAACATACGGATGGCGCGGCTTCACTCGTCATCGGCAACATCGAACAGATTTTCCGCACCCGGTGGATCGTGCGGCTGACGTTACATCCCGGCCGGGCGTACTTGGATGAGCAGATCCGGTTGTACAATCCGCGGGATGGCGTGCATCCCTATTATTTTTGGAACTGCACGGCATTCTACTGCCTGCCGGGAACCCGGTTTATCTACCCCATGACCCTCGGAACCGATCACGCGGGGACCAGTTTTTATTCCTGGCCGATCGATAACGGCAAAGACTTGACATGGTTGAAAAACTATGACCGGCCCAGCTCGGTCTTCGCGTATAATTGCGTCTTCGATTTCTTCGGCGCGTACGATGTGGACCTGGACCGGGGGATCGTGCAATATGCCAATCACAATCTGCTGATCGGCAAGAAGGCCTGGACGTGGGGGCAGTCGGGCGATGGGATTGTCAGCCAGAAGGCCCTGCATGAGGGAAACGAGCAGTATATCGAGGTGCAAAGCGGTCCGCTGCTGACCCAGGCGGATTATGGCTTGCTCCGGCCCCGGGAAGCCGTGGCCTGGCGGGAATGGTGGTATCCGGTGCATGGTTTGGGCGATGGATTCGAATACGCCACGCGGGATGTGGCGTTTCAAACCAGCCGGAAACCGGGCGAGTGGGAACTGCGGATGATGGCCACCCGCGAAATCCCCCACGCCGAGGTGCGCCTGGTTCAAGGCGAGCACAAATTATTGAAAAAAGCCGTTTCGCTTTCCCCCCGGGAAGCCACTGTGGTCACCTTGCCCGATCCTCCCGAGGGCGCCATCGAGATCACCTTATTGGAAAATGCCAATCCGATTGCGGCTTACACCTCGCCTTTGCCCATTCCCAAGGTGACTCCCCCCGATCCCCACTGGTTGCAGGTCAAACCGGAAAACCAGCTCACGGCGGAGGAAAAATACCTCAAGGGATTGTTGTTCGATAAACAGACGAACCGGCCGGCAGCGCGGGAGTGGTACACCAAAGCGTTGGCCGAAGATCCGCAATTCGTTCCCGCCCTCAAGGGCTTGGCGGTGCTCGACTTTGAAGCGGCGAAGTATACTGACGCTGCCTCGAACCTTGAAAAGGCCTTGGCCCGGGATCCCGACGACGGGATGGCCTGGTATTACCTGGGGGCGGCGCGGTTGAAACTCGCCCAATGGGAAGAAGCCCGGCATTGTGGATACCAAGCGGTCCGGAAACTCGCCTCCGCGGCGCAGGGGTATGACCTGGTGGGCCGCGCCAGCATGAACCTCGGTGACCCCCAATTCGCGGTCCAGGCGTTTCAACAGGCGGCGGCGTTGAATCCCGAAGACTTGAAGGCCTTTGATCACCTGATCCTGGCCATGTACGCCGCCGGAATGCATGAAGAGGCTTACGATCTGGCACGGAAAACCATGGAAGCCGATCCGTTGAATCTGATCCCCCGCGCCGTCATGGCTTTGCGGGACGAGACGGCCATGAGGAACTTCGCGGAACAAGCTAGAAGTTTCGTGGGCGAGTATGATTTCGAGATCATGGAAACTTGTTTTGCCTTCACGGAACTGGGGATGATCCGCGAGGCGGCGCAGATTTTGCCCGGCGCGTATCTGATGGCAATTCCGGAACGACAGCAGACGCCCCTCCCGCTTTATTTGGCCGCCCGTCTGGAGGCCGCTCTGGGAAATGATTCGGCGGCGTTACAATATCTAAAGCAAGCGTCCAGGAAGTCCAGCGATTACGTTTTCCCTGCCCATACGGAAATGATCGACGCCATGGGGCTGGATGTCTTGGGATATGCCATCCAGAAAAATCCCAAAGACGCCAAAGCCCGCTTGTACCGTGGGAATCTCCTGGGCGCGTTAGGGTCCTTGGAAGACGCGGTGATCGATTGGAAGAAAGCGGCGGATTTGGATCCCTCCCTGAGTGTCGCCTTTCGCAACCTGGGTCTGTATGAATGGCGAAAGAACGGAAATCTGGACGAGGCGGAAGCGGATTACCGTAAGGCCATCAAGGCCCGGCCGAAGGATCAAACCTTGTACCGCGATTTGGCCCAGATCCTGATTCAAAACCAGAAACGGCCGCAGGCTGTCGCCTTGATCGAAAAAATGCCGCGGAAAGGCCTGCGCAATGACCTCATCGAAATCCTGAGCCAGGCCTATGTCGATGAAAAACAGTATGACAAGGCAATCACGCTGCTGGACAACTCGTACTTCTCCAACTGGGAAACCCGTACTGTCTCCCGCAATGTTTTTGTCCGGGCGCATATCGAACGGGGCAAGCTGCGCATGGAAAGCCAGCAATTCCAAAAAGCATTGGATGATTTTGCCACCGCCCTGACCTATCCCGAGCACCTGGGGGTCGGCCGCCCGGCGGAACCGGCGATCGCGGAGGCTCTCTTTTGGAAAGGCAAGGCGCTCGCCGCCCTGGGCCGGATCGAGGAAGCCCGCGCGGCTTGGACCGAAGGCTCACAAAGTAAACATGCCTCCGGTCACGAACGGCGGTTCATCGAACAATGCCGGGAGGCATTGGGGAGTTAACACCAGCCCGCCCTTTCCGGCTTCGTTTTGCGTTGCTCCTCCACCGGAAATCCACCCGCATGGGTTGGCGAGGGCATTTCATCGCCAGTATGATATGATAGGGTTGATGAGCGAACCAATCCATTTTTCACTCGATCGGGGAAAAAGCGTATGCTCCACAGATTAGGATGGATCGCGTTTTTCATGACGGCCGGCATGCTGGCGGGAGGGCCCTACACCGCTTGGAGTGTCCGGGTCAAACCGCTCAATCTGGGAGAATTGACCGAAGGCGCGCGGGTGATCTTCGAGGGCGAATGTGTGGAGATCCGATCGGGCAAAGACCCTGTGTCCGGCCTGGTGGCTACCTGGTATACCTTCCGGGTGACGCAAGTGCTGAAAGGAGAAGTAGGCAAAGAATACGTCCTGAAGCAATACGGCGGGAGCGACGGCGATCTCCACGTCAAGGTTCCCGCGGTGGAGTATCAAGTGGGCGAAAAATTGATCCTATTTCTCTATGGGGAAAGTAAACTTGGGTTCAGCAGCGCGGTGGGTATGCAACAGGGTAAGTTTTCCATTAAAGAAATTCCTGAAACCAAGGTCCGGTATGTCACCAATGGCATGCCCGCCATGCTGCTTTTTGAAAACATGCCCACGGCGGTGGTTCCGCTCAACGGGCGGGGCATGAAAGCCCAAGGGACAGAACGTCTCCGCTCCGAACGGCTGGAGATTTCCGAGTTCAAACAAGAAGTGCAACGGCTCGTGGATGCTCAGAAAACCAAAGAACGGTAATTCTCCGGCTTGCCGGTCTCAACCAGGAAAACACGTGGAACCAACGGCCGCCTCTCCACCCGAATCCAATCTGAATCCGCCTCCAGCCGGCGAAGCCGAATGGACTCCCCGGCGGATCGCGGCGCTCATCGTCCTGGCTGTCTTGTGCGGTGTTTTAGTTTGGAACGCCTACTCGCCCGAAGATATTTTCTTAAGCGATTTGAAATATGAAACCCTCGTCAGCGACCGCATGGTCCCCCAGAACGACCGCTCCGTGGATGGCAATACGCTCCAAATCGGGAAAACCTATTATCCCAAAGGGATCGGGACGCATGCCCGTTCCGAAATCACCTACCGTTTTTTGCCTCCGGGGTACCGGTATTTCGTGGCCGAAGTAGGCATCGACGCGGAAGTCCCCGAGGACAGCCCCGCCTCCGTGGTCTTTTCGGTTTTCTCCGACGGCACGGTGATGTACGAAAGCCCGGTCATGAAGCCGGGCATGCCGCCCCGGTTCGTGCGGGTATGCCTTGCGGGGCGGCGGTCCATCACTTTGAAGGTTTCGGACGCGGGAGACGGGATCGAGGGGGATCACGCTGATTGGGCGATGGCCCGCTTCGTCGCGCGGTAAGTGTCCATCCCATCATGCAGCCCGTGATCTTCGCGCATGGTTTTCTGGGATACCGGCGGTTCCTGCTTTGGGAGATGTTTCCCGGGGTGGTGGAAACATTGCGGGAGGAGGGAATATCGGCTTTCCGCATCCAGGTGCATCCCACGGCCTCCATTGCGGAACGGGCGGAGCAATTGATCAAGCAGATCACGGATCAGATCGGCCCCCATGAATCGTTTCACCTGATCGGACACAGCATGGGTGGGTTGGACGCCCGCTACGCCGCTTCTCCCAACGGATTGAATCAGGGAGACCGGATTGTAACGATCACGACTATTTCCACCCCGCATCGAGGATCGTGCCTGGCCGGCCGGGTTCCCGCATGGTGGTTTACGGCGGCTTCGTGGGGTTCCAAATGGGGACAATACCTGCTGACTGGGGATCAACGCCGCTATCTTGCCGCGTTGGCGGAAAACCGGTGGGAAGGATTGCGTCAGTTGACGCCCGCCTACCTGCACCAGGAGTTCAATCCCCGGATCGTGGATCATCCCCGCGTACGCTATTTTTCGTACGCCGGACGCGTCGATTACAGCCGGCCCTCGCTGGTGAACTGGCTGCGCCGTCCCGCCTGGCTTTACGTCCTGCGAAACGATGGCGAGAACGACGGCATGGTATCCATTCAGTCAGCCCAATGGGGCGAGTTCAAGGGAATCCTTCCGGCCGATCACGGCGCGCAGATCGGCTTGCGGCTCATTCCGGGAACCAAATCCTCCTTCGATCATGTCGGATTTTTTTTACACGTGGTCCGGGATCTGGAGTCCGTGGAGAAGAACCGGGCGTAAGGTGGATTACGCCCTTCCCCGCATCCGCGCTTCGTCTTCTTCGTCCGAGACCATCTTTCCTCCGGTATCGGGAGCGAAGAGGATCACGATCAGGCCTACGAGATAGATCGAACACATCACCAACATGGTGCGGCGGTAGTCTCCACCGAATACTTTGTTGGTCAGCGTACCGGCGCCCAACACCCCGATGCCGGCCAGAATCCGGCCGATGTTGAACGAAAATCCCTGTCCCAAAGCCCGGATGCGGGTCGGAAACAATTCTGACAAGAACTTAGGCAGCCAACCGAAGAAAGCGGTCACGAACAAGCCCGCGAACGTTCCCATCAGCATCAATTGCAGGTTGAATGTATCATTGAAATAATACATGGCGAATACCGATCCCCAGGCGGTGACGCACAAAAACGCCCAGGACCGCTTGTTCCCTCCCATCAGACCGGCCAGCACGCCGCCCATGAATCCGCCGATGATTTGCCCTACCGATTGGAATATGGTGATTGTGGCCTTGGCGTTGTGCTGATACGGAGTCCCTTCCGCCACCTGGTCCACATAGGTGGAGAGCCATAAAAACGAGCCCCAGGTCCCCAACAGGGCCACCGTGGAGAGCAGGCTGCCGACGATGGCCGAGCGCCGGTATCCGGGCACGAACAGATCCCGCATACTCGACTTTTGCGTTTTGGTTTTGGCTTGAATCCATTGAGTCGGTTCGGGTGTCATGAAGATGACGGGCAGGCTCGATAATCCAATCACGCATCCCATGCCGATCACCCAGCGCCAATTGAAGTCCAAGTCCAGCATCATCCGCGAATACAACGCGGTGATCATGAATCCCACGTTCGCCCCTGCCCCCATCAGCCCCGCCAGCACGGAACGGTATTTCTCCGGCCAGGTTTCCACGATCAGGGCCAGACTCAACGGCCACGCGCCGCCCAAGCCCATCGATCCCAAAAAACGGCAGGCGGCGAAATGCCACCAGTGCGTGCTCAGGGCCGACAATCCCGTGAAGCCGGAGTAGGTGATGACTGCGAATAACAGCACCCGTACGCGGCCGTACCGGTCGCCCCACCGCCCGAAGAGCACTCCCCCGGCGGCCGCCCCCCACAACCACATGGCCATGGCCAGACCGAAATAAAATCCCACTTCCTGATCCACTTCCAAAATCAGCCGCGAGGCCTCCGCGGTCAGTCCCTGAGTGTTCAGGGTGGCGGCTTGTTGCACTTTTTCCGGAATGCCCGGCACAATATCCTTGAGCGCTGCCCGGGACATCACCGAATACACATTCTGTTCTACGCCATCGAAGGTCCAGGCCAACAGCCCGGCGGCCAAGGCCAGCCACCGGTACACGCCGGGTTGGGCGTACACGTCTTCCACGGTGCTTTGTATTGGTTGATGGGCCATTGCGTTTCTATTTCTCCATTAAGAGATTCCCCAACGGCTTCTCAGTGTACCAGAAAGGACTTAGGGAGATATAGTGTCCGGAATGTCCGGAATTCCACGGGGATTGTTCTAACCGCCCTTCCGGACCATTTTTTTCTCCGATTCCTTTTCCAAATTGACGAAACCCATTTTCCTGGTAAAAATCGGACGGGTGGGAATCGTATCCTTACAGGAGGCCGGCCATGTCTGCCGAAATCCCCGTATTCCGCCATTTTTGTCCCGGGAAAGCGAAGGAGCAGATCCCTTATTTTCTACCTCATTGCAAAACTGTCCGGGAACAGGATGGCGGACGCACGCTGGAGGTGGAATTGGATCAATCCCACCTCCTGGACGAACGGGAGCTCGGCCGGTTGTTGCTGATTCATGGAAAATGCGCGAACGAGGGAATTCGAATCCGGTTGCGATGTTCGGAACCGGTCGCGGAACAACTGTCGCGTCTGCTCATTGACCGGTTGATCGATTTGGAGAGAATCAGCGCATAACCTTTTACCATCCTGCCGGACCAATCCCCGGCCGTGAGAAAAGGAAAAAAATACATGAAAGAAATAGTCCTGAAGGCCGGCCGGATTACCCTGGGTGTCTTCTTGTTGCTCTTAGGAGCCATATCCGGCCTGATCCCTTTTGTCCAGGGATGGATCTTCGGCCTTGCCGGTTTGTGGCTGCTTTCGAAGGATGTTCCGTTTGTTAAAAAATATCACGACCGGATCGTCGCCTGGATCGAGGAAAAAAAGAAACAAAGGCACGAGAAGAAACACCCCCCTGGGTCTGCCGTAACGGAACAGCCGGATGCTGCGGATCCTCGATCCTCGGAAGAAACCCTGTCTCCCCCCCCGCCGCCGTCCTCGCCTCCCCCACCCCCCAAGCCATGGCATCCCGGGTGAATCCGGCTTGCCCTCTTTTTCGGTTGGGAAAGTTCTGTTCAGCCGGTTTTCGCGGGCATCGAGGGCCAGTGACCGGACTGGTGGATCATCAGATCCCACGCCGAAGGCCGCGGGCGGGACGGCTGCGCTTGCCGCAACGCGTAACGGACCGGGCGGAAATGGTCCTCGTAAAACCGTTCGGCCCGGTAAATCCGGGGGAATTTGAACAGCATGCGCAAAAAGTTGATCTGCCCCCGGAGGAGTTGCCCCGCCAGAACGCGCGAAACACTGACTGCCGTTCGCCAACCCATGAATTTGGCGTTGATGATCGACTGGGTCTTCACCAGTTCTTCATAGAAGCGGCGCAAAGGCAGCCGGGTGGGCAGCACGGCGTGCTGGATATCAAAAAGCCGGTAGTCGCCGGTAATGAGTTGGCGGTTTTCCGTGTGAAAGAGTTCGGTGCCCGGGTAAGGCGTGGCCACTGTCAGATGGACGATCTCCGGGACGGCCAAGGCCCATTCACGGGCGCGTTGAAAATCGGCCAGATCCCAACCGGGATCGGTGATTAGGTTGATGGCTACGTCGATGCCCAATCCGCGGGCTACTTCAAGCGCTTCGAAGTTCTGGTTGGGTGTAATCCGTTTGCGGAATAGGCGCAATTGTTCCTCGTCTAGCGATTCCAAGCCTAGAAACATGTACTGCAGCCCAAGCCGCGCCCAATGGGCGAAGATTTCGCGGTTGCGTAATAGTACGTCACACCGGGTCTCGAGATAATAACGCTTGCGGATGCCGCGCTTCTCCAGGGCCTCAGCCACGGCCAGGCTGTGTTCGGGTTTGATGAACGCCACATCGTCCACGATAAAGACATTCGGTTCACGGATCCGGGTCATCTCCTCGGCAATCCGCTCCGGATCGGCCAGCCGGTAGCGGCGGTTGTAGAAGGTCCAAGCGCTACAGAAAGTACAGTCCCAGGGACACCCGCGGCTGAATTCGATGGAAGCGCACGGATCCAGCTCTCCGATGAAATAGCGGTGGCGCTTGCGGGTCAGATCGCGCGCGGGGGGGATGGTGTCCAGATCCGGCCATAACGGCGCCTTCGGGCCCGCGCCGTCGGCCGTGAGGATACCCGGCAGGCCGCTCACGTGGGGGAGGTTTTCCAACAGCGCGGGGATGATGCTCTCTCCCTCACCCTTCGCTACGCAATCCAGGGCTCCCTCGGCGTGTTCCAACACTTCCTCGCCGATAAAGGAAACACTGTGCCCCCCACAAAAAACAAAGGCTGTGGGTTGGCATTGTTTGGTCTGCTTGGCCAAATCGATCACTTCCGGCACGTTCGCCAGGTAGTTAACGCTGAAGCCCACTACGTCCGGCTGGAAACCGCGCAATTCGCGCTCAAAATCCCGGTGGGTAAAGATCTGGAGATCGAGCAGACGGACTTCATGGCCCGCCCGGCGCACTGCCTCGGCCGTATACTCCAAGCCCAACGGCTCAAGGCGCAGGTAGATTTCCGAATAAAGCAATGGACTGGGATGAACCAGCAATACTTTCATCCATCAGCCTCATGAAACCGGTAAGGAAGTGGCCGGAACCGCGAAGCTGAGATTCTTGCCTACAGTTTAATCCACCAAGCGAAACCATTAGAAGGGGAAAAGGGTGGCGGGATATGCGCGGTGGAAGGATCCAATACCGGGGGAATCAACCCGCCGGGGGAAGGAAGACCCTACCATCACCTTCGCGGGCCTCTCCCGTTAGTTTCTCTTTTTCTGTCTTCCTGGATTTGGAGCCAGCAGAAAGAGGAATCACCTGCCATGAAAAAGGCGCGGCCGCGCCGCGCCTTTTTCGCGATTTCGGATTGACCATGGGCCAACTCAGGTCATCTTGTATTTCCGTTTGAACCGCTCCACGCGCCCCGCCGAGTCGATCAACTTCTGCTTACCCGTGAAATAAGGGTGGCAAGCGGAGCAAATATCCACGTGGATATCCGCCGACGTGGAGCCGGTTTGGAACGTGTTCCCGCACGCGCATTTTACGGTAGCGAGATAATAGGGAGGATGAATATTCGGTTTCATGATCGGTTTCCTTACGCGCCAGTATCAAAACTCAAACGCTGTATTGTATCTGATTGGCTCACAGGGTCAATCGGGGTGAAACCATGGATTGTCCCTCTCCCTTTCCCCCTGCCGGGTGTCTTCGGTATGATGATGTCAATTCTACCCAAGGAAAGGATGCTGTCATGCGGTATTTGTCGTACTGGATCTGGATCATTTTGCTCCTGCCCGCCGGGAACGTTTTAGGGGCGGATTCCGTGCTGTCTGCATTGCCCAATCCTGGTTTTGAGGATGGCCGCACGGAAGACAGCCGGTTCATCCCCGATGGATGGTCCCCCTCATCCGAAGCCTGTGAAACCACAGCGCCCGGGTACCGGTCGCGCCACGCCCTTCTCGTGAAAGGCCATGGCGAAGACGATGCCGTGTGGATTTCCGCCCCGGTATCTGTTCAGCCGGGCGCATGGTACGAGTTTTCCTTCTGGGGCAAGAAAGCCTTGGATTCCCAGGGCGGATCCGCGGTCAGCGGTCCCACGTTTGCCAATCAGGATATCTGGTTGACGAATGATTGGAAAAACTACACCGTCGTGTTTCGCGTTCCCGAAAATCATGCCGAAGCCCGCTTCCGCCTGGGGCATTGGCGGGTGAATGGTACCCTCTTTTTCGACACCGCTGATCTTATCCCCGTGCAGCCTATTTACACCCGCCGGGAAGGCTTGGTTTTAGGCCAAGGGGAACGCGTTCAGGATGCCTCCTACACCGCCTTCCACGATCTGGACGCCCCTGGCGGCAACGGTTGCCGCTTCCTGCAATCGTCTACGGCGGGATTCAACACGGGCCGGCTGCTTTTCGGTGCCCAAACGCAAGTGACCTACCGGCATGAGATCCCCGGGAACCGTCTGATGGCGGCAACGGTGGAACTGAACCTCAACTACCGCACATCGGGTGTCTGCCGGGTCTCGGCGAGAAGTGACAAAGCCGATTGGATGGAACTGGGCGCGTTCTCTGAACTCAACACCCATTCCCTGACGTTTCCCGAAGCCTTGCTGCCCGCGGCATGGCTCGAAATCCGCCTTGAAGGCACGGCGGACGATGATGGGTGCCATTTCCAGGTGAATCGATACCGCATGAAGGGGACGTTGGAACAACCGCTGCGCGCGCTGGAAGGCAAAACCCGCTTTCTCCGCGTTTCAAACACGGATCCTTCCACGCGGGTGGTTATCGAGCAAGTCGGAGATCCGAAACCCGGCCTCGATACCGAGCTGGTCATGTCCGTGGAAAATCCAGGCAAGGAAAAAAGCCTGTTCACCGCGCGGATCGATACCTCCGGGCCCTCCAGTCAGGATGTTTTCACCTACCCGTTTTCGGTCAACGCGGGAGAAACCGCCACCGTCCGGATTCCCTATTCCCTCCGTGAAACCGGCCGGCACCAGGTATATATCCAGCTCTTCCGGCCGATGGAAGTGAACGTGTTCCGGGGCGGGTTGAGCCTCGATGTCTCCTTCCTCTACGCCGCCGATTTTGGTGAACGGCTCGATTCGGGAACGGACGGCTCGGTTTGGTGGTGTCCTGCTACATACAAAGTCTCTCTAAACCGTCCCGTGCCCCGGCGGCTGGGCCATGCGGCGTGGCTCTCGGCGGCGCGGGGTGAATTTGAACCGGTTCAGATTGTCCTGCGCCCCGAAAAGGCCGTTTCGGGCATGACGGTGGCGGTGGAGGCCTTGCGCGGTCCCGATGATGCTGAAATTCCCGCCGCGGCCATCGAAGTCAAACAAGTGGAGTATGTCTACGTGCACCGCCCTTCCGACGCGTGGGGCTGCGTGGACTGGTGGCCCGATCCGTTACCCCCGGCCGGGGAACCGCTTTCTCTCGAAGCCGGCCGCAATTATCCTTTCTGGGTTTTGGTTCATGTTCCCCGGGACGCCCGCGCGGGCACTTACCAGGGGATGGTCCGCTTTCAATCGGCGGAATGGGTGGTCCAGGTCCCGCTCCAACTGCTTGTCTATGATTTCGCGATCCCCCCGTTCTCCAGTGTGCGCAGCGGCTTCGGTTTTTCGCCCGGATTGCTGCGGCAATACCATCATCTGGAATCCCGTGAGGAACTGGACGAGGTAACCGATTTGTACCTCCAAAGTTTCCGGGATCACCGCATTTCGCCCTACGATCCCACCGTGTTGCACCCCATCCGCTTTGAACTGGATGATACTTATACCTTCGATTTCTCGGATTTCGATCAGGCGGGTGAGCGTTATTTCGACGAGTTCGGTTTCAATGGGTTGCTTTTGCATTTGCAGGGTATGGGCGGCGGGACCTTCCATAGCCGCCACAAGGGGAAAATCGGCAACTATGAACAAGGCACACCGGAGCACGAGCGGCTGTTCCGTGATTACGCCGCTGCCATCGAGCGGCACCTTCGGGAAAAAGGCTGGCTGGACAAGGCGTACGTCTATTGGTTCGACGAGCCGGATCCCAAGGATTACGAATTCGTGGTGGAAGGCATGGAGATGATCAAACGGAACGCGCCGGGCTTGAAACGTTTCCTTACCGAACAACCGGAACCGGAACTGCTCGGCCATGTGGATATCTGGTGCGCGATCCTGGATCAGTACGATCCCGAGAAGGCCAAGGAACGGCAAGCGCTGGGCGAGGAATTCTGGTGGTACGTCTGCACCGGACCCAAACAGCCGTATCCCGGTTTGTTCATTGATCATCCCGCCGTGGATATGCGCATCTGGCTGTGGATGACCTACCGCTACAACGTGCAGGGATGCCTGGTCTGGCAATCCAATTATTGGACCAGTAACGCCGCTTTCCCTCCGCCTCAATTGCAGGATCCCTGGAGCGACCCGATGAGCTATGTCTCGGGGTATGATAATCCGCCCGGGTATGTCGGCTACTGGGGGAACGGTGACGGGCGCTTCCTGTATCCCCCCAAGAACTGGAGCGATGGGCAAAAACGGATCTGCGGCCCGGTAGACTCGATCCGCTGGGAAATGCTGCGCGAGGGATTTGAGGATTATGAATATTTCAAACTGGTGGAGAACGCCCTGAATGATGGCAGTCTGACCGATGCGCAGCGGGAACGAGCCCGGGAATTACTCCAGATACCTGAATCCATCATCACCTCGATGACGGAGTACACCAAGGATCCCGTGCCTCTATACGAATGGCGTGACGTCCTGGCCCGGTTTCTGGAAGAAATCGGGAAAACGAATTAGGCACCGGGTTTTTTAAAAAACCGGATTGTTCCGGTCCAAACGGCTGCGACTCACATGGACCAGTAAATCGTCATCACTTGAATCGTTCGTTTCTCCCCGAGCCACCGAACCAAAGATCCGCATATTCAGCGCCCCGTGTTTCCCGGCAATGCGAAGGATTTCTTCCCGCTGGCGTAAAATGAATATTTGAATGCTCATTCTATTTCCGCTCTTCCGTTCTTTCCTCCCCCTGGAATTTTCCCCCCGGAATCGCCATGATTTTCCTTCGGATTCCCGCACCCTCCTTCTGGAAAGGATCTGCCATGTCAATCATCAAAATCATGCCGTGTCTGGACATGAAAAACGGCCGCGTGGTCAAGGGCGTTCACTTTATGGACATCAAGGACGCCGGTGATCCGGTCGAAAACGCCGTTTTTTACCAGATCGAAGGGGCCGACGAGCTGGCCATGCTGGACATCGCCGCCACCCTGGAAAACCGTAAAACCCGCCTGGAGTGGGTGAAAAACGTCTCCGCCGTGATCGACATCCCCTTGACCGTCGGTGGTGGGATTTCCACTTTGGAAGATATCGAGTTGGTATTCGAGGCCGGAGCCGGCAAAGCCTCCATGAACAGCGCCGCGGTCAAACGTCCCGCTTTGGTGCGCGAGGCGGCTGAGAAGTTCGGCTCGGAGCGGATCACTGTGGCTGTGGATGCCCGCCGCAATCCATCCATGCCCTCCGGCTTTGAACTGGTGGTCGCCGGCGGAACCCGACCCGTGGGCCAAGACGCCGTGGCCTGGGCGAAGCAGTGCGAGGATCTTGGTGCAGGCGTGATTCTTCCCACCAGTATGGACGGCGACGGCACCCGGGCCGGCTACGATCTGGAATTCACCCGGGCGATCGCGGACGCGGTGTCCGTGCCAGTCGTGGCATCCGGCGGGGCGGGGAAACTGCAGGATTTTCTGGACGCGGTAATCCAAGGCGGCGCGGACATTCTCCTGGCCGCCTCAGTCTTTCATTACCGCCTGATCGGCATCCGCCAATTGAAGGAGTTTCTGCGGGACAACGGTGTTGAGGTCATTTTGTGACAGGTACTACGCCGCGAACGCCCTCTCGATATCCCGGCACAAGTTGTACACCCAGGTGAGGGTCTCGGCCATCCTCCGCACTTTTTGCAATCCGTTTTCACCCAGCACTTCACGTTCCACCACGATAGCGTCCCGGTAGCCGCTCTCAAAGAGCGTTTTCAGCAACAACGGGAAATTGACCATGCCCTGGCCGGGATGCACTTCCTCGCCGTTCCACTGCTGCAAAGAAGGATTGCAGGTGGTAGGAATCGCGTCCTTGAGGTGCACGCCGCCGATCTCCAGGCCCGCGTCAAGCAGTTTCCTCAGGAACGTGATCGGCTCCCACTCCCCGTGATAGAGCACGATGTTGGCCAGGTCCAGGTTGACCCGGAACACGCCCGGGCGGTTCACTTTCTTCATGAAGGCATGCAGCGCCTCAAATTTCTCCGGCCCGGTTTCCACGTCGTAATGCCCGCCCCACGACGCGGTGAGATCGCAACATTCCTGCACCGCCTCCACCATCGGATTGAAAAACTCGTTGTTGGGATCCACATGCCCTAGGTGCGCGTTGAAATCCTTCACGCCTAAGTATTCATGGCCAAAACGAATGTATTTCTTCGTCAATTCCAGCCGCGCTTTCCGCTTTTGATGATCGGGCACGCCAAAGCCTACCGTCTCCAACACCCGCTGCGGACTGTCGTATTGGTCGCCCTCCGGTCCCGAATAACCAATGACAAAGCGTGCGATCTGAATGCCCCGCGGTTCGATCAACTCCTTCACCCGGTTGGCCCAGTCCGGCGTCAAGTCTTTCTCCTCAGGCACATGCAACTGAAAACATTCCACGCCCGGCGCTTCCACGGCCAATTCCAGGGGAGCGCCGATCCCCGCGCCGTATGAACCGAACAATCCTTTGGGACCGAATTTGTTAGTTTGGGATGGGGACATCTTTCTTCTCCAATGAATCGTTGATGATTTGCCTCCGGATGAGGCACGCAGATCGTTTGGTACCGATCCTATTGTGCTGAATTCACCCGGTTGGACAGAGATTATCATTCCTGCGGGATGAGGGATACCCCTCCAAATCCTCTCTTTCCTTTGGTGAAAGCCAGGGCGGAAGAAATCCTCCCCTAACCCTCTTGCGCGGTCAGCGGACATCCGTATAATGTTTTCCGACAAAACTCATGGGGTGTTCGTCCTCGACGAAAAAAAGGGAAGCCGGTGAAACTCCGGCGCGGTCCCGCCACTGTAACCGGGAACCAAACCTCAACCGCCATTGTCCCCTCTGGATGAGAAGGCGAGGGAGTAGGTCCAAAGCAGCCCGGAAGCCAGGAAACCTGCCACGTGAGATATTGTCACCTCTTCGGGGACTGAGAGGTTGGCAAGGCTTGCTGATCATTCAACCCATGCCCCGATCGCGCAGGTGACCGGGGCATGTTTTTTCATTAGCCCCTCCCGGTCTCTTGCCGGTCACGCCCGCGCCCTCCCTCTCCCCGGACACAATCTAGCCTCGAGGAAAGGATCGAGACAATGCGGAAACGGTTCGTCATGATGTTATTGGGATTGGTTTGGTCGGCTTCCCCAGGGGTGAAGGCCGCGAATCAAGCGGGTGTGGTGATTCAGAACTCCACCGGGCAGGTCATCACCCGCTGCGTGGAATTCGCGGAAGACGGTCTCACGGCGGTGGAATTGCTGAGACGTTCCGGATTCAAACACGTTGTCCAGGAATCCGAAGGCGTAACCATGCTCTGCTTCCTCCATGACGACGGCTCGGCCGGTTGTTCCCTCCATGCCCAGGGGTGGCGCTGGAATCTCTTCTTGCGGGAAAGCGATGAATGGACACGGCTCTCAACGAATCTCTCCGCCGTTTCCATCACCCCCGGCGCGCTGATGGCCTTCACGTTCGGGCCGGACGGGACGCTCCCGCCCAACCGGACCTTCGCGGACGTCTGCGGAATCACGGGCCGCGCCGCGCTGGTGATCGATCACAGCGATGGAACCCGGGTGACGCGCGAGGTTGAATTTCCTGGCGAATCACTGACCGGCCTGCAACTGCTGCAACGTTCCGGTCTCGAGATCGTCACCCATGAGACTTCCTTCGGCGTTTCTGTCTGTTCGATCGGAGGCGAAGGCCAGCCCGCCGACGAATGTTTCGGCGATCCGGATGGGCGCTACTGGGGTTTGAACATCCTTATGCCAGACAATTCTTGGGAGGCGGCCAGCGTGGGCGTGAGCGATTGCGTGGTATTCGATCACAGCGTGCTCGGTTTCATTTTTGCCACTTATGGAACCGAACAGCCTCCCATCACGCGGGAGGAACTCTTTGAGACGGCCTCGCATGTGCGGTGTTGGGACACGTACGGGCGGGAGTGAAGGGTATTCAGACACGATCTTGGGTGGGCTAGGCTTCGCTTTGAATCCACCCAACAATTCGGCGTACATCTATTGCAGAAAAGGCGTGCGCTCTTCAAGGCATTCGAGTTGAAAGATCAAACCGAATGCGGGAGAGGGCCAGGGTGAGGGAATTCATGTAGGGGCGGACCTAGGTGTCCGCCCGGATCCTCAAGGGGTGAAATCCTTTTTTCTACATCCCGTACGAACGTCCCGGAAATACCCACAATAAGTAGGTTCATGTCCATGAGAAATTGCCTGATAATCCAATCATACTTGATAATACTCTGCCTGTTAAACACGCCGTCCTTCGCGCGGGACTGGAGCGAACCGCTGGTCATTCACCAAGACGGCACCGGATTGCAACTCGCCCATAATCCCCGAGGCGCGATCGGTGTTGACTCGCGAGGCCGTGTCCACATGGTTTACGAGATCACAGACGATGTATCGAGCCCCCCGGATAACCAATGCTGGTACCGTATCCTCGTCAACGGGCAGGTGTCCGATCCTTTACGCATCGACAGCGGCCCCTACGGCGGAGGCCGCCATCCCATGCTCGCCCTCGATTCGCAAGACACGGTCCATGCCGTCTGGCAGGATTACCGGCACACCACCGCGCTGGGGAAATGGATCGACAACATCGAAATTTACTACGACCGGAAACCCGCGGACGGCGCGTTTTTGGATGCGGATATCCGCGTCAGCCACACCGGTGCGGATCACGCGGGGGACAACGGCTATGTCCCCCGCGCCGCTGTGGATTCCCGCGATCGCATTCATATCGTCTGGTACGATTTCACCGCTAACGGTTCGCGGGCCGATATCTATTGGCGCGCCAGTGATGAACAAGGCTTATTTCCGGGTCATGCCGGAATCGAGCAATTCAAAATCACTTCTTTCGAATCCGGGGATACATTCGATTCGCATTGGTTGCCGGACCTCGCCGTACTGCCGGATGATTCCCTTTATGTAGTCTGGGGATTCTTGCGGGGTTTCACGGGGATTTTTCAACTCCAAGGCAGGCGTATTACGCCCAATGGACTATTGGAACCGGTGGAGATCATCGCCGAGAAAGGGGGAAGGCATTCCGACCCGCCCCGGTTGGCCGCGGACCGTTTCGGCAATCTGGGCCTGGCTTACGTCTCCCGGACGGGGAATTTATACCACATCCAATTCCAATACTGTCCCGCGGGAGGCGCATGGAGCAATCCCTTGACGGTGAATGATGGGGCCTTGGATTCCACCCAGCCGAACCTGGTGTTTGATTCCACGGGGCGGGCCTGGATCGCCTGGCAGGAAGATTTAGGCGGGCAGAATCAAATCCGCCTGGCCGCGTTAAATCCCGCGGTGGGATACATCGAATCCAGCGAGGTAGTCAGCGGCGGGTTTGAAGACGCCCGCACCCCTGCCCTGGCGGTCCATCCCGCCACGGACCAAATCCACCTCCTCTGGCTCCGCCGGGAGGATGAGGAACACAGATCGCTGGTATATCGGTATAGTTTGGAGACTGGCGTGCGGGGATGGATGTGGCATCGGTAAGGGAAAGGAACTCCCCGCCGCATGAAGCCATCAAGCGCAAAGAGGATTTCCCCTTCACCCCCCCAACTCGCTCGGCCGGGGCATGAGTCCCAGGAAGGCGGAAATGCAGCCCTGGCTGCGGAGGCCGTTGGATGGCGCGTAAATCGCGTCGTTGAGTTCCACGTTGTTGTAATATTTCTCCAGCGGCCACAGCACCGCCAGGCCGCTCTTGCCGCTGGGGCCGCGCGAATGCATGACCACGCCGTCTGGCAGCAGCGCCGGGGTGGTCCCGTAGCGGCCCGCGATGCCCCCGGACGACGTCTTGCCCCAGAATCCCCGGTAATAGACATACACGTAGGCCGGGTGGGTTTGATCCACTTCCCACGAGGTCCAAAACTTGCGCATGACGAACGGGTCTTCCATATCGATGTTAGTCATATAGGAAACCGGTGTGGTCAGTTCGGTGAGCGTGGCGGTATGATCGGACGTCCGCCAACGGACCGGCCGGATCGGCTCCGGATACTTGTTGTGATCGATGCGGTAGGCTTCCAGCGCGGTGGTGAACGATTTTAGATCGCCCTTGCATTTCGCGATCTCCGCCCGGACCTGCGCGTTCAGGAAATTCGGCACGGCAATGGCCGCCAACACGCCGATGATGGCGACCACGATCAACAACTCGATCAGCGTAAACGCCTGCGGCTTCATGATTCCAAACTCCTTCGCTTGGAAAGATTAATAAAAACCAAGACGATTGAATAGGGTGAATTCAAGTTTGGATTCAGGCCACGTCCCCTGGGATAACGATTCGCGTCCTGCCGGGCCCGCCTCATCCAGTGCTCTGCATGGCGGCCGCGATACCCGCGATGCTGAGCAGCAACGCTTCCCGGAATGCCGGTTCCGTTTCCCTCGGCTTATCCGGATTTCCGCCCGGCCGTTCTGGCCGTCCGAGCAACGCCACTTGCAGCCGGTTCAGCGGCATAACCACCGGATTCCGCAGGCTCACCGTGCGTCGTACAGCCTCGGCATGAGAAAGCAACTCCTCCTGCCCGGTGATTTTCAAAATCCATTCGCGGGTCCGCTCAAATTCGGCCTGAATTTGCGCGTGGATCCGTTCGCCCAATTCAGGGGGCTGCACGCGCGCGGCGTACCAGGCAGCGGTGGGCAAATGCGCCCGGTTCAACTCGAGTTGGGCGTTGTTAAGGATCAACGCGAAAAAAGGCCATTGCCGGTACATTTCACGCATGCGTTCAAGGTGATCCGGCGCGAGGCCCGCGAACCACTCCAGCGCGCTCCCCATCCCGTACCAGCCGGTGATGAGATAGCGGTTCTGCACCCACGAAAAAACCCAGGGAATCGCCCGCAGGTCTTCCATCCCCACCATGCGGTCGCCTTGGCGCGACACGGGCCGCGAGGCGATGGGC
>JABLXU010000066.1 GCA_013177805.1 Candidatus Omnitrophota bacterium
TTCCTGGAGGCGCAGAGTGGCTTGCCGGTCCAAGAGCCCTTCGTCCCAGAGAGTAGGATCGATTGGTTCAAAATAGGGAACCGGTTCGTCGTGGACGAAGGCCATCATCCGCCGCAACGTGGGAGGCATGCGGTCGTAGGGCAAGAATCGGCTGCCGAAATCCAGAATGATCCGTTCGGGAATGCCTTCCTGCCGGGGGATGATCAACACCGGCGCGCCGGGGTAGTTGATCGCGGGCATGGGGCGGAAACCGTCGTGTTCGTCGTTTTCCACCGCGTAGGCCAAGCGGGTTTCCACACCGGCCTGGCGGAGCAGTTGCCGGGCAAGACGCAGTTTTTGATAGCGGTTGCCGGCGCGGAGGGCTACGGTATCAGCCGTGGTGGTCCCACCTTGGGTTTCTTCGATATTTTTCTGAATCCAGTTATAGATGCCTTCCACGGCCTGCTGACGGGACGGGGACTTTTGTTGCAGTTCCGCGGCCAAGCGGGAGATTTCTTCCGAAGGCTCCTCGTATCCCCAGAAGGAGAGGCGTTGCCGTTCGGCGAACGGGAGCCAATCGGGGCATGTGCTCCATTGAATGGCCGGCACGCGTTCGGCTAACGGGGGAGAGAAGCTTTCTGGCTTGATGCCATCGGACATCCGCTTTTCCCATACATAGATCATCTTGTTGCCTTCCTGGGAAATCGTGGGGGTAAAGCCGTTGGGATTGGCATCCAGGTGGAAGGGAATGTTCAGGGGCCGAATAATGGTTATTTTTGAAAGCAGCATGGCATCGTCTTCCGCGGCGAAGAAATAGCCGCCGCTATGGACGTTGGCGCCCGGATCGTTGCTGCCCGCGCGTTCCAAGTAAGCATATTCCAGAATGGCCCCCGGGGTCAGCCCGTAGAGAGAAAGCGACTGCTGCTGGCCCAAGTCCTGGACGTTGGCGACATCCCACTCGAGGCCGTCGGGTGTGAGAGTGCGGGCCATGAGGATTTCGACATGGTCTCCCTTGGGGATGACCGTTTCGGCCCACTTTTCCAATCCTTCCTGGTTGAACACCTGGATGGCCTGGTGGATATATTGGTCATACGTGCCATCCTCATGGAGGTCCAGCACCATCAAATCGAGCAGATAGACGCCCGAAGCGCGGGTGTTTTCCCACTGTTTGGCCAGGGAGAGGTCCAATTCCTCCAAGTGGTTATCGTACTTTTGGTAGGGAAAATCGTTCTTGCCGCCCAGATCCCGCAAGGCTTGGAAGGGCCGCATGGCGCGGGGATTCATCCGATGCGCTTGTTCGTAGCCAGCCAGGGCGGTCTGGGTATCCGACGCCAAGAGGGCCAACTTGGCTTCTTCTTCCACCAAGGCCGCGTTGTAGGGATAGCGTGTCCGCAGCGCGGCGTACAGGGCGCGCGCGTCGTCCCATTTGCCCTGTTGGACCCATAAATCCGCGGTGAGGAAATGGTACTGCAATGTATGCGGATGCAAACGGGCGGCCCGGTTCAGAATGCCGGGGAGATCCACCTCGTCAGGCAAGGCGTCCCACAACCGGCTCGCGTTTTCCAGGAAAGGCATATAAGCGGGGAACACGTCCAAGGCGTGTTGGATCACCGCCGCCGCGCCCTGCTGGTTGTTATGGCGCGTATGATAGTCAAACAAGTGGCGGAACACCTCATACGAGGGGATGAAATCCCGCATGGATTGCTCGAAGGAGCAGGCGGCCTCGGTGGCAAAATTTTTGCGGGAATACAAGATGCCGTACGCATACCTCAGCAGGTTGGAGTATCCTTCAGTCAACAGGGTGGGATTCTCCTTGATCCGGGAATTCAGCAGGTCCAGAGCCTGGTCGACTTGGTCGCGGTCGAGGTAGTAGCTTTGCAATCCCACCAGGGCCGCGCGGGAACGCGGATCCAGCTCCAGGGCTTTTTGGAAAGCGGTTTCTGCCTCCTGATGGAAGCGGGATTTGGATTGGGGCCGGTCCGCCGCCCGGCCCAGCGCGGTGGAACCGGCCAAGGCGTAAAGGAACGCAAAACCGGGAACTTTTTGGGATGCTTGTTTCAAGTATTCTTGCGCGGCGGCCGATTCCTTGCGGTCCTGGTGCCAGGCAGACAGGAAGATCTCTTGGACGGCCTGATCCAATGGGGTTTTCGCTTCCGGCAACCCGAACGGATAGGGAGAACGGCTTTCCTCCCGTTCGATCCCGCGGGGCTGGGCCGTGTCGAAAGGCAGCAGGAAGGTGGAAGAGAAATCCGCGGCCTGGAAGGGCACGGAACTCCAGAAAGACTCGCCCTCGGCACTCTGCAACACGGACCGGATCCACCACGCTGGATTGGTATACTGCGACTTGATCACCAGCAGATTCTTCCCCTGCCGGACCGGCACTTGGATCGATCGCGCCCGGGCCGTGTCGAGGAAATAATGGGCTTTTTCCATCACCGGCTGCCCATTCCACCAGATCCGGAACGCGCAGGGACTATGCACCGTCAGACAGGCTTCGCCTGCCCGGGTGGCCTCAATGGCGTTCAGCGCGTAACCCACGCCGGTGCGGGGATTGATCAGGGTTCCGAGTTCGAGCAGGCCGGTCTGGTCGACGGGATCCACCGGCATGAGGCGTACGGTCCGTTGCCAGCCGGGGTATTCGTCCTGGATGCCGGTTTCCGGACCGAAGGGAGCGAAAAAGTCGGCGGCGCCATAGCGGCCGAAGGGGCCGGTCACCTGCCAATGATCGATCAAGACGCCGGCCTCACGGGCGGCGGTGGCGGCTTGTTCCTCGGCCCGCATGTCCAGGGATTCCATCCGTTCGTATTGGAGGTACTGGCAGAAAGGGGGAGCGGGATTTTTCGCCAATGCGCGATCCAATGCCTCCACCCGTTCGCGGGGTGTCCATCCCTGCATATCGGGGAGACTAAAGAGCGACAAGTAGGCCGGCAGAAAAGGGCTATCGGGAAACTCTTCCACCAGCCGCCCGAGAACGCGGGCCATGGCGGGGAAATCCTCATCGGCCCATGCGGCCACCAGAAGGCCCTGTAAAGAAGGTTCGAATGGCTGGGGCCGCCCGGCCAAATCCGCCTCGAAGGCCGTCTTGGCCTCCGCGTACTGGTTGTTAAACAAATCCTTCCAGGCTTCTTCCCGCGGTGTGGTCGCCATGGCCGGGGGGAGGGCCATCCACAAACCAAGGGTGATCATTCCAATCGCGATGCCGGTGACGGTGCGGTCAATTTTCATCTCAATGGATCCTTACTGATTTTCGGGTTCGTTGGTCTGGGGAATAGAGATGGTCTCGTCTTGGTACAAATCGGCCAGGCGGCAGAATTCACGGAAATCCTGGTATTGGTCCTTTGGGACACGGACCGGTTTGAAGACCAATTCTTCCTTGATGAAGATCTTGCCATCTTGGAACGTGCTTTGGCGGAGGAAACTCCCAAACTCGCTTGCCAGGGACCGGTCTTCAGGGATCTGGGGAGAGCGCATCGTGGCGGGGAGTTCAATGGTGAACATGTTCGTGCGGGTGTAGGGATAGCTGAGTACTAAATCATATTCCCGGGAGGAAAGTTGCGTGTACCGTGGCGACAATTTTTCTTTGAACAGGGTGGTAGGGACGATCCAACGGCCGCCTTGCTGAACGGCGAACTGCGGAATGCGGAATTCGTACACCAGCCGCTCGTCCTTGGAATAATCCTGCAAGTCGGAAAGTTCGATGTTGGCGGATTCGGCGCCGGGATACGCGGCCATCAATTGGCGGTCAATGACCTCCTTGGTTTTGGCGGTGTTTTCGTAGGTCCGCCGGGTGATGGGATTGTACAGGCCCCGGAATTCCGCCGCGCGGTATCCCTGGGCGTTTCCCTCGGCGTCCAGGGTCAGACTGGTGGTATAGAGCGCGCCGGTTTCCTCGGGCTTGGAATAGGGGATGCGTTTGAATTCGTATTGCCCGCCGGGTTTGATGATCAGCGAGTTGGCGCCCATATCGCCGGGCGGCAGTTCGGCGGCGTCAAAAAAGGTGGCGGTGCCGTCGATCCAGTATTCCTTCCCGTTGAGGTTGGGGAGGTAATAGATGGCGTGGTTGAAGATTCCCAAAGACGGCAGTTCGTAGTCGATTTCTCCCCGGTCGGTGGTCCGCAGCAGCGCCATATGGGCCTCGATGCCTAGTTCCTTGAGCATGGCGATGGCCAGGACGGCTTTGTCTTTGCAGTCGCCGTACTGGGCGTTGCATATTTCATCCACCTTGTGGGGCTTGTAGCCATGAATACCGAATTCCAGCCCCAAGTAACGCACACCGGTGTTCACGAATTGGTTCACCGCCCGGACACGGTCCCATTCGCTGAGCGTTTCCTCCGAATGCATGAGGTGTTTTTCGCGGTATTGGGCGACGATTTGAGTCACACGGTCCTTGGTCACCGCGCCGGGCCGGACCTGGTCTTTCATGAGGTTCCAGTACCATTCGGTCATGTCCGACCAGGTTTTGAACGTCGACACTTTGATATAGGGCAGAATCTCCGAAGCGGCCGGCATGTACGGTTCACGCGGGACCGTGGGCAGGTTCTGGAACGACCAGTGATGGACGGTGTCGAGGCCGCTGCCGGTCACCGCGGGTTCCGGTTCCAGCTCCGGCGCCTGGCCCGCGATAGAAGGCGGGTAGTGGGGTCCCGTGAATTTCCAGTAGATGTTCCTCGACTGGGGGGTGATCAACACATAATCAGTCCTCACCGTAGGCTCGAAATATTCATTGCCGATGAAAAACTGATCGCCGAAATAGTCAGCGTACACGTTGTCTCCCTTACTTTCCTTCTTGTATTCAAGTTCCAGCACCGCGCCTTTTTCGAGGGCCTGAAATTGCAGGATGGCCACGTTGTAATCGCCGTAGAGCCGGGCGGCGGCGTCGGAAGCGGAAGAGGCGCTGCGCCGGACGGCCGCGGGGGCGTCATAAAATGTCCCGTCTGGCTTCCACACCCGCGCCCGGATGATCCGCACGTCTTCCGAACCGCCTTCGTAATAGATCCCCCGGACCTGGTTATAGCGGATGCCGGTTTCGGTCAGGATTTTCACCGCTTCGCGCACGGTTTCGCTCGAGTTTCCGTTTTGATGCACCTTCACCACGCGCTGATGCAGCAATACCAGATGATTGGCCTTGGAAAGATCCAGGGAATCGGGCGCCTGGATGGTTTTCCAGTCGATTAGATAGGGCGTGGCGTATGATTCTTCCTCGGGTTGCAAATATTCCAAGTAATCCAGGCACCATGGGTCCGACGGCCGGCTGGCGAGGGCCGCCTGGATCGCGGCCAGCGCTTGCTCCCCGTTGCCCAGGTGATGATACGCGATCGCGGATAGGCGATGGGTCTCGTAATCCTCCGGGGCGATGCGGCGGGCCTGTTCGAGATAGTCCAGCGAGGCGGTAAAATCCCCCCGGGCTTGTTTGTATTGAGCGATCTCGATGAGGCCGGCAATGGAGAAGGGCGCGATGTGCCGCTCGTGTTCCAACAAAGGCGGCAGTTTATCTTCCTCGCCGCGGCGCAGCGCCAGGCTCCGGAGGGCGTGCACCGCCCGGCTTTCGGTGGCGTCCTCAGCCAGGATTTCTTGCAGCAGGGCTTCCTTGGCCGCGTCAGTCATGTGGGAACCGTTCCAATCATACAACGCCCAGCGGGCTTCATTCCCCAGTTCTTGGGTCAGATCCCGGATTTGAGCGATGGCCGCTTCGCGCAATCCGTCGGCGTTCCACAGGTGGGCCTGGATCAGCCGGGCCTGGGCGGGCAGATCGTGTTGTTGCCCCCATGCCCGTAGGCGTTCGTAGCCTTTCGTAGCATAGGGAGAGTTTTGATCGTATCGGAGAAGGCGCAGGAAGCAGGCCAAGTCATCGGGATCGGTCTTCATGACAGTCTCATAGGCCAGACGGCGGCGGTTAGCCTCTTTTTCGGAATCCCCCAAGGCCCGCAGCAATAGGGGATTTTGGGGGCACATCTTGGCGAGTTGCGAGAGCAACGTATGGGCCCCAGGGTCGTTTTCATCGGCGATTTGCCACCGCTGGATGAGCAGGGCGTAGAAGAAATGCGGGTGAACTTCGCTGAATCCAGCGGCTTCGCCCTTCGCCTCCACCTGCCGCACCAGGATGGGTTCAAAATTGATCCTCATCGAAGATTCTTCTTCGTGTTGAGGGGTATGGGCCGTCAGGTCAGGCCGTTCGGTCCGAGACAAGGGGGAGGGAACCGTGACCGATCCGGATGCCTCGGGCACGGCCCGGACTTGAATTCCGTACCGTCCCGTTTTGCCTGAGGAAACCTTCAGCAGCAGCGTGTTGAGGCCTTCGGCTAGATTGACGGCGAGATTCACCTGATCGGGCATGAAATCGTGGTACCGGTTGACATCGGCGATCAATTCGCCATTGAGCCAGACTTTCAAGGCACCGGCGTGGCCTAATGACAGCCGGCAACGTTGTTCCTGGGGGGATTCCAGCACGGCGGCCAAATACGCCGTGGATTCCACCGAGGGAGAGAGAATGCCATGCAGGTCGATGTAACCGTCGAACGGCTCAGCAGGGACGGGGCGCCAGCCCACGGTTTGCCGCCGCCCGCTGTAGGTGGCGTTCAGATCCAGATTCTCCTCCGGCCCGAAGATCCGGGTATGGCCGCCCTTTTCGGCGTTGTCGAACGGCCCGCAGTACCAAAAACCGGTGATGAGATTTAGGGAGGCAAACGCGGCGCGCGCGTCGTCCCAACGCCCCAATTTTTTCAGCAGGTCACCCCGGTGGTGAATCAATAACGCCTTCAGGGATTCGGAAGCCCGGCCCGAGGCCAAGGCTGTATCGAGACAAGTCAGCAGGGATTCATATTCTTCCCGCTGGGAAGCCCGGTGCATCGCTTCCATCAGAAACAAAGCCCCTTCGGGTTGATCGAGGCTGGCGAGGAGGGCTTTTTGAAAATACCGCAAGGCTTCCGCCTCGCCCGTCCGGCTGGGGGACAGGTAGGCCAGTCCCGCGTAGGCCAAACCATCCTCCGGATTTTCCTCCGCCGCCCGGGTGAATGCTTCCAAGGCTTGGTTCACGCCGCCGGAGCGGAAGAAAGAGGTCCAAACCGCAACGCCGGTTTCCCCCCACGCGCCGGGAAGAACACTCAGGGGGATCACTAAGCCAATCACAAAGCGGGTGAATAAAAAAAATCGATTAGGCCGGGATGGATGGTTCATCTTGAATCCGTTTCCAGTCGGGTATGTGAATCAGTGCCTGCCAGGTGAGGCAAAACCAACAAGCCCATAACGGATGAAAGTTTAGATGAGTCACGGAAGGAAAGCGAGGGAAAAGGCATCGGGATGTATCGTATGCCGTGAGCGGTGTGGAGCATATTTTTCACGTACCGTTCCCGTTTCCTTCCGGCAAGATTTCCTTTAAGGGGGGGCGGCCTATTTTCCGATAATAGAGATAAAAAATGGGGCAGTCTATCTAACTTGATGGCTTTTTTATTTTAAAATATTGTAAAGTATCCGACTGGTGGGATAAGAGCGTTCAATTCACACGAAGGGGGTGTGCGCCGTAAAATCCGCGCCTCCGGGACACAGTTCATGAATGATAAAAAGCGAATCCCGAAAACCGCGGACGCATGGAGAGAAAGCGAATCGCTGCTCGCGGACTTGGAGCGGATCGGGAAAATGTTTTCGGACCCGGACCCCGATACCGTACCGGACGAAGCCGCGGCGATGGACCCGGGTGCCCGCACGGAAGAAAGTTCCCCCGTGGCGTCTCACGAAAAAATCGTGGAGGCTTTGGTCAAAACGGTGGAGGTATCGGGCAATGTCCACGAAACCGTCCGGGAGCTGGTGCATGAAACGGTCAAGGATTTTTACGAGGCTAAGAACCCGCCGCCGGGGGAGGGCACCGAACCACCGGCGTTGGATGGCTTTGAGCTGATGCGCCAAAGGCGAAACGAGCTCAACGCCATTATGGAGAATCTCGATCGGGAATTGGCCGGAAAAAGCCCGGAGGAAGTGGCCGCGTATTTCAACTCGCTCTTGGATCTGCAAGGCCAGCTCTGCCTGCAGAAAACGGAAGGCGTCATCGCGGTCCGGACGCGGCTGATTCACTTTTTCCCCACGGTCAAATCCCAGCCGGGCGTGGTGGATTGGCTGCGGCAGGAAATTACCTTGATTTTTTCGCCGGAGGAGATTTCGGCCATGCGGGCCAAGTTTACGTCCATGCCGGCCGGCGATCCCTTGAAAGCGTTTTTCACGACTGTGCTCGATAGTGCCTATGATGTCGTGCAATACAACGAGCTGACTGGCTGCTTATTGCTGGAAATGACCCAGTATTTTCTCAAAAAACTAGAAGAGCACGGATTCGGGGAGACTCCCAAAACCTTGGAATTCAAGGAACGGCATGAACGGTCGCGGATCGCGTTGAAAAAGGCCATTGGGGATCTGCGGGATATCGAGCGCGTCGTCAACCAGCATTTGGAGGAACGTCCCGTGCTCAAAGAATTGCCGAAATATCTGCGGGCGTTGATCCAAATCAAACTGGGATTGCTGGATCATTCGTATCTAGCCCGAACCATCCGCCTCATCCACCGCTGCCTGGGCGATTACGCCCGCGCCCGCAGCGCGGTGGCTTTCGATTTTAACCGTCTGCCTTCGTTTCAGCACGGAGTCCGGCTGCGCCAAAGCATCATCCTGAATCTTCAAAAAGACGTGTTGGAATACATGGGCAAGCAATTTGAGAAAGAATTCCGGCACGTCCAGCGGGAATTCGATCAGATGCTGGAGGAAATCGAGGCGGCTTCGGAAGTCCTGCTTCCAGGATCTCCCGAGTACGAAGCGGTGATGCGGCGAAAGGCCGTGCTGCAAGAAAAATTGGAGAAACACCGCCGCCAGTTGGATATCGTGAAAAGCCAAGCACGGCTCGTGGACGTGCAGCACCAACTCATCACGCATTCCATCAAACGCTTCACCAAGAACGTCGCACTGCATCAAAAGATTGAAGAAGAATTAAAGGCCCGCGCCAAAATCGATCCCGAAAAAACACGCCCTCCCGCCCCCCCCTCCGAAAAAACCATCAGCCGCATGGTCATGGCCAAGCGGCGAAGCTGAGGCGGGATTTGGCCTGACGGATCTCCCCCTCCCGCCTCCCTGGATTCTCGCGTCCAACTCTGGAACACTAAACAACCGGCAAGCAGGTCAATCGGGGCGGAAACCTGCCCGGAATCGAGGGGAGGCCGCCTCTCGCAAAGGAGATGATCATGAGCAAAGAGAAGAAATCCCGCCGGGATTTTCTGAAAGGATCGGCGATAGCTGCCGGGGTGGGGATGGCGTCCCTGCATGGGATTACCCCGGCCTCCGTGTTGGGAGCCAATGACAAGGTCCGGTGCGGAGTCATCGGCGTGGGCGACCGGGGAACCTGGGGCTTGCGCGAACTGATCAAGCATGAAGCCCAGGTGGTGGCCGTCTGCGACGTGTACGAGGCGCGCCTGATGCGCGCGCGGGACCTCACCGAGGACGACGAGGGCCGGAAAGCCGATGTGTACTACGAACATGAACGCCTGCTGGAACGCGGGGACATCGACGCCGTGTACATCGCTGTGCCGGATCATTGGCACCATGATATCCTCATCGACACGGTGAAGGCCGGAAAAGACGCCTACATCGAAAAACCGTTCTCCAAGACCATTGAGGAAGGCCGGAATATGGTCAAGGCCGTCCGGGAAACCAACCGCGTAGTGCAAGTGGGAAACCACCGGCGCAGCGGGGAGCACTGGCTGCGGGCGCGCGAGTGGATCCGTTCGGGCAAATTGGGCCATATCGCCTGGGTGAAGGTCTATGACACGCGGGATTGGTCCAAAGGGGATCCCTGGGCCGCGCAAATCGCTTCCGGGATTCAAGGCCGCCTGGACTGGAACCGGTTCTTAGGCAAAGCGCCCAAGCGCCCCTTCGATCCCCACCGGTATTTCACCTGGCGATGGTATTGGGATTACGCCGGCGGGCTGATCACCGACATCGGCGCCCACGAGCTGGACATCAACCAATGGCTGATGGACCAAGACGGGCCGCAATCAGTCATGTGCCACGGCGGCAATCATGTCTTTCCCACGTGGGAAACGCCGGATGTGGTGCACGCCATCCTCAATTACGGTTCCTTCACCACGCTGTTTACGGTGCAGTTTGTCAGCGGGGTCGATGGCAACGGCGAAATTTTCTACGGGACGGACGGCACCCTGGTCGCCGATGCTACCCGCAACGTGATCCGGGTGTATATGCCCCAAGGCGCCACGGAACCGGTCGAGGAATGGGCCCAACCCTACGAAGGCCCCGCCCACGTGGCTAACTTTTTGGAATGTGTCAAATCCCGCAAGGAACCCAACTCGCCCGTGGAGACTGCCAACAACGTCATCACGGCCGCCCACTTGGCTAATCTGTCCTACCGCACCGGCCAGCGGGTGCAATGGGATCCCAAGACCGGGGAAATGCTCGAAATCCGCCGCGTGACGCCCTCGGATGCCTGGCTGCGGAGCCGGCTATAAAGCAAAATCAGGCCGGCCGGGATCAATCCCGCCGGTCCATCGCGCCTTCGCGCAGGGGCACCCCATGCCGTGCCCCTGTTTTGTTTTCATAGTAGGACAAGTGGATTTTATATGCTGATGAAGAAATAAATGAACGCGTAAAACAACACGGTGAGGATGAACGCGTACAGCAACGGTTTTTTATGGAATTCCCACCCGTAAGCCTCGTAGGGGGATTCCTCCGCCGCCGCATTCGGCGGATCGGCGGGGGCATGCTTTTGTTGCTGATCGTCTTTCTCCATCTCCATGGCCGGTCACTCCTTTCCAAACGCCATTTCACCCGTCATGCTAAATGGATTCGTGCCGGGGATCAATCCTCGCAACTTTTCTGAGCGATTTGCCAGTCCCGCCCAGCAGGCGGAATGGCCCAAGATGGATCGCCCCGCGTGAATACCCTGGGCTAGTATAAAGGCAGTTGCTTGATGCGGGGCGGAAAGAGGAGGGGAAGGAAAGCGAAAACCGGAATGGTGTGGCGCGTAAGTGGGCAAACTCTTACCCCAACCCTCTTCCAAAGGGTGAGAGAATGGTTTATCAATCCCATCAATACGCAGGCGCTGGATCAAGCATGAAATATGTTCTGCATTCTGATAATTGCTATAATTTTTTTAAAAATCCAGGTAGGTTATTGTCATGTAACTTCGCAGGGCCCCTTTCCCGAAACATTGAAACTTGGCTGCTGGCCAATGAAATGCGGGAAACCAATAAGAAACGCCATGCAACCGGGATTAATCCCAAAACAATCCCTCCTCAAAAAAAAATTAAAAAAAATACTTGACAAGTGGGTCTTTTTGTTAAAGAATCCCTTCAACACAATTGAAACAAACCTCCAATGTATCTTACAACGAAAATTAGAATCTTTTTTTTGTAACTGTTTACCGGTTTGCAGTGCTGCTTTTGGTCACCGACGGTTCGGCAGGAGTATCGCCCTGGGCGCAAGCCCTGAGAAAGTTAAAACCATGGCAATGAGTCACCTCTCCCCCTGGGAGAGGGATGGAGTGCGGAAAGCCCGGAAGAAGCGAAATTCATACGTTCTCTGTAATAGAAGAAACAAGTACTTTTTTTTATGCCAAAAAAATATAAAGACATGTATTTGTAATATAATGCCCCAGCCGTAGAGTTTGATATTTCCGCCGTGGAGGTAAATCGCATGGATCGTTGGATGCGAATGACCGGTTTGACGGTATTATTCTTTCTGGTGTCCGGATCCGCTTCGGTTCAGTCCTTCGAGTGGCAATGTTTACAGTTGGCCGGGAACAAACCGCTTCCGAAGTCTCATTATTGGCAATGCGTCATGTTGCCCGCCCCATCCGCCGGCCATTCATGGACGTGTGTGAATCTCATTCCTACGTCCCCTCTCCCGCGAACCAGGATTCGGGAATGCGTCACCTCCCCGCTCCCGCTGCCGGGATTCGCGTGGGATTGCAGCGAGCTGGTTTCCACTCCCGCCGTGCCTAAACAACACCAGTGGCAATGCTTCTCGCCCGGGACGCCCCCTGCCAGCATATTTGAGTGGGATTGCCAAACCTTGATTGCACCCCATCCCGTTCCCAAAAGCCGGGAATGGCAATGCGTTTTCATCGAACCGCCAATCCCCACGGGATTGGCTTGGGAATGCCAAACTTTGATTCCCATTGACGCCATCTCAAAACAATGGACCTGGGACTGCCAAACTATATCAGAAACACAGATCGATGATTGGTTTTTCATCGGCCGTGAATAATCCTTTGCTTAAAGCGGGAGGTGGATGTAATGAATCAATCAGTAGATGCAACCAAGATGAGCCGGCGGGACTTGTTGTCCCAATCGGGCTGGATGACCGCGGGCTTGATGTTCACCGCGGCTGCGTTACAGAAGAACGCATTCAGCCAGGATACGGAGGCAACCGAACCGTTCAACGATGGAGCCAAAATGCTGAATAATGTCATGTTGGAGCGCGGCTTCCAGCGGATTCAGGTATGCAAATCCCCCTTTGCGCAAACGACCTTGACCATGCATCTTTACCGCCTGAAGGAGACCGAAACCTTCGGAACGGTCCTGGAAATGAATAATGCGGCAGGTTCGCACGCGGCCGGGCAAATCATCGCTCCTGAAAATCTCCGGAATTTCACGGGAAAGATGACCGTCTTGTTCCCCGTCGAAGGAGGTTTGTATGAAGATACGATCTCCATTTCGGACTTTGTGGACCGGTATTCGTTTCCCGATCCCCTCAAGGGGGCCATTCCTACTGATGTGAAAGCGGCCTCGGGATGCGCTGGCTGTTCGGCCTGCGCGGCGTGTTGCGCGTGCCTGGCAGATGGCCCCATTCCCGATTTCGAGATCGCGGGCCTCGTCGGATTGGGAGGCCTATGGGGCTTGGCTTCCAGTGCCAGCATAAGGCAATAGTGATGTTCCCGGAATGTTAATCTGGGCTGAATGCCGATGGAAATTCCATGACAAATCCGATCCCTTCCCCACTTTCCCTCCCCTCCATTGAACTACTCGGGCGCTACCCTTATACCCGGAATCAGCTCACCGTGCATTTCATGCCCGAGAAGGCCATGCTGTTCTGGAAGGCCGCGGGTGATAGGGAACCGTCATTCAATGGGGAAGGATCTGGATACCTGCCACTGGAATTTGCTCGTTTCCTGCCTTTCGTGGATGGAAAGACCAACCTCAACGATATCATTCTCGCTTACTGCGATCGATATCAGCAGGATTTTTTCCGCATGTGGACCGCCGCTCTGGAATTTTTCCAGGCCTTCATCCACAACGGCCGCCTGCAGATAGCGGCTGCCCCCCATCCCGGCGCGGTGCGGACCACTGGCCATTGCGACTATCACATTCCCTGCAATCTGGTGGTGGAACTTACAACCCGTTGCAACCTGCAGTGCAGTCATTGTTATTGCCATTCCTCGCCTTTCCGGACCGAAACAGCGCCCGTCTCCGATTTGTTCCGCGTCCTGGATTGCCTTCATCAGAACGGATTGCGCGCCATCGAATTGACCGGAGGCGAGCCGTTGCTGCATCCGGATTTCACCGAAATCATGGAATACGGCGCAGCACGGTTCAGTCCGATCGGCATTTTGACCAATGGGACCCGGATTACTGAATCCCTCGCGGATCAATTCGCCCACCACAAAGAACGGTTGGTCTTTAACATTTCCCTGGATTCCTCCTGTCCCGAGAAACACGACCGGATTCGTGGCGTCCCGGGCAGTTGGCAGAAGACGGTGATGGGGATCCGCCGGTTGTCGGAACGCGGCATCATGGTCCGCGCCGCCATGTGCGTGCACGAATCGACGGTGGATGACATTGAAGCCACCTTGCTGTTAGCCCGGTCCCTGGGAGCCCGTTGGTTCTCGCATAATACGGTTTCTCCCTGGGGCCGGGGTAAATCCACGCAATGGGAAATATCCCGTGTACAACGGGAAATCCTGATCCAAGAATTCGAGAAACTCAAGCAGGAAAAATACGCGGACATGACCACGTTCATTCCCAAACCGGCCTTGGACAGCATTGTCGAAAACGGCTGTGGAGCGGGATTCCACAGTTTCATCCTGGGCGCGCGGGGCGATATCCGTCCCTGCGTGATCCTGGATGAGAGCTACCTCACTTTGGGCAATTTATTCCAGCAATCCATGGAAGAAGTCTTCAACAGTCCAGCCGCCCGCCGCTGGAGAACCCTCCGGCTGCCCACCCGGAACTTGTGCGGCGATTGCCGCAATCAACCATATTGCCAATACTGCATCGCCAAGGGCATTATGCTCAGTGAAATGTTGCCTGATGGCTGCCGGTGGGCCCGGCATCATCACTTACCCGGCGGTGGACGGGTGCTGTAATCCCCCTGGTACCTGCCCGCCAGGTTTCGTATTACACCTTATGACCGCTCGGCTATCCAGAAAACGCGTAGTTTCTCAAGTAGATAGAAAACAGGGACCGCCTAGTGACCGGTTTCTGTTTTTCTATTGCGGAACACGTGCCTGATATCCTTCATTCTGATCCTCGTTGGGCCCCAGGCCGTCCGGATTCGCGCTGACTATCCTCCCCACGTCACGAATCATGCACGAAATTATTCAAACATCCCCCTTCTCCTTTCCCCTTGTTGGATAAAATCGTATTCTTTACCGTGCCTGAAGATCATCAAGGTTTTCTTATTCCAACGGAAGGCAGGACAAGGCGATGAATCCGCAAAGTGTCGAGTCATCAAGGAGAGGATTGTTTTATTGGGGCATCGCGTGTTTTTTGATCCTACAAAGTGGCGGGGTTGGTCCCGTCTGGGCGGTGGATATTTTCGGGGAGGAGTTGGGCGTTACGATCGAATCCTCCTATGTCTCGAAGTACCTTTGGAAAGGGTATGACGTGCTTGACGATCACGGGGCCTGGCAGCCCAGCCTGACCCTGGATTACCGGGGCTTTTATGTGGGCGTATGGGGTTCGTGGCCTACCTCCAGCGGATTTGTGGACGCCACGGAGCTGGATTACTACCTGGGATACGCGCAGAGTTTTTCGAGGAAGAGTGGTATGCCCTCGACGCGGACATTGCCTGGTATTATTACGACTATCCCCATTCCGACAGCCATGCCGGTGACGATGGAATCAGCGATTCGCAGGAGATTGTCCTGGCGCTCTCCATGCCCAACCTGATTCCGCTCGGTCCCAGCCACCTGGTGCCATCCTACACGGTGGGATACAACTGGGATGGTATCCAAAGCGGGGAGGATGTCGACAACGGCTGGATTCACACGTTCGGTCTGGCGTATGATATTCCCATCCCGGCCTTGATCCCCGGTCAGGAAGAGGCGGCCATCAGCCTGGGATGGGATATTTCGTATAACGACGGGATGTTTGAATCCGATTCGGGATGGAGCCACTCGACCGCAAGGGTTTCCACGGTGTTCGAATGGCATGGCTTTTCCTTGACTCCCGCGCTCTTTTATCAATGGTCCTTTGAGGATACCGTGAATCCGGAGGATGAATTCTTCGCCTCGGTGAGTTTGAATTACGCGTTTTGATGGATGGATTAAGGGGGAATCGGCCCCTTGTGGGATTTCTTCAACGCGTCAGTTGAATCCGTCCCACGGTCTTGCGCTTTTCGATGTAGCGGAGAATCGAATCGCGCATGGAGAGGCCGGTCTCTTCCCATTGGATATCCGCGAAGGAGGGAAAATCATGCTCCCACTGATCGCGGACGTAGCTGTTGGTCACGATTTTATACGTCTTGGCCGGATCGACCGGTTGCATGCCATAAAAGTTTTTGGGGATCCGGCTGCCGGGGACCTGGGCCACGACCAGTGTGTTTTCGAAGGGGTAGATCGTCCAGACGGCGCGGTAGGTGAAATTCCCGGCGGGCAGCGTTCCCCGCGTGCCGCCGGAATTATGGTACGCGTAATCGGCGCCGGTGCTTTCGAGAAACGCCGCCATCGCCAGAAACACGAGGTCTTTTTGCGTCAAACGTTGAGAGGCGGAGCCTAGCGGCCGGTCCACGAGTTCTTCCACTTTCGATTCCCATTCCTTCACCGCCTCGAGCGTCGCGGGATCTTCCGGAGCCAGCTCCTCCCGGACCTCGAGCAGCCGGTAGGACCAATCCATGATCTGGTCTGTATCCGTGTCCACCGTCAAATCCACCCGGCCGATGAACTGCCCCTTGCTGCCTGCGTGGACAATGGGCACGTCGTTGATTCGACGCTCAGTCTTTAACCGGATGTGACTGTGTCCGCCCACGATCAGGTCCAGGCCCTCCACCTGCTTCGCGAGTTCCAGGTCCTGCTCCAGGCCGGCGTGGGTCAAGGCGATGATCAGGTCGCATTGGTCTTGCACTTCCCGCACCAGACGCCGCAAGGCCGGGATCGCCGGAACGAAGGTGACGCCCTCGGAGGCCTGGCGGGTAGTAATGTGGGGTGTATATTCGGTGATCACGCCCAGGACCGCGATCCGCAGCGCCCCGCGTTGGAAAATCGCATATTCCGCGTCACCGAGGATATGTAATTTCCCATCCGGCCCCATCACGTACGCGTTGGCGCAGAGAATGGGAAATCCGGCGATTTCCCGATACACTTCGATCCGCTGCCAACCGGAATCGAACTCGTGATTCCCCAACGCCGCTGCGTCCAAACCCCAATGATTCAAAATCCGGAAGACCGGATTGCCCTTAAAAAGGGAGGAGATAGGGGTGCCGCTGATCATGTCGCCCGCGTCGAGGATCAGGACGTTGGGTACCTCCGCCCGGACCTGTTGGTAATAGCCCGCGATGCGCGCCGCGCCGCCCCGGCCGTTCTCATCCGGTGAAACATGGGCGTGGAAATCGCTGGTGAACAATACCGTCAACGGGACGATCTCCGCCGGGCATTCCCCACCGGCCAGAATCCATACCAGCACCCATACCAGCCCAATCCGCCCAAGTCCGCGCGTCATGGAGAATCTCCTCCTACCGGAGGCACCGTTCGAGGACCAACGAACCGCCTTCGCCCGCCTGGGCCATAAAATCCAGTTGTTGTTTCAGACAAGAGCCCAGGTAAGGATCGTCGCGGGCTACCCAGCGCGCTTCCAAGATATCCCGCTGGTTGGGCGTGGGCCGGGGAGCGAATTGGCCCAGCGTGTAGACATTGATCCAATGCGCGAGGTACATTTGGCCCCGCAGCGGATCGAGGGCGTACCCATAGGCCAGAAGCGTGCCGCCTTTGGCCAAGACCGCGATCAAAGTCTGTTCGTGCACGTACTCGGTGGCCGCCCGGATCAGATCCATGTTATCCTTGGCTTTTTCTCCATACACTTCGGGATTCACCACCCCGCCGGGAAAAGTCCAGCCTTCGCCGCCAGCGCGTTGGACCATGAGATAACGCTCGGCCAGCGGGACGACGCTGATGACCAATTCCCGCCCCGTCCATTCTTCCCGCCGCGCCCAGTGATATTTGGTTTTGATCTTCGTTTTGGGGACGTTGTACTCGGGGCTGGAAGAGACACACGCATACGCGAAGGGGCCCGCCAGCAGCAGGGGGCCGGCCTGGAGGAAAGTACGCCTGGAGAATTTCATCTGATTTTCCTGCATAAAGATGACCTCGGTTTCTCACCGGCATTCCTGTTTGTTGGATCAGAACCACCGCGATCCCGGCTCCCTGGCACTCTAGCCATATCGGCCAGCAAAATCCATAGCCTGAACGTGAAGCCAGTCAAGAAGGAGAATTGGATGCTTTACGACGGAATCGCCTTTCCCTATAGTACGTGCGGTCTGCTTGTGGGAGATAAGAAATGAACGGCTGTGACAAGGATTGGCTGGGAACGTGGACAGGCCGGAGGGGGATAGATCAGCATAAAATGAGCATGGCTCATGAATTTTGGTGGCCGCGGGTGGCGGCATTCCTGGCGTTTCTCGGCGTGGGGGCGGCCGTGGTGTGTCTGCCCGGTTTCCGTTTTGCGTATAGCGATACCGATTACCTCAGTTTTTTGCTGGCCCGGGGATTTTTTCAAGAAGTCTTGGTGGATCAAGGGCTGCCGGAGTGCCTGCCGTTGCAGAATGGGAATTTGTTGGTCATTGCGCTGATCCGGTTGGCGGAGGCCATCCCGGTTTCGCCCGGGATTCTGCTAGGCATGGGGCAGGGCATTTTGGCCGCGATGTTGTTTGGGCAGATGCAAAGGCTGGCACGGCGGTGGGTGGCGGCGGAAGACCGGATGTATGTTTTCTGGCTGGTCTTGGCGCAACCAGGGATCTGGCGAATGCTATTTTGCGCGCCCGGGGAGGGGGTAACCGCTGTTTTGTTTATCGGCGCGCTGGCCCATTCTCCCCTGAAAGGAGAAAAGGCTTCCGGGTGGCCGGTTTGGTTGTTTCTGCTGAGTTTTAGCGGTTTGGACGGATTCTTTTTGGCCCTTTTATTGGCCTTGTGTTGGCCCTTAGGAGAGGGAATCGCCACAAGACAGGGCGATGAAACCTCCGGATCGTGGCCGGTCACCGCCGTCTTGTCTATTGCCGCCATTATGCCTTCCGTTTTGTTCTATGGCTTATTGACGTTGCAATGGGGAGTGCTTGCCGGACCCCGCCTGGCCGGTTTTCCCAGCTTGTCCGGCGATGTGGCGGTTGAAAAACTGCTGAACGGCTTGTGGACGCAGCACATCCAGGAATGGTTGATCTGGGCCGGGAAGGGATTTACCCGCGTTCCGGTCAATGTGCCCCTGTTCGGGATTTTGTTCTTCCTGGGCATCGCGGCGGCCTGGAATGACGAAGCCGGAACGCGGATTTTGGCTATTCGAACCGCTTGGTTGTTCTCCCTGGCTTCCATAGGATGGGCTTTTACCGCCCCAGGCGCCGCGCGGCAGGGAACATGGGCGTTGTTTTTTTTCGCCTTGATATTC
>JABLXU010000067.1 GCA_013177805.1 Candidatus Omnitrophota bacterium
ATGCGGAGCGCCTCGCGGGCCTGGCGGTTCAGTTTGCGGCCGTCCAGTTTTATCATGCGCTTACATTCTCCCAGGAAGTTTTTTTATAGTATAGCGCATGTCGTGATATTTTTGAAGGTCTCAATAAATGCTTTTGATACCGCGGCTTTTCTGGATCCGGAAGAACCCGCCTATTTTGATTATCTTACCCATGCAATCGACCGAAATTATTGGACAGAGAATAACACTCCAAAGGTTTTGACATTTGATTACGGCCAAATGAAGATAGTATACATGGATAACGTTCGAATAAAAACAAGAATTCGAAAGCATGTAGCAAATGCTTTTTCAATTATTGGAGATGAACACAGTTTAAGAATTCTTGAGCATTGGGCAGAACTTGAAGAAGAATCAGGAGATAAACAATTCGCCTGGGTTTTATCGGGAACCGTCAGCTATATTCGTGACTATGGTGAAATTCGTACTCTGATTTTAGAAAAAGATTATCTGATGGGCCCTTTTTCCAAAGCCGCCCATAGCGCCAAGTACAACTAGACACATGAAATATATTCCAATAAGGCCATTCATTTAATACAAACCGTGCATTATATGACCGAGCGCCAAAAAGTCTTCTCATGGTGGTGCAGACCTCTTGTCTGCGCAATATATAGTTGCAGGCAGGATGCCTGCACCACGATATATAGAACATATCGGATGCATATTTACTTTTTGCCGGGTTGTCAAAGATGACTATTTACCGGGGCGTCATCAAACTGGAGAAGTAACGCAAAGGAGATATATCATGCAAATTTATATGTCACAAAATAGTAAAACAAACTTGTTCTTATTGACAACAATAATTATTTCCATTTTTCCCTTAACCGGTATCGTGGAGGAGATGCCCCTTGTCAGCATCGTGGGTCCGGATGACGCCCGTTTCTTGTCGGTGGATATATCTTCTGATGGCCAGCGTATTGTTACGGGATCTACGGAACGATCGGAGATATGGGACGCGGTATCCGGTCAAAAAATACTGGAATACAATGGAATCTCAACCGTATCCACCATCGCATTTTCGCCCGATGGAAAATATGTGTTGTCCGGTGGCATTCCTTATTTGGCTAAATTGTGGGATTCCACCACCGGCGAGACGCTTCGGGAGTTTCGAAGCCCGACCCCCGTAACCAAACCCTTTGGTTTGGGAGATATGACCCAAGTTGCATTTACATCGGATGGGAAAAAAGTCATCACAGAGGATCTTTACGGTCAATTTCAGGTATGGGAAATTGATACTGGCAAAGAATATCGTAATTTATTTCATACGATACAGCCTCGAGACCGAGGTTTTATGCCAATGAAAAATAGCAACGAAATTCTTGTTCATTATAATGCAACGCTACAAATTTGGAATTTTGAAGAGAATGAGAAGATTCATGAACTAGCTAATGGATATATTCCCTTTTATAAATATTCTAATTACAGCCGAGATATGATATTGTATACAACAATAACAACACATGTATTATTTAACATTTCTTTGAATCAAGTAGTATATGAAATACCTTTTTCTCAAGTTTCGTATCCTGAAACAAGTGCGGTTTCTTCTGACGGAAAAATAATTATTTTCGGAGGAAGGTTGGTACCCAATGGAGACCGGAAAATATTTGTAAGCGATTCGAAAACGCCGGCCCGCGTGCTTCCTGTCAAGACGGATAGCGATAATTCACCCCATCAAGTGGATCGAGTGGTAAAAATATTCCCCGACGGAAAGAAATATCTAACCATGAACGGCAACGCGGTTCACATCTGGGACATTTCCGACCTCACCGCCGGGGTGAAAGAATCGGAAAACTTGCAGCCCTGATGGGGATTGAATGAGGAGGAGACGCCCCGGGACTATCACCCAGGGGCGGTTTCTTTACTCCTCATACCGAATCCGCCTCACACCGGGCGCATCAGGGGGAAGTAGACGGTGTTCTTGATGTTCTCCTCGTTGGTGAGGAGAGCCACCAGGCGGTCGATGCCCATCCCCCAGCCGGAGATGGGCGGCATGCCGTATTCCATGCAGCGGACGTAGTCCTCGTCGAAGGGCATGGCCTCGTCGTCGCCCGCGTCGCGCAAACCCTGCTGCTCGAGCAGGCGGCGGCGCTGGTCCACCGGATCTACCAGTTCCGAATAGGCGTTGATGATCTCCATCCCGGCCGCCACCAGTTGGAAGCGGTCGGTGACGCCGGGGTTTTCGTCGTTGGCGCGCGCCAGGGGCGAGAGTTCGAGGGGATGCGCGGTCAAGAATAGCGGGGAGACGATGGCCGGGCGGCAGGTTTTCTTGTAGAGCGCATCCACCAGCGCGCCCCAGCCCAGGGCCGCCACGTCGATATCGGCCAGGGAGATGTTTTGGGCCGCGGCGCGGCTCAGCAATTCCTCCTTGGTGCGGCAGGTCTCGATGTCGATGCCGGTTCCCTCCAGAATGACCTCACGCATGCTCTTGCGGGGCCATGGCGGAGTGAAATCGATGGTCTGGCCCAGGTATTCCACCCGCAGGGTTCCCAAGACCTTCTCGAAAACGGCGCTCAGCAGCCGCTCGGTGAAATCCATGTTGATTTCGTAGTCCCAATAGGCGGCGTAATACTCCAGCATGAGGAATTCCTGCAGGTGGGCGGTGGAGATACCCTCGTTGCGGAAGCAGCGGGCGAACTCGAAGACGCGGTCGTAGCCGCCCACGATGAGGCGCTTGAGGTAGGTTTCGGGCGCGATGCGGAGATAGAGGTCGATGTCCAGGGCGTTGTGGTGAGTGATGAAGGGACGCGCCATCGCGCCCGAGGGTTTGTTTTGGAGAATGGGGGTTTCGACTTCCAGGAAATCGTGCGCTTCCAGGAACTGACGGATTTCGCGGATCAGGCCGCGGCGGATTTCGAAGCGGCGGCGGGATTCGGGATTCATGATCAGATCGAGGTAGCGCTGGCGGTAGCAACTTTCCTGATCGGTGAGGCCGTGCCACTTTTCGGGAAGCGTCAGAAGGGCTTTGGATAAGAGTTGGAAGGATTGGGTGTTGATGGTCTTTTCGCCGGTCTTGGTGAGAAAGGTCGTTCCTTCCACGCCCACGAAGTCGCCGATATCGATGAATTTCTTGAAGAACTCATACCGCTCCGCGCCCAGTTCGTTGAGGGTGAAGCAGAGTTGGATCTTGGCGGCGGCGTCCTGGATGTGGGCGAAGCTGAGTTTGCCCATCTTGCGGATGGCGATGATCCGCCCGCCGACGCGGACGCCGGGCTGGTCCGCGGGCAGTTCCAGCGCTTGAAGCAGGGTGTGGGTGCGCTCGAAGCGTCCGGGATAGGGATTGACGCCTTGGGCGCGCAGTTGCTGGATGAGCTCGATGCGTTCGTCCCGGGTGCTTTTCTTGATATCGGTCATGGTTCTTCGGATCCTTTGGGATGAATCGAAAATGGACAAGCGCCATCCGGAGTTGGGAAATCCCGGCGTATCGCGTGAAGTGGAAAATTATAGAAGCGGGACGGATGTCGTTACAGTGGAGCAGGGATGGGGAGGATGCGTTGAAATCGGGGGGGAATCGCATGTTTCTGTATTCACTCACCCTGGCCCTCCCCAGAGGGAGAGGGGATGGTTTTGCGATTGGTGATGTTAAATAGTTACGGGCCAAGGAAATGCAAAGTCATGGATTCCTCGTCATTTTGTGAAAAGGGAGGAAAATACGATTCACGCTTCGGATCACGATCCACTTTTCATTTCCGCTCCCTCTCCCTCCGGGTGATGGCCGGGGTGAGGGAAAGACCATCCTTCGGCGGTCCCAGCCTAGGATTATTCTCAAAGTGCAAGGAAGACTGCAACGTTTTCTCTTGGATCCCCGCTTTCGCGGGGATGACATTCTTGGATGAATCCAAAATATAGTCATCCCCCCTTCCCTGGAGTATGATTCCGATAGATCGAAAAGACGAAAACCAACGGAGATTCACAATCGGGGTGACTTTCGATACCTCCGCGGGGAAATCAGGGAGCGAGCATGGTAAGACTGCACCGGGGCATGATTTTGGTGGTGGACGACGAGCCGGGGATGTGCCATATCCTCAAGCGGCTGATGAGCGACCAGGGTTACACGGTCCACACGGCCAACCGGGGCGAAGAGGCCTTGAAGCTGCTCGCGCCAGAGAGCTACGATGTAATTCTGCTGGACATCCGCATGCCCGGCCTGGATGGCCTCCAGGTATTGGACCGGATCAAGGAAGTCTCGCCCGACACGGCGGTGATCATGATGACCGCCTTCGGGACCATCGAGACCGCGGTCCAGGCAATGAAGCGGGGCGCGTACGAATACATCACCAAGCCATTCAACAACGACGAAGTGCTGCACATCGTCGGCAACGCGCTGGAGCGCAAACGCTTGCTGGACCGCACCCGCTACTTGACGCAAGTTCTGGAAGAACGGCAGGGCATGGCCGAGCTGATCGGCGGCAGCCATGTCATGCAGGAACTCTACCGGCTGATCGAAAAAGTGGCCCCCACCGACAGCACGGTGTTGATTCTGGGCGAAAGCGGCACAGGCAAGGAACTGGTGGCCCGCGCCATACACAGCCATTCGGACCGGAAAGAAGAAAAGTTCCTGGCCATCAACTGCGGCGCCCTGCCCCGCGAACTGATTGAAAGCGAGCTCTTCGGCCACGAGAAGGGCGCGTTCTCGGGCGCGCATCAGCGGAAAACCGGGCTCCTCGAATCGGCGGATGGGGGGACCGTGTTCCTGGACGAGATCGGCGATCTGCCCTTGGACTTGCAGGCCACCTTGCTGCGGGTGTTGGAGGATAAAAAAGTACGGCCCGTGGGCAGCGTGACCCCCAAGCCGGTCGATTTTCGCCTGATTGCCGCCACCAACCGCGACCTGAAAGGTGACGTACAAGCCAAAAAGTTCCGGGAAGACCTCTACTACCGCCTTTCCATTGTAGACATCCATCTCCCGCCGCTCCGGCAACGGAATGAAGACATCCCCCTGCTGGCCAAGCATTTCATCAGCCGGTTCAATCAGAAATTGAACCGCGCCGTGGAGGGCATTTCGGTGGATGCGCTCAAGCGGCTGATGAATTATTCCTGGCCGGGTAATGTGCGCGAACTCGAAAATGTCATCCAACGCTGCATGATTCTGCGCGAGTCGGGACTCATCGAGGAAAGCGACCTCCCCCAATCCCTGATGGAGACTCCCGCGGCCGCGGTCCCCTCGCCGATTTTCGATCCCACCCAGGTGAGCTTCATCAAGGCCCGGGAAGGATTCGAGTATGAATATCTCCAGGCGCTGTTGCGAATTAACGAGGGCAATGTCACCCAATCCGCCCTCATGGCCGGCATCAGCCGCCGCTACCTTCAGGAATTGATGAAGAAACACGGCTTACGTGCCCTGGAAGGGGAGGGGGAATGAGGGGGGGGCATCCCGGAGACATTTTGCCCGAGGTTGATACCCTGGGCGCTCCCTTGAATGGGGCCCTAAGAATAGGCGAGGTTCATAGGAATGCGCAAGCATGATGCTTGTACCACAAGAGTATTTCTCTCCCCCTGGCCTTCGACCCATGAGAGAAGGGATAAAATGGAGCACTTTCCCCATCGTTGAATCGATACCCGGCCATGCGTTCGGAAAATGGACGTACTTATCAGATGAACTGTTTTTTTCCGGAACCTATACGAAAATAGTTGAATCCGCCGAAACAGACTCAATGGCCGGATGGGACAAAATATCTTCTCGCTCAATAAATCCCCGGGATTCTCGTTATACCTTGCAGAACGGTTTACCAATCCACTTCAAACCGATGCTTCCATTCAGAAAGGGGAAATACGATGAATCAGAAACGTGTAGCCGTGTATCTATTCGCCAGTGTCTTGGTGGTTGGCGCGATGGCCTTGCCGGGTTGGGCGCAAGGCGGCGGGCAGCCGGAAGGGCGGGGGCCGGATATTGCTCCGCCACACCAGGAAAGCGGTCCCGGCGGGGGCGGGCCAGGCGAGGCGCCCCGGGTGGATCCTCCCGCGGGGGACCCGCGCGATCCGGCCGGGCCGGGGCCCCGCTTTGGTGGCGGATTTGGGCGCGGTGGCGGCCGGGGACCGAGGGCGCAAGGGGATCAACCGCCCTTTGGACGTAACAGGGATCAAGGCCCGTTGAATCGGGAAGCCCAGCCTCCATCTGGGCCGGGTTATCGCGGGGGAGAGAAGAGTGAAACCGGGACGGCGGGATGTCCGTTTTGCGAGAATTGCCCTTACTGCCAGAGAGTCCGGGAAAGGCGTGGTGATGGACAATTTGAATTCCAAAGCGAGCGTCTACGTCCCTGGCGTATGATGCGCCGGCTGTGGGTATGGGATCCGGACTTGGCGCAAAAATGGATGGCCGAAATGCTGAAGGCCGGTGTGCCTCCCCGCCCTGCTTTTCGCCGGGACTTGAAGGAAGCCGGTCCGGGCGGCCCCGTTGAGAGAGAACGCCCCGCGATGGAACGGTTCCGCCGCTTTCTGCGGGAACGGCAGGGAGTGGAAGCCCGGCGTCCTGATCTCCGGGAGCGGCGGGAGATCCCCGCAGGGGAACGGGAACGCGTCGAACGGGACCGGGGTGATCGGGAGACCGGATCTCCCGAAAGAGAGGCCCTGCGGGATGAGAGGAAACCTCGTCCAGAGCGTTTCGAAGGCCCCGCACCAGAGGAAAGCCTGGATGGCCAGATCGAGAGTTTGAATCAACGCTTGAGCGCGTTGGAAGAGAAACTGAATGATTTAGTGGAGAGAATCCCGCGCCGGCAATCCGCTCCCCGCCAAGAAAAAGAGGAAGGAGGATCGGAATGAAATCCTCCTAGCCCTTTCTGCAAGTGAAAAACAAACTGAGACCGGTCTTGCTCCCGCGGCAGGACCGGTCTTTCCTTGCCGGCGGTCAAATTGCCGAAACCCTATTCTTTGTCATCCCCTTCGATCATGGGCACAAAACGGACGGGAATGATGTGCTCCTTTTGGATTTCTCCGTTTTCTTTTTTCGTGATCCGGATCAATTCTTGATTGACCCGGCCCACGGGGATCACCATGCGGCCGCCTGGTTTCAGTTGTTTGATCAGTTCTGGAGGGATTTCAGGCGGAGCGGCGGTCACGAGAATGGCATCAAACGGGGCTTTCTCCGGCCAGCCTTTGTATCCATCACCGGTCCGCACCTGGATATTCTTGTATCCCAGGGATTTCAGCAGGCTGTCGGCCCGTTTCGCCAGGGCGTCGATGATTTCCATGGTGTACACTTCCTGAACCAGTTCAGCCAGGACCGCGGCCTGATAACCGGATCCGGTCCCGATTTCCAATACTTTATCCGTGGGCTGGGGATCGGCCAGTTCGGTCATGAGGGCTACGATATAGGGTTGTGAAATCGTCTGCTGGTTCCCGATAGGCAGGGGGCGGTCTTCATAGGCATGGGGGACCTGGCTGGAAGGGACAAACCTGTGGCGTTCGACCTTCCGCATGGCGTTCAAGACCCGGGGATTTTTCACGTTCCGGCGTTCGATCTGCCAGGAAACCATGCGCTCGCGCATTTGCCGCAAAGTCTCCTCGCTGATCCGCGAAGCCGCCATGTAGTTCCATCCTGCCAGGAGAAGGACAGAAACCATGCTTACCACGAGGATCACAGCCAGATTTTTGGTGGATAGGAGGGATGGGAAGGAAACCATCATGATCTCCTCCTTCTGCCGCTTCGTGAGTTTTGTGTTATTCTTTAACACAAAAAACCAACGCGAACGCAGGCGTAATTGTCTATCGAAACAGTATATCACGCGACTTCAGAACGGTCACGGCAGTTTTTGGGGATACAGTTCTTCGCCAATCGGCAAAGAATGCTTCCTGACCGCGGGCGCATCATGAATTTGACACGCTATGGCCATTCCCTATGGTTGATCGGATTGTGGTCAGCCTTAGCCTGTTCCCCCTTGGGGATTCCGGCACAGGTTGCGCAACCGGTTCCCGACCGGGTGCTGACCGAGGCACTTCGGGCGGGACATCCGTTTTTACTGTACAGCCGGGAAGGGATGCAACGGGTCCGGCGGACGCTGATCCGGGATTTTTTCAAGGCCCGGGCGAAAGAGTTTTACCAGCGGGTAACTGGTTATTATGATCCTGATTCTCCCTGGTACTTGGGAGAGGGGCCGTTAAGTGAAAGGGAGGATTTTCATCCGCTCGCGCTGAGCGAAAAAGATTTTTCACTATATATAAAAATTTTATATGATACGATGGCTTTTACGGGCATCGAAAAGTTGGAATGGGCGCAAAACGGCCTGAAACGCGAAATTGTCCGGATTCTGAAAGATCTCCAAGAGGGGCCCGGATCGCCGCGGGCTACGCTGGACGTTTCTCCGGTGACGAAACGCCAGGCTTTTTTGTTGGCGGCCGGCGTGATGGCCTATGACGTGGTGTATAGCCGTTTCGACACCATCGACCGGCATGATCCCAACAACCAGATCAATCTTTGGCGGAACCGGCTATCCGCCTATTGCGCCTCGGTCAATCCGGTAGACTTGGAAGCGGACGAGCGGCTGGTTTTAGGCACGGCGTTGGGCAGCACGTCGCTGTTTTGTGCCTCGGTGTACCAGGCGGAATGGGGGAAAAACCGTCCGTTCCAAGTCTCGGCGTTGTTGCCGGATCTCTACCGCGCCATTATCTTCACGCAAAGTGGATTGCGCGGCCTGGTTGCGGATGACAACCGGCTCCGGATCAGCCTGTCCGAATTGGAACCATTGCTGCTCTTGGCCATCCCCTGGATGGAGAGCATGAACCGGTTGGGGTACCCCGGCGGGATTCACCAGGGATTTTATGGGCGGATCGTGCGGGCCTTCGAATCGCTGCAAGTCCCCACGCAATCCCAAATGATCCAGCCCCATCGGCTTGCCTGGACGAGGGATCCCTGGCTTCCCCGCCTGGAAGCCTTGTTTACGGGGGTAGATCCGAAGATGTACCCCGAAAAGAAAGGTGAAACCACTCAACAATTCATCCCCTTCCATTCCGCTTCCCCGGTGGCTTCGGCAACCAGCAGTGAGGACCGTTTCCAGATTCCCCCCATGCTGCAAAGCCAGGGTGTTAATATCAACCGGGGAGGCCGGCCGATCGTTTTACGCGAAATGCTTGAACGCTTCGGATATCCCAAAAAAGCCCCGCCCCAGGTTTGGGATGTCACGGAGGAGGAGTCCCTGCCAGAGGCGGGCTGGAAAGCGCCCTCCGGTTTGCCGGTGCCTTCCGTATGGGGCGGTGTCTTTCTGCTGGCCGAACGCGATGATCCCAATTCGCGCGGCGGCGAGTTATGGGAAGAGTTTGGAATGAGCGGGGATTCGCATCCCTACACCTTTTTTTATTATTTCGAATTTCCGCTTACGGGTTTCCAGCCCCCGCGGGACCAAGTGCTGTCCCTGTATCCGGACTTGCAAGCCGCGGTGCTGACCACGCGGAACGCGCAGGGGGATTACCTCTTCGCGAGTCAGGCGGCATCGGCTGTACTGATCCTCCCGACTTACGCGATCGACCATGAGAGCTTCCTGCTGGCGGACAATTCCAAGGAATGGCGGTGGTTTCATGAAATCCCCTCCAGTACCGACGTGGTTTCCGCCTCTTCCGCAGAAGAGCCTCCTGTCCCCCAAGTGGCAAAGGGAATCGTGTATCCCGCCACGCCATTGAATACGTCGCTGTTTAGTTATTGGACCACCTATCCGCCCGCCGGGAGAACCATCGTCATCCGGCGGCACGGGGGAGGGGTGGGAAGCGGATACACGCTGGTGGCGCATTTCCCCGATCCCGGGCCGCGGGCCAAGCGGGTGAATTACGTGCAGTTTTCCATTCCGGAGAATGGGCAAGGGGTGGAAGATCCCGAGGTTCCCGGCCTGTACCAAGTGATTCCCCCGGACGCGCAGGGGGGATTGCATCAGCCCATGTCCTTCAACCAATGGCAACGCCAGCGCCGGGCAGAACGCATGAGCGGAAAGATGAGTGTCCCAGCCGGGATCTTGAATATTCTTTTTTCATCAGAGGCAGCCCGGCGGGCCGCGGTCTTCCCCGGCGTGTTAGGCCATCTTCTGGAAGTGGAATTGGCGGATTCCGCCCGGCCGTTCTTTTACCTTGCGGCGGTTGATCAGCCAGGCCGGGAAATGTTCGAGGTCAAATATCCCACGATTCCCCTGGACGGGCTGCGGATCATCGAATGGAAGCAGGGCATCGAGATCATCGCCATCAAAACCGGTCAGGAGATTAAAAATGAATTTCTGCACACCGACGCGGATCTGGCCGTGGTGATGCGCGACCGGAGCATGAAGGGATTGTTCTACTTGATGGTGAATGGATCGGTTTTGCGGTGCAAATTCTCCCCGGCGCAGGAAGATTATTTGTTGCTGGTGGATGCCCAGGGCCGCAAACTGACGGCAGCCTGGGCCTCCCGGCATGTGTATACAAATCAGCCCCCGCGTTCGGGCAGTGTTTTTTACGCGCCGGAGTTAATCGGTTTCGAGTGTCCTGGAACTGTGGTAAAATACGGTCTCAAAGGACGACAGGCCGTCGTGTGGGACCACGCGCCCATCACCCAGCGGTGAACACGGTGGTTTCCCCGGTTTCGTGTGAAAGTCCATTTTCTAGAGGAGAGGGATATGCCCAGCCAGCCCGAAATAGTCTCGGCCTTGAAAAGCATGGTGGATCCCAGCCGCGTGCTTGCGGATCCGGAAGATTTAATCACTCATGCGTATGATGGAACGCCGAACCTCAACAGCACCCCGGCGGCCATTGCGCAACTGGTCAGCACGGAGGAAGTTTCGCGGGTCATGCGTTGGGCGAACGAAAACGGTGTGCCGGTTGTCCCGCGGGGATCGGGCACGGGCCTTTCGGGAGGCAGCGTGCCCATTCAGGGCGGCGTGGTCATCAGTTTGGTGCGGATGAACCGGATCCTGGAAATTGACGAGGAGAACCTGACCGTCCTCGCCGAGCCGGGCGTCATCACCGAAGAATTGGCCAAGGCGGTGGCGGCCCGCGGATTGTTCTATCCGCCGGATCCAGGATCGATGAAAATCTCCACTATCGGCGGGAACGTGGTGGAGAATTCGGGCGGCCTGCGCTGCTTGAAGTACGGCGTCACCGAGGATTACGTGATGGGCCTGGAAGTGGTGTTGCCGGATGGCGAGGTGATCTGGACGGGCAGCAAATCGAAGAAGGATGTGGCGGGATACAACCTCAAAAAACTCTTCGTCAGTTCGGAAGGCACGTTGGGCATCATCACCAAGGTCCTGCTGCGGCTGATTCCACCGCCCCGCGCCACGAAAACCCTGCTGTCGTTCTTCCCGGACATGGTTTCGGCCGGCCAGGCGGTAGCGGGGATTATCGCGGGGAAAATCATCCCCTGCGCATTGGAATTTTTGGACAACGTGACCATCAACTGCGTGGAGGATCACAGCCACATCGGCCTGCCCCGCGACGTTGGCGCGTTGCTGCTCATTCAAACGGACGGGTATCCCGCCCAAGTGGACGAAGAGGCAGTGCTCATCGAGAAAATCTGCAAGGACAATGGGGCAACCGAAGTGAAAGTCGCCCGGACGCCGGAGGAAGGCGACCAGTTGGCGCAGGCGCGGCGCATGGCGTTGGCGTCCCTGGCGCGGCGCAAACCTACCACCATCCTCGAGGACGCCACCGTGCCCCGCAACAAGGTTCCCGAAATGCTGGCGTTCATCGAGGCCATGCGGGACAAATACCGCCTGGAAATCGGCACGTTCGGCCATGCCGGCGACGGCAACTTGCACCCCACCTGCCTGACCGACGAACGCGACAAGGAAGAGATGGAACGGGTGGAGCAATGCTTCGATGAAATTTTCCGCAAGGCCATCGAATTGGGCGGGACGGTGACCGGCGAACACGGCGTGGGGTGCATCAAGAGTAAATATCTGCCTTTGCTGGTGGGCGAGGCGGGGATGAAGGTCATGCGGCGGGTTAAGCAAATCTTCGATCCCAACGGCATCCTCAACCCTGGCAAGATTTTCGTCGACCAGCCACAGGAACCTGTAGGGGCGTAAGCGGCGGGAAGGCCCCGGCATGTTGGACCGCAGGCGGGCCCAAAAACCAAATGCGATGGTTTCTGTGCCCAGACGTTGGCGGCCCATTCCCTCTCCCTCTGGGAGAGAGGAAGGGTGAGGGTAATCCAGGTGTTAAAAAATACCAAATTGAATTATGACTGAGGGAAAGGGGGATCGTTCTGTTTCAGGAATCCCGGGGAAATCCCGTTTTCTTCGGCCTATGCTCCGCCATCATCCCCGGTTGGTTAATACCTCTCTGATTTTCCTCTCCGTGGCGGTCACCCTATTCGTCCTGGAAGGGATTTTCCGCGTTTATTTGCTCCGCGCCGATCCGGCGGAGGCGGCCTTCATCCGGAAATATGCCGAAATCGCCAGATTGGACGACACGCGGACGCAGTTGGAGCCGCACCCCTATCTTGCCTACGCTCCCACTTCAATCCAATATGAAAGGGAAGGCATCCGGATCCGCGGCCGTTTTTTCCCCAAGAACAAAAACGCGGGGGTGATCCGGGTGGCGTGTTTGGGGGGATCCACCACCGCGCAGCAGTTCCCGCCTTATCTGGACAAAATCCTAAACCGGTTTCCCGGCGATTCCCTGTTCGAGGTGATGGATTTCGGTTGCAACGGGTGGACGATGATGGAATCCACCATCAACTACCTGATCCGGATCGCTGATTTCGCGCCCGATATTGTCCTGCTCCATCATGGGGTCAATGAGGGGCCGCCCCGCCTTTGGCCGGGATTCAAGCCGGATTACTCGCATTTCCGAAAACCGTGGAACGAACCTCCCCTGAGTGGCTGGTTCCGGAAAATGTTTTCCCATAGTTGGCTGATGGCGCACGTATTCCGCCGTCTGGGCCTGTCGGCCTATGACGTGCAGAATTTAACCATGCGCCGCGTGGGGCGGGATGAGGTGCTCACCGATCCCCCGCCTACAACTCTGGAGCCGTTCGAACGGAACCTCCGCCTGCTGGACGCCATGGTCCGCGCCACCGGGGGGCGGTTGTTGGTCGCGCCCATGGCCTATTGCCGCCAGAAAGACACTCCCCGCGAGCACCGGCTGATCGAAGAATGCAATGCCGTCCAGCGCCGCGTGGCCCATGAGATGGGAGCACGGTTGGCCGAAACCGATGGACTGCTGCAACGGCATCCGGAGTGGTTCAAGGATCTTTGTCACGTCGGGGATAACGGGAATTACCTCAAGGCCCAGGTCTACGCCATGGTGATTTGGGACATGCTGGGCCGATATAAAGATCTGGGAGAAGTGAACCCCGTGGCGCGCTTCGAAATGCCGGATCCAGAGGTTCCCGAGGGCCGCGACCTGGAATTGCGATGGGAATTCGATTCCGGTCCCGTGCGGGAATTTCAGATTCATGTCCGGGTGGACCGCGAGAAAGCCTTCCGCTATATGGGCCGGACGTTTACGGGGGAGGTGCGATCGTTCCGGTGGAAGGCGGGCGAACCGCAACGGGCGCCGAGTCTCAAGGAGGAGTTCCATGAGGGCCCGCGGTTCGGTCATTTCTACACGTTTAAAGTGGCCGCGGTGAGTCTGGACAATCCGCCCCGGATCGTCGGGCATCTCACCAGCCCGCCCGCCCTGCGGATCTACGAATGTCCGCTGGAATCCCGGCATTGAAAATCCCTACGATCGGCCCAGCGGGATGAATCATGGGGGAGATGGGATTTCGGCCGGAGACGGGCTGGAGCCGGACGGCGGGGAATGGGGATTGAGAAATTGCCAGGCTTCCTCACGGGTTCGAAAAACGTTGAGATACCTATACCAGGAGGCCCGGCGGATGGCGTCGAGAGTGGCTGGGCTGAATCCCGCCAGGGCGATGACACCGCCGGTGCTTCGAAACACGCGGATGGGGCGGGCCAGTTTTTCCAAGTGCTGGGTTTGAATATACCGGATGTTTTCGCCCTGCAACAGCATCTTCCGGCTCCCCTGTTGGCGAAGGCGGGAGATGGTCCGGGTCAGTTCCTCCAGGGTGGTATCATCGAGGCGGCCCTGGAGTATCAGGTGATCCGTATCCTCCATACGCGTGCAGGTGATTGCTTTCATATCCAGTTACTTGGAATTTAGGGATTCTGCTCTTTCCGGCTCCCTCTACCCTGGCCCTCGGCTAAAAGGGAATGAGGGGAGATTCGCCGGTGGGAAGCAGCCCAGCGGGTGGATTCCACTTTGTGATTCGGAATTCTACCATCTAGCTTTTCACGCCGGAGGTAGGATTGAACGATTTCAACTCTCTGGCAATTATTCCATACTTTGATTAGAATGCGAAGGTTGGAACCAGCGATATCCATGGACTCCGGGAGGCAAGGAGGGGTTGGCTTCCTGTGGAGGGTATGGCACAAAAAGTGGAGATCGCCGGTTCCGGGTTGGTCTCATCCGGGTGACATCCGATAAAAGGAGAAACGAATCTCATGGCACTGCAACCTTTGTTTACGCTGAAATCCCCGCGGAGTGGTTCCCGTTGGTTGCCGGCCGCCGGCCTGGTATTCCTGGCGTTTGTGGTATTGCTATCCGCCGGTTGTGGCGGACAGACCATTATCAAGCGATCGGTCGATGGGATGATCATTGAGGATTCCCTCGCTGGTGGCTCCAAAGCGGCCCTGGTCGATGGAGGCCTCTTCACGAAAGACGGATGGCAGCCGGGGGCGGAAGGTTCGTTAACGTATGATTTTTCGGGCATTCCCCAGGGATTGATCTCCTTTGACGTCAAAGGATTGAACCGCAACGCTCCGGACACCATTTTTTTAACGCTCTTCGAACCGGCCGATTCCGCGTATGCCGATCCGTTCATCCTGCTCAATCCGTACCGGAGTACCCTGACGTTGAAAAACTTCCAGGCGGCTCCCCATTCCCCGTTTGAATTTCTCTGGACGATCAAGAATTTTCCTTCCGGGACCCCGGATGATAACCGGTATATCGAAGGGTTGCCCGAAGGAGGGACGAGTTATCGACAAGCGAAAGCCTCGGCGGAGATGCCCATTTTTCCGGATCAAAAATACACCATTCGCTTGGAGTGGCTGCGCGGCAAGGTGACTCTGTCTGTGAACGGCCAAGCGTTGGCCGAACACCGTTACGAACCGGTGCTTTTCACTCCCAAATCCCTGCGGTTGGTGCTAGGCCGCAGTCCAGGAATCGCCTCCTTCGATCTGCCGGATATTACCTTTTCCAACGTGAAAATCGCGTTCCCCACCCTTGCGGAAACCTCCCGTTCCCGGTGAGCAGGGGAACGTTTCCCGCGAACCATGCCTCCGGTTTTGTTTGTTGCAACGATGGAAAGGGGCAGGTCTATGCTCGAAAAACTCTTCCGGCTATCAGAAAATCACACATCGGTACGGCAGGAACTGACGGGGGGAATCACCACCTTTCTCACGATGTCTTACATCATCTTCGTTCAGCCGGTGATCTTGAGCGATGCCGGGATGGATCGCGGGGCCGTGATGATGGCGACTTGCCTGTCCTCGGCGCTGGCGACGTTTCTAATGGCGTTTCTGGCCAATTACCCGATCGCCCTCGCGCCGGCGATGGGGCATAACGTTTTTTTTACGTACACGGTCTGTTTGGGGATGGGAATCTCCTGGCCGGTGGCGTTAGGCGCGGTGTTCATTTCCGGCGTCCTGTTTGTGGTGTTTAGTTTGGTGGGGATTCGCAAGGTCATCATGGACAGCATCCCCGAATCACTGAAATTCGGAATCGCGGTGGGGATTGGCCTGATGATTTGCTTGTTGGGATTCGAATGGGCCGGGGTGGTGGTCAATGACGAAGTCACGCTGGTGAAGATCGGCCAGATGAGTCAGCCCTATGTCTGGGTTTCCGGCTTGGGCCTCACGGCGTCCATGGTGCTGATGTGCTTGAACGTGCGGGGCGCGATCCTCTGCGGCATCGGCGTCTCGGCGGTGGCCGCCGCCGCATTGGATCTGGTGACGTTCCGGGGCGTGGTTTCAGCGCCGCCTTCCTTGGAACTGACCTGGCTGGCGTTTCAGCCTTGGGCCGCCCTCAAACTGGGCATGGCCACGGTGATTTTCACATTTTTCATCCTCGATTTGTTCGATACCATGGGAACGCTTGTGGGCGTAGCGGAGTTGGGGGGCTTCATGCGCGACGGGGAACTGCCCCGCGCCAAGCAAGCGTTTCTGGCGGATTCCATCGGGACGGTGGCGGGAGCCCTGATGGGCACTTCGACGGTCACCAGTTACGTCGAGTCGTGTTCCGGTATCACCGACGGCGCGCGGACCGGCCTGGCCAGCGTGGTGACGGGCGCCTTGTTCTTACTCGCCCTGGTTTTTTATCCGTTGGTGGAAATGCTGGGCGAGGGCATTGCCACACCAGCCGGAAATCAAGTGTATCCCATCATCGCGCCGGCATTGATCATGGTGGGCTTCATGATGATGCGCGGCGTAAAACATATCCCATGGGAAAACTATACCGAAAGCATGCCCGCCTTTTTCACCATCGTCCTGATCGGTTTCAGTTTTTCGATCACAGACGGGATCGCGTTCGGTTTCCTCAGTTACACCGCACTCAAACTGTTGACTGGCAAGATCCGCGACATCCGCCCGTTCATGTGGCTCATCACGGTGGTTTTCATTCTCCGGTTTGTGTTGGGATGAGCAGCGGCATCCCCTTGCCGCGGTTCCTCGGAACGTTCGCTCTTCGGCTGCCCATGGAAGTTAAGGCCACTCTCCGGGTCTCGCCGCCGGTCACTGGCGGTGATATCCTCCTTTACTGGATCCGCTGGGCTGTACCGGTGGACATCAACAATTGGTTCCTGAAGATCAAGCAATCCCACAGAAAGGACACCAACTCCCATGCCGATCATGGATGGTTTTGTTTTTGATGCCGCGGGCGCACGCCTGCTGGAGGAAGCCAGCCCTCCCAATTGGTTGACGCAATTGGATGATGCCCTGCCAGCCTTGCAGGAAGAGTTCCGCCGGGAAGATGAAGAAGGCTACGCCGCGCTGGTGAACCGTCTGCGCGCCTGGACCTGGTGCCATCAGGTTCCTCGGGATCATCCGGATTATGTTTCCTTGGAATCCCTCGCGGAACTGGCCGGCCAAATCCGGGCAAAATACAAGGTTTTTATCACGGTGGGCATCGGGGGATCCGACCTTGGGGCGCGCACCCTGCACGATCTGCTCAACCATCCCTATCACAACGAATTGGCGGCAGCGGGGAAAATTCAGGGGATCCCTGAAATTCATTTCACCGGCGATACCTTCGATCCCCTGCGCCTGCGCGCCTTGCTCGACATGCTGCGGCAACGCGGCCTGCTCCAGGCAACATGTGTCAACATCGTGAGCAAAAGCGGAACCACCGCCGAAACCGCCCTGGCGGGCATGGTCCTGGCCGAGGCCTTGGGACCGGAGTGGATGCGCCGCGCCGTGGCCACCACTGGTAAAAATGACAAGAGTTTGTTGTACCGGATGGAAAAGAAAGGGCCGGGGAATTTCATGGGCCTCTTGCCGGTACCGGAAGGCGTGGGCGGGCGGTTTTCGTTTGCCTCGCCGGTGGGGGCATTGCTCCTGGCCGTGACCGCCCCCCGGGATCCGCTGGCCACGTTGC
>JABLXU010000068.1 GCA_013177805.1 Candidatus Omnitrophota bacterium
CGTCGATTTCTCCCCCCTCTCCCCCTGGAAGAGGGCTGGGATGATCGAACCTCCCTTTCTTCACCCTTCCACTTCCCGACTGACACACTCCCCCCCTTCCCCCCAGCGCCCCTTTCAAGGGGCCGCCGAATAACAGCCCAGGGTTTCAACCCTGGGCTCAACTCAACCCTGGGCTCAACTCACCCCTTGCTTCAATTCAACCCTGGGCTCAACTCAACCCTGGGCTCAACTCTCCCCTGGGCGAATCTACCTGACGTAATCCAACCCTTGCAGTGCATCCCGCAACTGGCTGCCGAATAAGGGATTACTGATCAGTTGATCGTCTTCCAGTTCGGTGATATCCAATACGTCCCTCAGTTTCTCCGTAAGCGGCGGAGGGGAAACCCGTTCCCGCATCACCCCCATAATTTTCAATACGCGCGGGATAAAATCCGGTATGGTTTTGTATTCTTCCCTCAAAAACACACCATCCGTCCCCTTCTCGAACCAGGAACGAAACTCTTCCTCTTTCGGAATGCGCTTTCGACTAGCCCGTTGCCGGGCCATTTCCATGGTTTTCAACAACTTTACATCTTGAACAATCTCTTCATCCTCCCCGGTAATTTCTTGCGCGGCCGCTTTGACCCGCGTCCGGTAGTCCGGGCAGGCCTCCTCATCCTCCCAATAGAAACAGGCCACGGGATTCTTTTCTTGAGGATCAGTTTCCAGGTCCAAAACCCAAACCCGGTCCAACTCCAAGTGAAAACGGTCATGGTAGGCCGCGTCCCGCAATTCCCAAATCACCTTCAGCCGGCCATCCCGCCCCGCCATGGCGGTATACAACAATCCATCCGAGGTGAGAATCCGCTCCGGTAAGGTTCCCTTCTCCCATAACGGCCGTAAAGAGATTCCTTCGAATACTTTCTTCGCCAGAAAATTATCCGCCTCTCCCAGAATATCTAGAATAGTGGGGGCAATGTCCATATGCGCCACGGGATCGGAAATCCGCCGGCCTTGCGGCAGGGTTCCCGGCTGATAAAGGATCAATGGAACGTGCACGTCCGAATTGTACATCGTCCAATGATCGAAATAGATCTCATGATCACCCAAATTTTCTCCATGATCCGACGTGAACACCACCAGCGTGTTTTTCTCCAAGCCCAACTGTTCCAAGGTAAACAAAAGTCGCGAAATTTGAAAATCCATGTACGAGATTTCCGCCCCGTATTCCTTGCGGAAATACTCCACGTCGGTGTAGGGCTTGATCCAATTGAAGGAAGAGGAAGGCAGTTTCTGATGGAACAACACATTCTCCATGGATCGGTGTTCTGGACTGCGGGGATCGCCGGAATAATAGCGGCGGTGGTATTCCCCTTCCGCCCGGTACGGCGAATGCGGATCGTAATAATGCACCCAAAGGAAAAAGGGACGGCTCGAATGGGCCTCAAGCCAATCGATCGCCGCGCGGGTGGTAACCGCGCCCGCTCGGGTCAATACCTCGTATGTCCCATTCTCTCCTTGCCAATCCACGTGTTCGTACCAATCAAACCATGCCCCCAATCCCGAAATGTCGTTCAACAGATGATACACACTGATCGCGGCGCCGGTCGTGTATCCCTTCTCCCGCAAGATCTGCGGCAGCCGGGGCGCCTTCCCCGCTAACCGGTAATTGTTGTTGATGACGCCATGCTGATACGGTGGCAACGAAGTCAGGATCGTGGCGTGCGAAGGCAAGGTCGTGGAACTGGCCGCCAGGCAGTTTTCAAAGAGGATTCCGTTCTTGGCCATGAAATCGAGGGTGGGAGTGTCGATCCACTCATTTCCATAACACCCCAGATAATCGGCCCGCAAGGTGTCCGCCGTGATCAATAGCACATTATGGTTTCGGGCCGGTTGGATCGCGATGGTCCGGCCGCTGGAGGTCAACAGGGGATTCCCCCACACCGCCCAATCGCTGTTGTTGTCGTTCGATTGGGAATCAGCTCCCGGCCAGGTTTTAAAAATAAAGGCTGCTGTCGTGTTTTGGACGGTCTCCAGCGCGATCTTTTCCGGCAGCCAAGCCCTGTGTTCGGGTGTCGATTTCGGATCGATGTAGCGGGAATAAAGCGTGATTTCCGGCTGTGTATCCGTCATCACGGAAATTTCAAATCGCACGCCATCCCCCGCGTGTTCCCAGGCACCCGGCAGGATACCGATTGAAAACGTGATTTCCCCACCCTCGCCCACATACACATCCCGGAAGGTCACCACACTGGGGGCATGTTGATAGATACCCCAATAGGCGGTGTCCCCGATTTCCGCAAAAGCAGGGCGGACAAACTGGGGATTGGGCGCTTCAATTTCCGCGGTATCCAACCCCAGCAAAAAATCATACTCCGTACTCACTGAAATGGTTTTGGATCCTCCACAACCCGCCATCATCATCAAAACGGCCGGAAAATAACCATATACAGATCTCGCGGCGATCATTTCTGTAACATCCTTCTACGATAACGTGGGAACAATATCATACACGGCCGGTCACCGGAATTTTAAGCAGAATTGTAAGCAAAAAGGAAACGGGCGGGGAGCCTTCCGGCCCCCCGCCCATGCTGTACTGCGTTACCGGCTCAATTATTCGGCGGGAGTTGTGCTCGAACCAGAACCGGGTCCATCGGTGTTGCCACCGCTGACAAAGATCGCGCCACTCGTCGGATTGAGGTCGGCCGGGAAGGCGTTCCGTCCAACGGCTGGCTGGCCGCCAATGCCGGTCACAGCCGTCAAGCCGGTGATGTTCTCGCCATCGAATCCCAGCTTGATGATGCTGTATTTGGCCACGGGCGCCGGGTTGATCGCGGTAATGTCATATCCATCGATCTGATACACCGCGCCGGTGCCCACAACCAGCTCTTTGCCGTTCGCCGCGTTGCCATCCGCTTCGAGAGCCGTGACACTCATCGCGCCCGAGGGGTTGGTCTCATCATTGAACACCTTAATCACCGGAATACCCGTGGCCCGCACGAACGAACTCACGTTGCCTTGGGTATCCAGTTGCGGAATCATCACGGTCAACAGGCTGAGTGGAGCCGTATTGCGGCCGTCCTCATTCTCCGTGAAGTCCCTCGTGTTACCCGCGCTGGCGAAGACAATCTCATTCAGGCCGTTGCCATCCAGATCGGTGACCACCATTTCGACACCACCGTTCCCTTGGAACCTCCTCGGGAAGGCCACTCCGGCCGCCCGGCTGGCAATCGATCCATCTTCATTGAAGCTGACCGATTGGAACTGAGTCCGGGATGTCGCGCTGTTGGTTTGGCCAATGACGAGTTCGTCCTTGCCATCGTTGTTCAGATCCCCGGCGGCCAGAACCATTCCGCCGTTCGCGTTATTGGTTTGCGCCGCGGCAACCAGACCAGTGAATTGCGCCACAACCGAATAGCCGTGCGGCGCGGGAAGACCCGTGTACTGGTAGATACGGACCACGTGATTTCCACCGAATCCTTGGGCTACGGCGATCTGCGCGGGGGACTGGCCAATGAAGTTACCCATGACCGCCCGCACTTCACCACCCCGGTAATTCACCGCCAGATCCTCGGTGCCAACCGGGAAGGCCATGAAGGAATGTCCAATGACGGCGTTTCCAAATTCCGCCTGCCGCGGGATCACGATGTTCGGATAATCGAACTCGATCCCCGCGCCTGCCTTCACCGGACCCACGGTCACCAACGTGTCAACTAAACCATCGCCGTTGATATCCCCGTTGGTCACGTAGGTCGCGCGGCCCAGGCCACCGCCATTGCGTTCGGCGAAGGAACCCGCCGATCCGTAGAACGAACGGTACACGGACGTAATCGCCACCGGCTTGCCATCGATCTCGGTCACGCTCGGATCCAGGTTCCGGTAGTTGACCGTCGTATTGCCGCCATCGCCTTGCGCGATCAGCAATTCATCCACTGTAGGTACCGCGGGCCCAACCTGCACCTGGATGGTGTACTGCACGGTACGGGCTTGACCGGTCAGATCGATCGCCGTGTAGGTAATCGTCACCAGGGTGTCCTCAGGAGCCACTTCCGCCGGGATGCCGATGGTCAGAACCGACTCCGTGAAGTTGGGCTGCAGATTCGTCACCTGGAAGGCTGACGTGAAGCCGGCGCCCGCTACCACGACCGGATCTTGCGGGAACTGCACCGCGTCACCATCCGGATCGGTCGCCTTGATGTTGAACACCACGGTATCACCAGGATTGGCGATCACACTGCCGCCATCCACCAAAGCCACCGGAGTTCCACCGCTCACGGATACCATCGTTTGCACCAAGGGCGCTTGGCTCTTGTTGACGATATCGATCGTCCGGAGCAGCTCCGCCTCGGCGGACGCGTTCCGCACCTGGAACTGGAAGACGAATGGATCGATCGGGCTGTCATAACCAACCAACACCACATCGGCATCCGTCGGACCAGGTGTGTAAACGATCTCACCCTCGACAATACCATCCTCGACTTGGGTGATGGTCTGGTTGAAGACTACGCCTTCCGGATTCGTCACGATTTCCATGGTCAGGACGGTTTCCTTACCCGGATCTTCGCCACGAACCAGCATCCGGAGCGTATCGCCTTCCACCACTTGGATCTGCTCGCGGTCGGTGGGCACTTCCACATCGTTCACGGAAGCGGAAATCACGGTAATCACCGGCGTAGCCGACTTCGCGGTCACGTTGATCATCAGCTTCATGGTATCCGGCGCGATGCCATGGGTTCCTTCGGCCAGGAGGTCAAGTTCGAAGGTTTCCATATCATCGTCACCGACCACCGCCAGATATCCCGGCACGAATTGGAAGACGCCCGTGCCGTCTCCATTATCAGTCAATGTTCCAACTACGTTCTCACTGGTCACCGCGGAACCGGTCGCGCTGAAGACGATCGGATCGCCGTTCGCGTCGGTCGCCACGATATCCAGGTTCATCACCGACCCTTCGGCGATGGTAATCTCACGCACATCGCCGAACGCGGTGTTGTAACCCACCCCTTCTTCCGGAGCGGTCAACTCGGTCACGGTCACCAGACCCGCGTCGTTGATCTCCGTCAGATTGAGGGCATCCGCGATGATCGGCGGCTGGTTGATATTAATCACCACCGTCTCTTCGGCATTCAGGTTCACATTGTCATCCACGTCCACGGCCAGCAACTTGGCCAGCACCGGATCGACCGCGCCGGCGCTGACAGGCGCGTTGACTACCAAGTCGAGACGGGCGCGCTGCCGGGCTGGATCCAAGTTCCACAACAGATCCTCGTGCTCCGTGCCGTCTTCATCAACCGCGGTAATGTCCACGCCTTCCGACTCGGTGGCGGCCGTCCACTGCACGGTCTTGATTCCACCCACATCCAACGCGTTCGCGCTGAGGATGAAGGGCACGCCGGCATTGGCGAAAACTACCACCGGCTCGGGCAGCACGTTGCCTCCCGCGTCGGCAAAGGTCACATCCGGATTTGCGTCGAACGCGAACGACTCGATGGACACCCGGGACGCCGTATTGCCAATCGTATCCGTCGCCTGAATGATGAACTGGAAGGCGAATGTGCTCTTGCCCAGTTCACTCGAAGGAACGCGAACCGAGTACGGCACCCGAATGGAATCGCTGCCGCCACTCAACCGGGCGTTCTCACGCAGGAGGAGAATGTTGGCCGGATCCACCACCAGACCCTGCGTCCGCAGCGCCACATCACCGTAATTCAACGAGTTAACCAGATCCAGCGGATGATCCACCACGTCGGTGATCTGAACCGTGACGGACAACAACGCTCCTGGAGCGATCACGGAACCGGGCGGAATCACGGCTCCTGGCCCTAGTTGGACATTGGCCGGAGTCGTCGCTTCCCCTTCCAGCAGAACCACTTCGACATTGCCGCTGATGGAGGGCGGCGTATTGTCGATGGCCATGGGGGTCATCGACCGCAAGGTCTGATTGGTGTACACCGTATTCCGCGGAGCATTACCCGCGTCATCCACCACAGTCGGAACGATTTCCCGGGCCGTGTTGGAGGTCACCACCGTGTTCCCCTTATCCGGGGTGATTTGCACGTGATAAGTAGCCTGAATCTTATCCGGCCTGTTCTCACCACGCGATGTGATCACGATCTCGTTGGGCGCCGCCGCGGCGGAAACATTTTCCATCCCTACCGCGGAGGACAACTGCGACAAATCGGCGGTCACATCCCGGATAGACGCGCTGTTTCCAGCCTGGATGGCGAAGAACGCGCCTTCCAACGTCTCGGGGAATAGGCCAGGCAGCGGACGGAAGAGATCATTGGCCCGCTTATCGATGGTCGAATTGGTGACTTCCACAATCACCGCGACTGCGTCACCGCCGCGGACACGCGGCAAAGTACCCGGACGCAACGCCGCCGTGTTAACCGCAGCCGGGAATCCCTTGCTGTCCACTACCGTGGGAGGCAACACACGGGATTCGACATTGTACACGTAGCTGGCCCGCGGAGGACGCGTATCCACCGTGAAGAAGGTCGAATAGTTCCTCTCCACCGCGAACAATGACGCGGAATCCTCTACCGTAACGGTCACCCATGCGATTTGCTTCGCCAGCGCGTTCGGCTGCACAGTAATCGCCGGCAGACCGATAAGGGCGTTCAACGCGTTCTCCAGGCTTACCGTCGGCAGCCACGCATTGTCGCCGTCCCTCAAGTAGGTATACGCGCCGCCTCGGCCCGATGCGCCTACGACATTATTGTTACCCAGTGATCCCAGCCCGATCAGGGCAGTGGGCACCGCGCCGGGAATCGGACCGTTGAATGTCAGGTTCTGACCCAAGATGGCATTCAGGCTGCTCTTGTCGAAGAACCACTGGCTCGCCGCCTGGGCATCCATATTGGCGGCCGCGGGGAACGGGGCCTTAGTCACTCCCGAGAAGTCCCAGGTCACCGATTCCCACTTGGCGTAAATCGTACCCGATGGCGTCATGTATTGCTCGGTTGGAATGAGTTCATCCACCAACGGCATCAGTCCCGTCGGATACAAATCGCTCGCGTTCAGCAGAATCGTATCCGGCGCCCGTCCAGCGATGGGAGTAATCGTCGCTTCGACAATCAGCGTCGCGCCCGGATAGACCTCAAACGCGGTCGACCGGATATCAGGACCTTGACCGCCAATACCCAATTGCGAACTGCCTACCACCGTTTGCGATTTCCCATCCACGGTCAAGGCAATCTCGGTCGCGATCGGTCCGCCGGCGCTGATCCCGATGAACGGAGTCGTAATTTCGGTCTTGTTGCCGAAGAAATCAAACGCGACTCCCTTCAACTGCGTCGCGTCGCGCGGATCGGCGTCACTCCGCACCTGCACCGCGTTGGTCACGAAGATGATCGAACGCGTCGCGGACTGGACGAAATACTTCTTGCCCTTCACGTTGGAATTCGGAACCAAGCGGTCCACGTCGAACTCGAACGCGCCGGACCAATTGAAATCAAACGTATCCAACGGGAAGTGCTCGTCTTCAATCCCATCGACCACAAACGTAGCGCACCAGATGATCCACTGGCCCGCCCGCGCGCTGACGGCTTGGCCTGACGGAATCGCCGCGGGAGCACCATTCAGCGCGTTCACTTGATCCAGGTCACCCGCCAGCACAAAGGTCTGATGAATCAGGCCAGGACCTTGCGTGTCGACTTCCACGCCACTCCAAGCCCGTACTCCTTGCACCTTGTTTCCAACCTGATCCGTCGCGTCCACGATGATGGAGGACAGATTCGCCGGATTGGTCGTGTCGTAATTCGCTGGGCTCAAGGCATTGGCCACACTGCTGGTGTTATACGGGAAGGTGGTCACGCCTCCATCCAATGTAAAGTCGACGGATACGAAGACCGGATCGCCTTCGACCAAGGATGGATCAACGACCGCGCCAACCGCGTATGGATTCGGGGACTTGTCACCCTTGGCCAAAGCGAATGTTCCCGCGATGGCCTCTTCAGCGGGCGACAAAACATCCCAATTCGTCGCTTTCAAACTCCTTGCGGCGTCAGAACCCACCAACCCAACCGTCAGAGGCGCGTCTGGATTGGGAGCATCCACGATCCAGAAGTTCGCGTTCAGCTTGGTCCCTCCGGCCACCCGGGTCGGCCGTACAATGGTGCCGTCCGCAAAGATGGCGGGGATATAATCCGCCCACGGCTCCTGATCCGCCGCCACATCCAGAGTAACCGCTCCAATGAAGCGGGACGCGATCACCGGCGCGGCGCCGTCCATGGTCACCTTCGGTTCAAGCACATAACTCGTTTTGTTCCCAATCACATCTTGCGCGTCGAAGATCAGCCGGGCGTTATTGACCGCGACATTCTTCTTCAACGCCATGCTGTTGTTACCTAAACCTGTCCGTGGATCCATTCCGTACCAGACATTAAGCACGGAGTGGGTCCCTTTCTTGATCAAGTCTTCGGCGATTGCGGCTTGATCCGGGAAACTGGCGGAGGTGACAATCGGTCCATCCGTCGCGCTGCCCTGGTCCGTGATCACGCCTTCCGTATCGGTGAACGACCAGAAGGTGGGCTGTGGCGCGTTCGCCAAAATCCCATCCGCGTCATTCAACCGGAACAAAACTGGAAGGGCTTGATCAATCGGCTGGCCAGCTTTGAGCAAGGCCGCCACGATACCATCGAGATATCCATACTCGTCACTGGCATCCGTCCATTCGGCGGTCAGAACCACGGAGGCCGTCACAGGAACGATCTGGGTACCGCCGGTTTCTGGCGGTGTCCACGCAAATTCTTGATTGGGGTTCAACAAGGTCCCCGTGAACGGCTGATGATCCGGTCCCGCGTAGTATTTCAGCTCACCCTTGACCACCGGCGCTACCTTATCGACGGTCATCGCCACGGTTTGGGTCACTGTCCCGGAGGCGACAACACCGGCCGGGTTGGCCGCGTAGATACTGACGCTGGCGTTCTGGACACTGCCGCCCGAAGCCTGCACCCGGTGGAACCACGTGGCATGGACGATATTCCCGGCCACGGTTGGCGTTGTGCTCGGAACCACCGAAGCATAATCCGGACCGGAGAAGTCACTAAAGTTCGCTTCCAGGTTCAATGACGAGAAGGCTGGATCATTAATGCTGATCACCGCCTGCACCAGGATCTCGCTGCCTTCCTTCGCCATGGCCCAAGAGGTCGGCTCATAGGCCGGATTCAGAATATCAGGAACATTGACCACCCGGCGGCCGACTTCAACCATCTCATAGGTGGGCCGCACCGCGTTCGTAGCAAAATTCACCGCGGACGAAGCCGAGAGAATCGTCTGGTTGACCGTCGGCACCGAAGCGTTGATCGTCACAAACGGACTCTGACCCGTCCCGGTGTTCCCCGCCGCGTCCTTGGCACTCACAATGGCGCGAGAGAACTGAGTCTCTACGGTCAAAGGAACCTGGAACGTATACGTAATCCCGATCGTAGTAAAAGGCGGTACTTTTATGCCGAATTCCATCGGAACAATACCGCTTCCGAACTGACTTAAATCTGGTGTCCACTGCACCAGGTTCACATTCGCCCGGTCCGCGGCATCGGTATTAAATTCCGCCGTCACCGAGACAATTTGCCCTGGGCGAATGACTCCATCTGTCGGAGAATCACCAAATGCGGCGGTGGGGAATCCATACTGGTCCTTTTCCTCGACTGGACCAACCGTCACAACTGGAACAACCATATCGACCTGGATTGGAGACGTTTCCGCATACCCTACGCCCAAAGTAGAGGCTGTTGCGGTCACGCGAACCCGCTTATCCGCCAAGCCGTTCGATCCAGGCGCGGTATTGGTAAACGGACCCGCCACAAAAGTCGCCCAGAGGATCTTATCCGAAGCGAGCGCTCCAAATCCTCCCGTCACGGGAATCCCGTTTTCATCGGTAATCAACTGCGGAAGGACAATTCCACCGCCCAGAGCCGTGAAATCGGCTTTGATAGGATTGGTGGGCGCGAACGGGCCGCCCCGGGATACACCATCACCGATTTTGGCCACCAAAAGCACCGTGGAATTATTGTAGTTCGATGTCGCCGCGCTGATCGCGAAAGCCGCCGCGTCATTGACTCCACCCAAATATTCGTCCGCCCGCTCGATAACGGCACCCGTAATCCCGCGGGCTGGAATGGTAATCTCGTAATTCAGAATGGTTACCAGCGGTTGCAAGAATTCCGCCCGCGCCGCGGGAACCAAAATGGACGACTTCCGGCCGGAAAGATCACGCGCCGAGAAGGTCACGTTCCGCACCGCCGTGGGGGCAATGCTGGCATTCAATGTCGCGTCTGGACTTACCACATAATACCACGTGGCCTCGATCTCATCACCGACCCGGGCATCTCCCACTCCGAGTGGTGGATCAACAATCCGGACATGGTCAGGCAGCACATCCCGCGCGCTGGAATCGGTCACGAAGGAATAGAAGTCCGCCGCGATGGTCTTGAACTGCTGACCATACAGCGTCCCTGCGGTATCCAGCAGCAGATCCGCCGCCGAGCCTCCCCGTGCGCCTGCGTCTTCCGTGTTGAAGACGAAGGGGAATCCCGCGAGACGGAATCCGGAGCCATCCACGTTGAACAACGAATTGGAGAATGTCGCGGTTGCACCCATATTATTCTCACGCAACCGGACACGCATGACGATCATGTTTCCGGCTTCGAGTCTTGCCGGACCGGCGGCTGGCAGGTTCTTTAGATTTTCATTAGCAGGTCCTGTCAGGTCCGTGATCGGATCGGTATCGGGATCGAAGCCCAACTCCGCGATTGTCTTCCCGCCGGTATCGATGATCAACAAGTCGGTTTGGGGGGCCAGATTACGCCCATCCACCACGGCGTTCCAAGGAGCTGTATCAGTCTTGTGGACATAAACCTGCGGCGAAAGGTTATCAAAATATACTTGCAGAGCCCCGGCCAAAGCGGCTGAGTTGGATCCCACATCATACATGGTCACCTGAATGCCTTGTTTTGTTTCCGCAAGCAATGTGTCAGGGACACCCGAGCGGTCTTGGAAAATCGCCGTGCCAACACCATTGGCAGCGATCGTCGCGTCCACGATATCCCAATGCCCCGCGGGCAGATTCACTCCCGGCCCCGTGCTGGTATAACCCAGGGTGGGATTGACCAGAGAGAAGTTGAACCGGCTGTCCACCAAGGCTAGCCCATTCGCGCCGGCGGGTACCACCCCATCACTATCTTCCGCGGCATACGGATTACTGGTGTCTACCGGCTCGAAGGTAATAATGGCCTGCACGGGGCTGCCGTTGTATGGCCTCAAGCCATCATGATACGCGCCCGTTCCACGGTAAATCTTGCGGGCCGATTCCGCGATCTGCGAACCATTCAACCATTCACTCTCAAAGGTTTTCTTGAGCAGATTGAAAATATTCTGACCCGCGTCGCTGAAACTGTCGATCCCGTTCCAGAATCCCACCGGCGGCGCGATAACCGAGAAATCCACGCTGGTGATTCTCGGCGGCACATTGTCGACTTCCACCACCGTCTTGCCTAGCTTGTTCGACGAAACCGGTCCGCCCGGAATCGGGTCGATCTTGAGCGAGAACCAATCCTTGGTGGAATCAATATTCCGTGTAGGATTAATCCCTTGCTGGGTTTGTGGATTATAACTCTCATACACCAGCGCCGGGTTGCGGGCATCGTCAAAGACATTCAACACCACACCGCCGGACCGCATCGAATAGGCCGTCGTATTGTTCTGCAAACGGATCGTCACCGACGCGCCCAGAATCAACGGATTGTTGCTGGGAATCGCCGGAATCAAGGTCGCCCGGAAAGCCGCCGAAATGGGCAAACTCGTTTCCGTGACCGCCGTAGGCTGCCGAATTCCCAAGGGCACAGGCTTTGGCAATCCCGCGAGGGTTGGATCGAACCACCGGAGGGCATTGGGATCATTCGGATCAAACTCGGTCGTTCCATCCGCCAGCACCCAGGTCTGGTCGACAAAGATATTCAACCAGCGCTTCAGGCTGGCATCCGATGTGATCGGTTCGCCGTTGCCATCGATTTGCACATACACGCTGGCCTGATCCGCGGCCGGATCGAGACTGATATCCCCGCCGCTGACCCCTTGGAGTTCATTCACCATCTTCAGATCGGTGACCAAAGGACCCGCGGAGTCCGCGTAGTGGTGCGCTCTCGTGGTATCCACGGATTTGATTTCATCCACGATCGCCGCGTTCAACGCGAAAATCCGGAACGAACCGGAGGTGATCAACGCGTTCGCCGCCGCCACATTATCCCGGACTTTCCCCTCGACTCGCACCACCTTGGAACTGCTGGGCCCGGCGCCAAGAAGTGAAAACTCAACAGAATTGGGATCCACCACCCGTTGGATATCCCCACCCAGCAGGGTATCAAACATCAAAAACGCGCCGGTCGGGACTTGGGTGCCATCAACCACTTTCACAATCCGGCCATCCAGGGTTACATCAACAATTTCGTCGGAGTTCACGCCGAAATATTCATCCGGCTCGCCGTCCAGGCTGGCCTTCTCATCGATCTGCAGATCCACCCACACGGTATCCCCCTGGCGGAACTGGAACGGAACCGGATCAGTGGCCGGAATGGCGGAGATAAAGTCATCCACGTTGTTGGTGGCATCAAAGAGACCGTCAAACGTAAAAACGTTCGGAGAATCAACCACCTTGATTCCGAAGCCTTCTCCCACTTTCCCATCCACAGCATTGGGCTGAGGCGCGCTCGGCTGAAAACCGCCAATCCGCAGGAACTGGGGTTGCGAACTGAATCCGGTCTCAATCCCGATAAAGTTGGACCGCTTTTGATGCTTGGCCAGTGTCCCCTTATCGATCGCCACCACCGCGCTGAAACTCTGCCCCGCGAGTCCCTTGCGGCCATCATCAAAATCGGTCGCGCTGATGACCAGATCCGGCGAACTCCACAGGACAAGCACCATGGACGCTTCCGCGTTGGCTATATCACTCGGATCCGAGAAGAGCGTGCTGCTGATGTCCACCACGGACGTCACGAAATTCGGATGAACATTCGAATACACAGAAGGCAGCGTCCCTTCGGCAAACAGCGAACGGGAAAAATCAGCCGTCACCGCGTCCACGATCGCGTTGGCGCCCGAGGGAATCGATCCATCCCGCAACCCATCGATGAATTCGGTGGGCACGTTCTTGATGATCGTCACGAGCTGCAGCGGCTGCCCCGCGGACCCATTGGCGAGCAAGGGCCGCGGCATCACCCACTTGGCGTTTGGATCACCCGCTTGCCCTTGAGAGAACAACTTCGCGTTGTTCTGCGCCGACAACTGCTCATCTCCCGTGTTGATGCGGCCGTTGATGAACAAATCGCCGCCCAACGAGGAATAGTCCGCGTTGTCCGATGCCGCAAGGATCGCCGGCACGCTGATGGCTTGCCAGCCATCCGCAATCCCGTTGTTCCGGAACTCGATATTGAGATCCTGGAACTCCAGATCCGCCAAATTCACGCTTTGAGCCAGCGCCGGCCCTGTCCCACATAGCAATACGCAGGCGAGCACGAGCAACATGACTGACTTGATCCCCATCAGATTTCCGACGTTTGCTCTTCTCATGATCTCTCCTTTTGATGCGTAATATTTATCCAAAATGTGCGGCCACATTCTTTTTCTTGCATTCGGCTGGGTCATCGTCGTCCCCTCCCTGACGCTTAGCGAAGGCGGTTTATCGCTCCACAAACCATTCATATTCGACTTTCCTTTCCTTCCGATTCGCATTCTATTACCATAACCACCACGGCTTTTCAACCACACCACGCGCACTTCACCTCAAAAAAAAATACAAATAAACCAAGGAACTTGCTTAGCATACAACATGCCAACCAGATTCTCTCGGCAAATCACCGATCCTATCTTTATGGATTTGAAGAAGTTATGTTGGCTCACCCGCATTCCCGTTATCTCTAGCCTCACCCTCCACATGGGACATTACCCCCATACCCCGTGATCCGGCCATTCGCATAACATCTTACCAATCAACTGGTTACACGACATGTTCCAATTGTTCCACGGTTGGGGATCTTTTTCCCTCCCTTGTAGAACGGTGGTTTCAACCAAAATTCCTTCTCATCCCACACATAGAACGGTCCAAATCTATCACGGTTTCAAAGGCGTGTCAATGCTTTATTTAAAAAAATCATTGCGTTAGGCCGCCTGCCGCTTTTTCCGTTTTTGTGGTTTTCCCCTCCGGCGGCGCGGCGGCTACTGTTCCCCTAATGCGAAGGAAAATAAAAAGCCGCCGTCCACATTTTCTCCAATTCCTCTTTGTCGAATCCGCCATTCAACGCGTCGATCAGGTTTTGGGCCGTTAAGGTTTTGGTGTTTTCCCGAAGGATATATATGGTGTCCGGCGGATACACCTCCCCCGCGACACCTCCCCCGCCGGTCCGCGCGGGCAAAACCCCCATCCGCTCCGCCAACGGATCCACCGACTCCCGCAGAAACGCGATCCACTGCTCGCCCAAAGCCGGCTTTTCCGCGCCGATCGGCACCCCCGCCGCCGTCACGTGACAAGCCACACTATGTTTATAAGGGGTGGGCAGCGGAATGGCAAACAGCGCGTTCCGCTTTTCCTCCGGCAGCGCGCGGAAACGCGACAATTTCGCGATGGTCACAAACGGTTCGTTGCGGACAAAATCCTCCAGGTCCTCCGCCTTGGGCAATTCCGCCACCGCCGCGGCCGGATCCTCCTGGATAAATAACTTCAAATTTCGCAAGGCCCGGTTCAGATTCTCCCGGTTGATTTCCGGCGTCACGTCCGGCTCGAAGGGCATCCCATGCAAAAAATCCCGCCCGTACCCGAACGCCAACTGATGCGCGGCCACGCTATCCGCCAAGCTCATTGGATCCCGGCTCAAAAATACGAACAACGGATGGCCGGCCAAGCGCTTAATCTGCTTGTATAACGTAGCGTTGAATAAAATGGCCGGCCAATCCGATGGCGGCGAGGATTCCCCCGCCTCCCGTTTCTTGATCACCAACACGTACGGATCGATCACCAGCGGCATGGCCCAGTAAGACGGCGGCGCGCTCTCCGCGTACGCCAATTGAATCACGGAAGGAATATCCGCCTCCTCCCGGGTTATGGGATAAAACGTGTTGGGCTGATCGCGAAAAACAGAATTGAGATACGAAGGGAAAATAACCACATCGGTATCCGCCAGCCACCCCGCGGGATCACGATTCGGCTCCTCCGGATTCACGGTCCGGGTGACGCATTCAACCACGGCCCCCGGATGGCTTTCCGTGAACTGCCGGGCAAGATCCTGATACACATCCACCCGCCCCTCATTCCGGACATCGAGCAACGTAACCCGGATCGTCTCCACCACCGGCGGGACTTCCTCCTTCCCGCAGGATACCATCAACAGGGATAGCAATCCCGCCATCCAGCCTGCCCGCGCCACAGCGGCGAACGGAATCAAACCACGACGCAAAATCGTTCTCATGCGATATCTTCCCTTTCCAGTCCGTATTGAAAGAATATTCATGCGTGACAAGCCACCAACCACTGGCATGCCAAGCCGCCATCCCCACTGGAATGGCACTCCAAGAAACTACGATTAAACATCGTATCCTGTTATGGGAGAAGCGGTTCAAATTGATTTCATGCTAATCCATGGCTCTTCCCGCTTCTACTTCTCGAATCACGCATTCCCCCCTTCTTCCCCCCGCGCCCCTTTCAAGGGGCCGCCTCGTTTCCCGCATCCAAAATAAAAGAACGCAACAGAATGTCCGGATTGCCCCCCCAACCGGCAACGGACGAACGCAACATCACATGGTTCGCTCCTTGCCGGAGCGTCAACCGGACCGCGTAGCCTCGCGGCTGGGAGCCAAGCACCTGGATATCTTCCCCGGCCACCTGGTTGACCTCGATCCGCAACACCGGCGGCGCCTCGCCCTCCCCCAGGGCGGAAAGTTCCAACCGGACCACGCAAGGCCCCTCCTGCGCCCGGTACAGATCCACCATGGCTGTCCCCAACGATCGGAAATCTTCCCCTCCCGGGGGATAGAATTCCTGCAAAGATATCTCTCCCGAATCGGAAACTACGGTTGTTCCGGCCGCCAACGCTCGATAAGCCCGGATGGAGCGGTTTTCCGGGAATTGGTCTCCCGCGATTTCCAGATACCGCCCTGCTTCTGAGGCATTGCCGAGAGCCATCATGGCCCGCCCCAACACATAGGCGCTCCACGAACAAGCCCCGGGAGGCATCTTCTGGATGAATTCCCAATGCACAGGCGTGATTTGATCAAAATACCGGACGAAATAATACCAATCTGCGCACGCTTCGGCGGTTTGGCCCAAGGCCAGCCGGCACTGGCCCCGCCCGAAACGGGCCAGCAACGAAAACCGCGCACTGCCCCGCTCCACCGCCACCGTATAACGGTCCACCGCCTCTTCATAACGCTTCAGCCGCTCCAAAACTTCCCCATGCGCCAGGTAGGGATGCCCCTCCGACACGTCCGGCTCCAACTGGCAAGCCTGCCCATATAGCTCCACCGCCTGGGCCAGCAAGACCGGATCGTCCTTCCGGCTGTACGCGTTGGCCAATTCCAACAGCCCCCGGGCATAATGACGGCGGTGGCTGGCTGATCCGGTCTCCTCGTACAATTGCTTGAAATACATCATGCCCTTACGGAATGAGGCGATGGCGTCGTTGAAATTCGATTGCTTCAGAAGCTCCCGGCCCCGTTCATAGGCGAAGGAGGGATGATAATCTTCCACCACCAGCATCATCTGCGGCCGGTGCGCCAAGTAGTAAAACCCCGCCCCGGAAAAAAGCACCACCAGGCACCATCCGGTCAGCAAAAACCAATAAAAACGCGGCATGCGAACAATCCTCTTCTATCGCGATGGATCCTCAACCGAATCGCCCTGGCTCGGAGATTACCCAAAATGGGGGATGAACCCCGCCGCGGCGGGCCGCGCTTGTCTCCAACCGAAATCCGCCCGGATCCGGATATTACGCAACGGCTAGGCTCCAAATCAAGCGGCCCGGCTT
>JABLXU010000069.1 GCA_013177805.1 Candidatus Omnitrophota bacterium
GATCGACGTGAAAGCCAAATCCACCTTCACGTTGGCGGAGATCGAAGGTCCGGGCGCGATCCAGCATATCTGGCTGACGCCCACGGGCAACCTGCGGTATTCGATCCTGCGGATGTACTGGGACGAGGAGGAGAATCCCTCGGTCGAATGTCCGATCGGCGATTTTTTCGCCTGCGGCTGGGGCCAATACGCGCAGATCAATTCGCTGGCGGTATGCGTCAATCCGGGCAGCGCGTTCAACTGCTATTGGGTGATGCCCTTCCGGAAAAAATGCAAGATTACTTTAGAAAATCTCGACGAGAACGATATGCGCCTGTATTACCAGATCGATTACACGCTGACTGAAGTCCCCGAGGACGCCGCTTACTTCCACGCCCAGTTCCGCCGGGTCAATCCCCTGCCTTACAAGGAGGTTTATACGATTCTGGACGGCGTGAAGGGCCAGGGGCATTACGTGGGGACTTACATGTGCTGGGGCGTGAATAACAACGGCTGGTGGGGCGAGGGGGAAATCAAGTTTTTCCTGGACGGCGATACCGATTTTCCCACCATCTGTGGTACGGGAACGGAAGATTATTTTTGCGGTTCCTATAATTTCGAGAACAAGGTGGAAGGCCAATACCAGGAATTTTCCACACCCTATACCGGCCTGGCGCAGGTCATCCGGCCCGATGGCGTGTACAAATCCCAGCAGCGCTTTGGACTATACCGGTGGCATATCATGGATCCCATCCGCTTCCAAGAAGACCTGCGGGTGACGATCCAGGCGCTAGGATGGCGGTCCGGCGGGCGTTACTTGCCGCTGCAAGATGATATCGCCTCCGTGGCGTACTGGTACCAGACTGAACCGCACGCGAAATTCCCCACTCTGCCGGACAAGGATTATTTGGAAATCCAGTAAACCGGAATTCATGGCCGGAAAAGCATGCAGGGGCGCGCGGCAGCGTGCCATTGCTTTAGGGGATCGTTGAGGAAATGTGAACAACATGAAAGAAAATCGATTCCATTTCCTCCAGGATGAAGGTGTGTCTCTAGAATACCCTCACCCGGACCCACCCTAGAGGGAGAGGGAATCGTTACCCGCTCTCATTTGCTTTCATGCCACGAATCAAGCCCTGAGCAAGTCCTGCATGTGGGTGGATAGTTATCAGATCCGTCATCCTCTCTTCGCTGAATCCTATTATTTCGCTTCAAAGCGAAGCGATGCCGAATTGATGCAATACCGCAAGCCTGTAGGTTCGGGGCCGTCTTCGAAGACATGGCCGAGATGCGCGCCACAGCGGCCGCACAGCACTTCAGTGCGCATCATCCCGTGACTGGTGTCGGTTTCACAGGAAACCGCCTCTTCTCTGACTGGTTGATAGAAACTGGGCCACCCGGTCCCTGATTCATATTTCGTTTCCGACGGGAACAGATCCTGGCCGCAACAAACACACTTATACATCCCTGGCCTTTTTTCTTTGTAATACTCCCCCGTGAAGGGTGGTTCCGTTCCCTTTTGGCGTGTGATCCGGTATTGTTCGAGGGTCAATTGGCTGCGCCATTCCTCGTCCGTCTTCACTATTTTATCTGTCATGAGTGATCTCCCATTGCAAAACGAAAAACATCTCTCGTCATTTGTCTCATGGGACTACTATACCGGCCGGCCGGTGATTTTCCAAATCATTGACCGGATCCGGATTCCGGCGATGGGGGAAAGGAAGAAAACGGATCCGCCAAGGCCTATCAAAATCCGGAGGGCACCCCATCCCGCGTTCGCATCCGGCTACCCCCGGATGAATCAAGGCCAACAGGCAAGGCGGTCCATCATCCGGAGAGGGTGTTTTCTTGCCCGCCTGCGTCTGGGCGCGTAAAATAAAAAGTTCTTGGCATCGCGCGCGAACTCGAAATCCCCGAATCAGGCGGAGAATATGGACTTGGATCAATCCCCGAATCCCGTCCGGAGAAAAACACGGTACTACTATCACCACCTTGGCGAATTCCGCCGCGAGTTGAGAGAAGCCCTGCCTCGCGGCCTCTTGCGCGAACTGCACCAACGGACAGCCTGGAAACACTTTCGCACGCTCGGGCGGCAGCTCGTGATCGCCGGAGCGGCAGGGTATGGCAGTATGTTTGATCCCCTATGGGTCTGGCTGCCTTGTTCCATAGTATTGGGATTCGTGATTTTCGATTTCACCGTCCTGCTGCACGAGGTCGTCCACAACCTGATTTTCGCCGCCAGCCGTCCGCGCCTCAACGCGCTGATGGGCTGGTTGTACGCCCTGCCCAGTGGCATCTCCCGCACGCAGTTCACCCGCTGGCATCTCGATCACCATGACGAGTTGGGATCCAACACGGACGATCCCAAACGCGCCCACCTTACCCCCAAAATCATCAAACGCTGGTACAAATTCCTGTATATGACGCCCGCCCTTTTCCCCATATATTTCCAGGCCGCCGCGCGCGAGGCGCGAACGTATTCTCCCGATTTGCGACGGCAAATCCAGCGGGAACGCTGGATCACCATCGCCTTGCATCTGGCCGCGATGTCCTCCCTTTGGGGATGGGGAGGCGGATGGTTGTTTTTTAAGTTATACGCGGTCCCCTATTTCTTCGTGTTTCCCGTGGCCTTCACGATCAACCGGGCCGGCCAGCATTACCATATCAATCCCCAGGATCCCGCCCAATGGACCACCTTAATGAAAGGCAGCTGGTTTTGGGATTTTGTTTATCTCAATTCCAACTACCACCTCGAACACCACTATTTTCCTGGCGTACCTTTTTATAACCTTCCCAAGTTACAGAAATATTTGCAACCTCTCTATGAACGTCATGGCATCGAATATCAGACTTATGGCAAGGTTCTCTATGGATGGTTTATCGAAAACCGTATTCCGCATACGGATTGGAATTGTTCCGGGATTGTCCCGGAACCGGCCGCTTCAACAGATGCCCCCTCTTCCACCCAAATTTGACCCTAGCCAAAGCCACGCGATGGTATTTATAATGATCGTTCCACGGGCTGGAATTGCACAGAGAAATCCGATTTCCGTACAACGGATTCAGTTTTTTTGTATTCCCATTCAAAAGGAGAATCTTCATGTCCATTCATGCTCGGCACATTCTGGGGTGGGTACTCGTGATGGCTTGCAGTTTGGGCCCCGTTCCCGCATTCGCCGGGGAAGAAACACCCGCCGGTGAAACTATTCCGAAAGCTACGGAAACCATCCAAGCGGCCACACCCGAGGTGCAAGCCGCCACGGCTCCGGCGGCTCCAGATTCCAAGCCGAAAATCGTGGCGCCTCCTTCGAAACAACCACCCGCGGCCGGAGGCACGGATAAAAGCGACAAGAGCCGTGAGACCGGGGATATCGAGAATGTCAACCATGGGATTCAATTCATTTTCATCAACTCGGATGTCAAAATCGAAGGCGGCACCATCTCCAGTGAAATTCACCAAACTCCCGCCGCTGAGGCCGTGAAAGCCGAAGAAAAACCCGCGGCGGGGAAACCCGCGCCCTCCCAACCGCCTTCCGGGGAGAAGCCCGAAAAACCGGAAAAACCCAGTAAATTCGATGAACTCATCAAGGACGCCACCAAGGCCGAGGGGCTCTTCACTGTCTACACGCAGAAGGAAAAAATCTACTGGGAAATTCATCCGGAGCAGCTCGATCAGAGTTATCTCTTGTCCGGCGTTCTGGCTACTGGTCTGGGCACTGGGTGGGTGAAGCCGGGGACCTACATGGGCAGTTTGATTTTTGAATTCCGCAAAACCGACGAGAAAGTGCAACTAGTCCAACGCAACCTCCGTTTCACCGCGCCGGAAGGCTCCAAAGAGGAGGAAGCCATCGCCAAAAACTTTAGTGACGCCATCGTCGCATCCCTGCCCATTGAGGCCACCAAACCCGAAAACGGCGCCAGCCTCATTGACATGAGCAAGTTCTTCCTCACCGATGTTTTCAATCTCAGCGAGGAGGTCCGATCTTCCCTGGGTGGAGCGTATGGATTTGACCGGGGAGACAGTTTTATCAAAGAAACCAAAGTGTTTCCCGAAAACGTGGTCACCCGGACCCTTTTTGCCTTTCGTTCCGGCGCGCCCGGCGGGGCAGTCGTGATTCCCACTCCCGGCAGCGCGCAAGCGGAACTGATCGTGGACGTGAGGAAACTCAAAGACAATCCGGACTTTCAATCCCGTCTGGCCGATCACCGGCTGGGTCATTTTCTCGAAGCCCGGGTGGATTTGGCCCACGATGAACGTCCCGACTTTTTCAAACGCTTTGTTTCCAAGTGGGATATCCGCAAGGCCAGCCCGGATCAACCACTTTCCCCGCCTGTCAAACCGCTGACGGTGTGGATCGAGAAAACCGTTCCCGAAAAATACCGTGAGCCGATCAAAAGCGGGATTTTGGAATGGAACAAGGCGTTCGAGAAAATCGGCATCCAGAATGCCATTGTCGTCAACATTCAACCCGATGACGCGGATTGGGATGCCTCCGATGCCCGGTACAACACGATCCATTGGAACGAATCATTCGATTCCGCCTATGCGGGAGTGGCCCAATGGATCGCCGATCCGCGCAATGGAGAAATCCTTCACGGGGGCTTTATCATCGAAGGCGACACCATTCGCAGCCTGCTGGCCTTCCGCCGCGTCCGGGAACCCGATACGGTTCAATCGCTAAAGGACCGCCTGTCCCGGCCGCTGCCGACCAATCCTGAAAAACTGGCTTGTTCGTACCAAAAAGAACTGATGGAGCAATCGCTATTCGCTTTGACCATCCTGGCGGCGCGCGCGGGAATCGAAAACGTATCGCCGGAAGTGGTAGATGATTTTGTCAACCAATATCTCTTCTCGGTGGCCGCGCATGAGTTTGGCCACGTTTTGGGATTGCGTCACAATTTCGAGGGCAGCCTCCTTCTTTCCCTCGATGAATTACGCGATAAGAATGTCACCGGAGAGAAGAGCATCTCCTCCAGCGTCATGGATTACCTGCCCGTGAACATCGCCCCGGAAGGCAGAGAGCAGGGGCATTATTTCGAGCCCACCATCGGCGCGTACGACTACTTGGCCATCGAATACGCCTACAAGCCCATCCAACCAGCCACCGGCGAGACCGAGACCGCCCAGCTCAACCAGATCGCCCAGAAACAGGAGACCCCGGGCTTTACGTACGGCACGGATGAAGATCTCTATTCCGGGCCGCCCTACTACGGTCTGGGTGTGGATCCCTTGTGCAACACATTCGACCTGGGCAACGATCCCCTCGCCTTCGCGCGGGAGCAAAACCAAATTATTCTCGACACCATCCCTAAACTCCCCAAAATCGTCAAGGAAGGGGAAGATTACGCGATGGTCCGCCGGGGCTTTCTCCGCCTCCTCAACTACTATTTCGACGCGGCCCGCTTTTCTCTCAAATACCTCGGAGGCCAATATGTCAACCGGGTCAAGAAGGGCAGCTCGAACGACCTAACCCCCCTTCAACCGGTGTCCGCCGTCAAACAGCGCGAAGCGATCAACTTCATTCTAGAAAATCTATTCTCCGACCGTTTATTCCAGGTGGAACCCGACTTGCTGAACTTGCTTGCCGCGGAGAAATGGCTGCACTGGGGATACAGCTGGCCGGGGCCTTCCAGTGAGTTTCCCCTCTCCAACGTTGTTTTCAATTTGTATGACGCCGTCCTCTACGAAATTTATTCCCCGCTGTTCCTCCGGCGCATTTTGGACGCGGAAAAACAACGGCGTAAGGAGGAAGTGAACTTCACCATTCCTGAATTGTTCGACACCATGACCAACGGGGTGTGGCGGGAGATCGATGTCACCGTATCCCCGGTGAAAGGACCGTTCACGGCGCAAAAACCCTGCATTTCCACGTATCGGCGCATTTTGCAGCGCCAGCACTTGAAACGCATGATCGAAATCGTCCATCAGCCGGTTTCGGGCATGCCCGAGGACGCCCGCACCCAGGCTTGGCGCTCGTTGAACGAGATGGCGAAACGCATCAGTTCTTTCCTCGAGGTACACCAGGAGCAGCTGGACGCTTACTCGCGCGACCATCTGTCCGAATCGCTTGACAAGATCAAGCGCGCCCTCGAAACCCGCCTCAACGTGGGAGTGGATTTCTGGTGAGAATGCAGCGTGGAGCATTGACGGGGCGGATCTTGATATCCGCCCCGTCCTATCGTTTCGCGATTCTTCCTTCTCAGGGAATGACAATCCCCAAATCCCCAATACAATATATTTTCCATGGCACGAACCAATCCAACATCCAAGCAATCGGATACCGCTCCCGAAGTGATTCTCTACACCGACGGGGCCTGCCGCGGCAATCCCGGCCCCGGCGGGTGGGGATTCATCCTGATCCATGTGCCGACGGGCAAAATCCTCGAAGCCAGCGGCGGGCATCCCCACACCACCAATAACCGGATGGAACTGCAAGCAGTCATCGAAGGCCTTGAAAAACTCAAACGCCCTACCCGCGTACATGTCGTGACCGATAGTGCTTACGTTGTCCGGGGCATCAACGAGTGGATCAAAAACTGGAAGCGGCATAATTGGAAACACAAGGTTCCCGCCGGCTGGGAAACGATCAAAAACGTCGAATATTGGAAAAAACTAGACGCATTTTGCCAAACCCACCAAATCACTTTTGAACACGTCCCCGGCCATGCGGGCCACCCTCAAAATGAACGCTGCGATGAACTGGCCGTCCAAGCCTGCCAGGCCATTCTGAAGCGCTCGTAGGATATTCTCCCCGTCTTGATGCGAAAGAAGAACTTGCTGAAAATTATTGACTATTTTGATAAATTTGGTAAAATACAGACGACTTATTTTTTTAATATTTTGTAAAAAATATCGAATCAACGTATGCTATAACTAACACCTTCTTTTAAAAAAAATTGAATCGAGGATCTCTAAGTCTTGGAAAAAGAGTTAATTATTTACTTGATTCCAAACCTTTATCATTTTTCATGCTTCACGGGATTTCTCCTCGTTTTTTTTATCGAATTTCAATAACTTCAATCGAACATTATCAGCTCTGCCCGTCACATCTTGCCCATCTGGTTTCTCACTCCGCGAAATACGGCCACTGAAGGAAAATCTAGCAAAATATTTTCTGTAAAAAACAGGGGGGGCACGTATGAACACACCCAAAAAAATCCGGTGTTATCTGATGGGAGGAGAATCCGTCCTCATTCAATGCGCGGATATCCTGCTGCAGCAGGAACAATCGATTCTTGGGATCATCAGCGCGGATCCGGCGGTCCATAAATGGGCCCAAAAAAACGAGATTCCACTCATTGATCCTGAGATGGACTTGTATTCCATCCTATCTTCTCAGCCGTTCCATTATTTCTTCAGCATAGCCAACCTGCGGATTATCCCCCCGGAAATTCTTGCCTTGCCCAGCGAGGGAGCGATCAATTTCCACAACGGTCCCCTGCCCCGGTACGCTGGTTTGAACACCCCCACGTGGGCCTTGATTAACCGGGAAAAGCAATACGGCATCACCTGGCACACCATGGTCCCGGGGGTGGATGAAGGCGAAATCCTCAAGCAGCAGTTCTTTGCAATCACCGAATCGGAAACCGCCGTAACCTTGAACACCCGTTGTTTTCAGGCTGCCATTGATACCTTTTCCGAACTCATCCGCGAACTGGCCCAGGGACAAGTGAACAAGCAGAAACAAAACCTGGCCGAGAAACGCAGTTACTCCAAACATCAGCGGCCCGCGAACGCTCTGCTGATCGATTGGAACCAGGAGGCGGAGGCCATCGGCGCGTTCGTCCGCGCCCTGGATTTCGGCACCTATGTCAATCCCATGGGCTTGCCCAAAATCCTGGCGGGCGGCATTCCAGCGGTGGTTACGGGAGTGGAAATCCAACCCCAAACATCTGATGCGCTTCCAGGTACCGTACTGGAAATCAGACCGGATCAGTTATTGGCCGCGGCCCGCAGCGGAAGCGTGATGATAACCGGCTTGTCTACAATGGAGGGAAATCCGCTGCCGATTCTTGATTATGTCCATGCCACGAAATTGGAGATAGGAGACCGGCTGGCCCAGTTACCACCGGATGAAGCCCGCCGCCTGACCGAAATCCACGGCAGCCTGATCCGTCATGAAGAATATTGGGTTCAAAAACTGTCAATCATAGAACCTTTACATATCCCATACCGTAAACACGCACGAAATGAGGACGGTACCCGGAAATTCGAAGCCTATGTCTTTCCGGTTCCCCAGGAATTCCAAGATTACGTAAAAACCCTGGATAATTCGGTATCCATGCCGGATTTACTTTTGACCGCTTTTGGTGCCTGGTTGGCCCGGATCACCGGAACATCGGAGTTCGATACCGGCTACAGTGATGCTTCCCTCGCCGAGCGGTTACGGGGATTCGAGAAATTCTATGCTCCGCAAGCGATTCTGCGCTTCTCATTTGATCCACACAAAACCTTGATGGAAAACCTCACGGCTTGCCTGGCCGAATTCAAAACCGTGCGCCGCCGCCAAAGCTACGCGCGTGATGTCCTGGCCCGGTATCCCCAGGTCCGTGATGTCACGGAATCGGGCTATCACGCGGGCTTGCCCGTGGCCATCGAATGGGGCCAGGGGATGAATGGCCAAAGCGCCGGTCCGGGGACGTATTTCCTGTTCGTCCTGAACGGTGACGGCACGGAATGCCGCTGGCTGTATGATCCCCGGATTCTCGATTCCACCAGTCTGGAACACATGCGGCGGCAATTTGATATTTTTTTACGAGGTTTAACAAAGAATCCCGATTGCCCCATTGCTCGCCTGCCGGTTCTTTCTGAGGAGGAAACACGCCGAATCTTGTTCGAATGGAACGCGACAGAAACGGACTATCCCCGGGAAGATTGCATCCATCATCAGTTCGAGGCCCAGGTGGAACGCACGCCGGACGCGCCCGCCGTGGCGTATCAAAATCAAGAGTGGACCTACCGCGAACTGAACCAGCGCGCCAACCAAGTGGCCCATTATCTCCGAAAGCATGGCGTGGGGCCGGACATTCTCGTGGGCGTCCACATGAACCGCTCGTTGGAGATGATGGCTGGACTGCTAGGTATCCTGAAAGCAGGGGGAGCGTATGTGCCGCTCGATCCCGACTTCCCCCGGGAACGGCTCGCCTTCATGGTGCAGGACACCCGGGTTCCCGTGCTGCTCACCACCAGCCAGCTGGCGGGCAACCTGCCGGCCGACAAGGCGCAGATCGTGTGCCTGGACACGGACTGGGAGACCATCGCACGCGAATCCCCGGACAACGAGCGCGTCGCGGTCCGCCCCGAAAACCTGGCCTACGTGATTTACACCTCCGGCTCCACGGGCAATCCCAAGGGCGTGATGCTCGAACACCGTAACGTAATCAACTTTTTCGCTGGCATGGACGAGCGGCTGCCCCACGAAAAGCCCGGCGTGTGGCTTGCGGTCACCAGCCTGTCCTTCGATATCTCTGTTCTGGAATTGTTCTGGACCCTGGCGCGGGGATTCAAGGTGGTCCTCTACTCGCAGGATGACCGCGCTGCGGCTTCTTCTCCTAAGCGTTCCCGGTACGCAAGCCGGCCCATGGATTTCAGCCTCTTCTATTTTTCCAGCAACGAAGCGGCGGATGTGAACGACAAATACCGGTTGATGATGGAAGGCGCGAAATTCGCCGACGAACAGGGCTTCACGGCCGTCTGGACTCCCGAACGCCATTTCCACGCCTTCGGCGGCTTGTTCCCCAATCCCGCGGTGACCGGGGCCGCTTTAGCTGCCATCACCCGGCGGACGCGGATCCGTTCCGGCAGCTGCGTGTTGCCCTTGCACAATCCCATCCGCGTAGCCGAAGAATGGGCGGTGGTGGACAACCTCTCCGGCGGCCGCGTGGATCTCAGCGTCGCCGCCGGCTGGCAGCCCAACGATTTCGTCCTCAGGCCGGAGAATTACGCCTCGCGCAAGGAATCCATGTTCCGGGACATCGAGACGCTCAAACGCCTTTGGCGTGGCGAAGCGGTGCCTTTCCCGAATCCCCACGGAGAACAAGTTCCAATCCGGACCCTGCCCCGTCCTATTCAGGCGGAACTGCCGATTTGGATCACTACCGCAGGCAATCCCGAAACCTACATCCAGGCTGCCGAGATCGGAGCCAATGTGCTAACCCACTTGCTCGGCCAAAGCATCGAGCAGGTGGCCGAGAAGATCGAAATCTACCGCAAGACCTGGGCGGAATCCGGGCATCCCGGCCGGGGCCATGTGACCCTCATGTTGCATACCTTCACAGGCGAGGACGACGGCGCCGTGCGCGAGACCGTCCGCGGCCCCATGAAGGAATACCTGCGCAGCGCCATGAGCCTTGTGAAGGAAGCCGCTTGGTATTTCCCCACTTTCCAGAAACTCTCTTCCGATAGCGGCAAGAGCATCGACGAGACGTTTGAATCCCTGAAGCCCGAGGAACTGGACGCGCTGCTGGAATTCGCCTTCGAACGCTACTACGAGCAAAGCGGCCTATTCGGCAGCCTTAACCGCTGTATGCGGATTGTGGACCGGCTCAAGGAAATCGGCGTGGATGAAATCGCCTGCCTGATCGACTTCGGTGTCCCCACGGAAACGGTGTTGGAACATTTGCCGCATCTCAACCAGGTCCGGAAGGCCGCCAACGCCGGACTGGATGGCGGGGAGGAGGATTATTCAATCCCCGCGCTGATTTACCGCCATGGTGTCACTCATTTCCAATGCACTCCCTCCATGATCAACATGCTCCAGACCGATAAGGAAACCCGCGAAGCATTGCGGCGGATTCAATGCCTGATGATCGGTGGCGAACCGTTGCCTCTTGCGTTGGCCAATACCCTGGCCGAATTGATCCCCGGTGAAGTCCATAATATGTATGGTCCCACCGAAACCACCATCTGGTCGTCCACTACGCCCATTTCCAAAGGAGCGGAGCTCATCACTGTGGGACGGCCCATCGCCAACACCCAGTTTTATATCGTCGACAAACACATGCAAATCGTTCCCACCGGATTGACTGGCGAGTTGCTCATCGGAGGCGATGGCGTGGCGCGGGGATACCTCGACCGCCCCGAGTTGACTGCCAGCCGTTTCATCTCCCATCCATTCGTTCCGGAATCCCCCACCCGCGTGTACCGCACCGGGGACGTGGCCCGCTTCCTGCCGAACGGTGAAGTGGAGCTGCTCGGGCGGATCGACCACCAGGTCAAGATCAGCGGCTACCGGATCGAACTGGGTGAAATCGTTACCCGCATCGAACAACACCCCGGCGTGCGGGAGGCGGTGGTTATTCCCCGCGAGGACACGCCGGGCGACAAGCGCCTGGCCGCCTACCTGGTCCCGCGTCCGGACGCGCAACTGAATAGCCAAGACTTGCGCGCGTTTCTTTTGGAGCAACTGCCCGGGTACATGGTCCCCGCGCATTTCGTGATCCTCGATGAGTTCCCCCACACGCCAAACGGCAAGATCGACCGCAAGGCGTTGCCCGCTCCCGAAAAGGCCTCCCAAGTCTTGTCCGGCCCGGATTCCAGCTATGCCGCACCGGTGACTGATACAGAGAAAACCTTAGCAGGTATTTGGCATGACGTGCTCAAGGTTCCCCGCGTGGGTCTGAACGACAATTTCTTCAACCTGGGCGGCCACTCGCTGCTGGCCATCCAGCTGATCGCCGCCATCCGCCAGGCCTTTCATGTGGATCTGCCGCTGGGGACGCTGTTCAAAACCCCCACGCTCGCCGAGCAGGCCGCCGCCGTGCAGCAACTGGTCATCGAGCAATCCGACGAGGATCTGTTGGCCGCCGCGTTGGAAAATCTCGATCAGCTTTCGGATGACGAAGTCCGCGCCCTGCTCGTCCGCCAAGGAGAAGGCAGGTAAGGAATTTTTGTCCAACTGCCATGGGCGCGCGCTTGAATCTGGACCTGGATCCATAAATACGTTTCATGCGGGAGCCAGGTGGATTTCGCTCACAAAATCGCTGGAATTTTCTTGACAAGACACGCACCAGCATGCGATTCTAAAGACACTGATATGGACCATTCTCTTTGGAAGCAGGAACCTCACGATGAAAGCCCACACTTTTTCTTTTACGCTGATCGAACTCTTGATCGTCGTTGCCATCATCGGCGTTCTGGCGGCCATTGCCGTGCCCAACTTTCTCAACGCCCGGTTGCGGGCTCTGATCGCGCGGGTGTATTCCGAGGAAAGGTCCATCAACGACGCTTATATGATGTACCGTCTGGACAATGGCGCCTGGCCGCCGCACATCGACGGGGATCCCGCGCAGCACCGGTATGTGACCACGCCGATCGCGTACTTGACCACCTCCATTCAAGATCCATTCCAAAAAGAAGGCGTTACCGATCCGGCCACTCTAGGCTGGTACAAGGGCCAATATCACGAGGAACCGGGGTATCAAATGCGGAATGAATTCATGGCGGTGGGGGATCCCGCCGCCGTCCGGTATGCCAACGAACACAAAAACGCGGCTTTCTTCTGCCGGTCCGTCGGGCCGGACATGGATAAGATTCGGGAATATTCCCTGCCCTATGATATTAGCAACGGTCTCGTCAGTCAGGGCACCCTGTGCACGCCTCTCGACGCGGCCTGGGAAGAACGATATCCCTTTAAGTAACTCATTCCATCGCGTTCCGAACGATGCCCGGAGAAAAACGGGCCGGAAAAAGAAAAAATAGAAAAAGAAAAAGTAAGAATGGTCAAGGTTTCGGTTGCCTGGGCCAGGGGGAGTGGATGCCAAATCCTACGCGGCCGGTAACCGGGGAAGGAAAACAGCAATGGGCAATATTCATCTGGGACTCAACGCGGAATTCTCCCGCAGTTCTGACAAGCCTTTTGAGTGGGCGGTGCAAAAAGCCGCCGAGATGGGATACAAGTATTTTGAACCGATGGTCCATTTCGGACGCGAACTGATGAGCGAAGCGGGGTATTACCATACGGTTTCCCTGTTTGACGACCCCTGGCGGATCAAGGAAGCCTGCGTCAAAGCCGGTCTTATTATCTCCGGCTTGCAAGCGCACGGACCGCTCGGACGGCCTGACGTGCATGGCGAATACCTCAAAATGGCGATCCGCGTGGCTGCCGAAATCGGTGTTCCGGTGGTCAACACCGACGAGGGGATCAAGGCCAAATGGACTACCGAGGAGGAAGATTATGTTCTGATCAAATACACCTTGCAGGAAGCGGCCTTCATCGCCGAGCGCCGGGGGATCAAGATCGGCCTCGAACCCCATGCGCAGTATTCACGCACCCCGGAGGGCCTGGATCGCTTGTACAATCTGGTGAAATCCCCCGCCATCGGGATCAATTTCGATACGGGCAATGCTTTTTTGTGCGGTCATGATGTCTATACCTGGCTGGAGCGCGTGGCCGGGCGGTTGGTGCATCTGCATGCCAAGGATATCTCGGTCACCCAGGCGGATCAGGAACGGGGCAAGGTCACCGGCACGGCCGTGGGGTGCGCCTGCGGCGAGGGAGTGCTCGACTGGGCTAGGATCATTGACATCGTCCGCCGTAATACCCCGCGCGATATCGTCTTTTCCGTCGAATGCGGCACGCCGGACCAAGCAGCCAAAAGTTTCAAACATCTCTCCACTCTGCTGGCCTGATCCAGGAGTAAATAATTGAAAGGGCGTGGATCCCCCCATCCACGCCCTTCCGGTCTGGTTATCGGCCACAAAACAACATGGATTTTTTTTGTGCTCTTTATCGCCGGGTTGCGGGAATTCCCGTTCCAGGCAAAGTCAACTTTTGCCCTTCCCGGATTGCGTCCGCCGCCGGCAAATGATTGATTTCCATGATTTTTTTAGAGTACGATGCGTTCCCATACAACTTTTCCGCAATTCCATTGATGGAATCACCGGGCTGCACGACATACACACCGGTCAGGATGACCTTATTCACATCCACATACACTTTGCCCGCGTTTTCGCGGACAAACTGCTCCACCCGCCGCCGTATAGGCCACGTGGGAACCGCGCCGACCACGAATATCGATCCCCGGTCCTCCCCGACTTGCAGATCCATACCTCGAAACAGCGAATTTGCCCGCAGCGCCTTTTCGATCTTTTCCGTGCGTTCGGTGCGGATCAATCCTGCCATGGGAGACGTATCTTTGTAAAACGGCATGGAGGTCAGGATTTTATCGATCCACGAAGGACCAGCTGGGGTTGTTTTTCTCTCTCCCTCCTGAGTTTTACTTCCCGTCCAGCTGGAAGCCGAGGACGGTGCGGGAGTTCGGGAAAGCCCAGCCGCTTCATCCGCCGCGGCGGTTTTTTCTGACGAAGCGCCGAGAGCGGTAAAAGAGGAAATCATCCATTCCCCGCCTTCGGACGGAGGTTGAATCTTGAGAAAGACGGCAATCACGGCGATCACAGAGACCAAAGAGAGATGCACCAGGTAATTTACATGCGGACGCTGGCGGCGTTCCCGGAACCGGGCGCATCGTTCGAGTGCCTTGGCCGCGTCCGTGTGGTAGGGATTCTGCTCCAGGATCCGGGTCCACAAACCTTTGGCTTCTTGGAATGAACCTTGTTGGGCGTGGATCTTCGCCAACAGATGGGCCGCCTCGATTGAATCCGGATCCGCCTCGACCAGCGGTGCCAACAATTCCTCCGCTTTGCTCAGCATCCCCTTGCGCGCCAGTGTGGCCGCCTTGGCGATGATCAACGAGTTGATGAAGGAATCGTTGCTCATGGGGCTTCCCCGATTCTCGCCGTACGATCCGCCCGGTCCGGAACCGGTGCTCCCCGGCTCTTGGCCGGGGAAGAGAGAGACCAGGAATCAATACCGGGGCATGACCGTACTGCGCAGATCCCGGATCTCCGTTTGTTCGGCCACAGGCAAGAGAGTGACCAGGCGGCGGACCGACGCTTCCAATCCGTCCAAGCTGTTGTTTTGGATGGCCCGTTTGCCTTGTTCGATCAATTTCTCCGCCGCGGCGGAATCCCGCATTGTGTTCTTCTTGCCGCATAGATAGTTAAAGTATTCCACCCAGAATCCAGGATCCTCAGCCAACGCCTGAGTGTGAATCTCATGCATTTTTTTGATTTTCTGTTTCAAACCGGCGGTATCGTGATTCTCGATGACATCCTCAATTTCCTGCGCGGTGATGGTCAACAAGGGCCGCAAGCTGGTATTGCCCTGGGCATCCAAGGCTGCCCGGGTTTGGGAGATCAACAGATTCGCCTTTCCCACCAGTTCCGGCCATTCGATCAGGTATTCGATGTCATCCAAGGCGCGTTTCAAGTCGAGCAGCCGGCTTTGGCATTTATCCGCCGCGTCCCGGTCCACCGGCGAGGCCGCCAGAGACGATTCGATATCATGCAGCATCCGCTCCCGCTCGATCCGGTCCAGGATAGCCAGGGCCTCGGTGTTATCCAATTGCCGCACTTTACTCACCAATTGATTGAGGCGCTCTGTCTCGACATGGGCGTCATAGGCCAGGTCGGCCGGCAGGATTTCAGGTTTTTCCAGTTGCAACACCTCTTCGTATTCTTCGTCCAGCACCGGAATGTACGCCAAGGTATGAACCCGCCGCGATTCATCGACCACCACTGTAACTTCGATCTCGCTGCCGGCCGGCACATCCCGCCGTACCGAACCGCCGGTTACTACCAGATTCCCAATCAGGCGGTTCCGGTCCGCCCGGTTCCGGTCTTCCCCCTCCACCACCGGGATGCGCAAAAATGTTCCCGTTTCACCTTTTTTCAACTCCGCTGTCGTTCGAAAAACTTCCCGGCGCCGCGTCGGCAGGTCGCAGCCTTTCTCCAATAAGATCCGGGTTTCATTGTTCGCCAGCGCCACTCCAATGGAATGAATCAACGGTTGCGCGGAGATCGTGGCACCCAAGGTGTAGGTGAAGCGGTCCGGCATCGCTTCCTGCAAGCGGCCTTCTCCATCCCGTAATTCGATGAGGAATTCATTCGGCCGCCCCCGCTCCGCCCGCAGGCTGGTCATGAATCCTCCCTGGGCGGTTAATAGGATCAACCCGCTCCGCCACTGGCTCATGGATTCCACAAACTCGATCGTCCAACCTCGTATATCTTCATCCAGGGCTTCCACCTTGCCCGCCACCAGCGGTTCGGGATCGGTGTCGATGGGTTTGTATTCCAACTGGATGAAATATTGTCCGGTTTTCATCACGGGCCGCGCCTCTTCCCGCAGACGTTGCGTGCCCGCGAACACCGCCGCGCCCCGGGAGACGATCGTGAGGGGATCGATGCGGAATTCCAACTCGATTTGCAAGCGATCGGATAGAATCTCACGCACCAGGGGATTGAGCGTGGGGCCGCCCACCAGCAACACTTTCGCGATATCGCCCGGTCCCAGGTTCTCCTCCGCCATCACCCGTTTACAGATATTGATGGAGCGCTCGA